>JADFSH010000064.1 GCA_022560875.1 Planctomycetota bacterium | reverse complement strand
ATCACTCCACACCGTCACGCGGCAAATCGTGACAGTGTGCAAGCCACTCCAGGCAAGGAACGTCGATGGCCAGACTTACGGCCAGCATTGGCCTGATTAGCAATATCAACTTTGTTGACATTGTCGACCAGTTGATTTCGCTGGACCGTCTACCGGTTGTCCGGCTCGAGCAGCGCGCGCAAAGATTCCTCGCCGAAGAATCGGCGTTGAAAACTCTCGAAGCAAATACGCAACGGACTGTTCAAAATAACCAGTTACTGCGATGCAGAGGTATTTCGCCAGCATCGGACCAACGGACTCTTCAGCTGCAGATGTTACGGCTTTCCTAAAGTCGTTGTCGAGTCTCAGTTTGTGAGCTCGAATTGGCGAAAGATTCATTCGATTTCGGAGAATGCGGCGGTTGCCAATTCAAGCCTTTTTTGAACATGATCAGGGCGAGCAGTTGCGAATCGAATTGCGTTCTCAAATTCAGGATCGCTTTTAAGTTGCTGGTAGGCATCGACTACTCGCGCAGAATCCATTGTCTGACCGCGATCAAGTCTGCGGGCCAGTCCAACTATAAGTGCCTCGAACATAGCGGCGTTGAACGCCGTTCCTGTTCTGAACACGTTATCGCCCAACGTTTCACGAGCATAAGAGATCGTTTCCTTAAACTTGCTTCCGAATTTGTCGGCACCCATGAGTTCCAGATCTTTGTGAGTTGACATGAACTTGTTGAGAAATTTCTTCATCGGTGATGCGTATTGAGCCGAAGAGGAATAGAACGCGAGAAATCTAAGAATCAGCTCTTTGTCTTTGGAGTACATCGACCTGTTTCCAATAAGCGCGCGCCAGTCTTCGAAGGTGTTCAATTCATTCAGCAGTTCGTCAAATGGGCCGCCGAAGATCGCCGTGCGTATTTCCTGGGGTCTGAGGAGCGTGGCCCCGGTGTTTAGCCGCTCAAAAATATAAAAGACTGAACTTTGGTCGTCATCGGGCTCAAGTTGCTCGATTATCGTGGCGTGGATGACAGTATCGTTGAATTTTCTTCGGTCACTTGGAGCAAGCTCGTCATAGGTCACATTGTTGAAACGCTCATTGACCTTAGTGAGCCTAAATGGTCGCTCGTTTAGTATTCCTCTGACGAAAGCCCGTAGTGTTTTGAGCCTCTGCTGGCCGTCCAGAACTAATAATTTAGATTCATCATCCTTAAACAGGAAAATTCCCGGAATTGGCAATCCGAGCAAAATCGACTCTATGAACCGGATTGCCTGCGGTCTCCTCCAAACGTACCCACGTTGAAAATCTGGCACGCTGATATCGTCTCTTTCAAGTTTCGCGATCAGCGTTTCGACCGCGATTTCGCGCATGCCGCGCATCTTCGGCCAGCGTATATAGGCAATGACTCGGAAGGGCTGGCGTGGCCCCTGGTCCTGAATGTCCACCTCGTACTCGAAGTTCGCAAACGGTTCCTCGAACCATCCGATCGTATCGTGAATTTTCGGATACTGATCCGGTCCCTCCACCAGCACCATGTTCAACAGTTCATCCGCGAGCCAGGAGGCCACCAGGATTTGCTCGCCCTCGGTTTGTGAGGTGAGGGCGCGACTGGTGATGGTAATCATCGCGGTGACGCCGATGCCGATCATGACGCCACCCACGATGACATCGATCAGGGCAAAGCCTCTTCGCCGCCTGCGTGATGATTTTCCTGGCGTGATCATGACTTACCAGTCCTCCCGATCACGACCGGCGGCATCAAGATCCACCGGACCCCCCATCCACTCCCCATACTGCTCGGAATGAATTTGCAGAGGGACTAATGAATGGGAAGCCATGGCAATGGTGATGATTCCATTCGGCCCTTCCAGGATGATGGCCAGAGATGGCCGCAATTGGCCGGGCGGGGACTGCAGCGGCCACTCGGAGATGTCCACCGATTCCCCATCGACATGAACGTCGAGTATGGAAACGTCCTTCGGCAGTGAAACCGGGCGGACGGTACGATCGATCACCCAGCTGGATTGCGTCTCAAGGGAATCTTCCAACACCTCCAGCGTCATCAGTGTCAGTTGTCGCCGATCGGTGTCTTCCCACAGCCCCACGGGTTTCGTGCCGAGACTTTCCCGCTGGGCGTACATCATGAGAAGATCGGAGACCTGATCCGCGACGTTCTGGAATTGGCGATGGTCGTTGCCGAACAGTCGGGGCAGGATGAGGGTGGCCATAATCGCCATGACCATGATGACCACGATCATCTCGATCAGGGTGAAGCCGCAGCGGGTTGGACGGGCAGGTCTGTGCATGGCTGATCAGTTGGTGATGTCGTCTTCCGTTCCCATCTCTCCGTCATCTCCGAGGGAAACGATGTCAAAGTCGTAATTGACCTCGCCCGGGATGCGTATCTCGTAGGGGCGACCCCAGGGGTCCACGAGAGCGCCTCTTTTTTGGAGATAGGGGCCTTCGGGACCGCCGCCGTCATCCGGCGCAAGTACAAGCACTTCAATATCAAAGTCGTCGTCGAGCCGGCTCATCTGCATATCCAGCATGTAGGTTGTGATGAGCGAGGCAATCTGCTTGGCTTCACTTCTGGCTCGTGATTCCTTCGCCTTGCCGACGTTGGACATGATGCGGGGTGCGATGATGCCCGCGAGAATCGCAATGATGGTTACCACCACGATGATCTCGATGAGTGTAAAGCCGCGCCGAAGGTGATGATCCGGCGCAACCGGACGACGGTGTTTTTGCTTTCCTGGCATGGTGGTGAATCCTTGTTTCGGAGTCGTATGTCTGAAAGTTGGATCTGTTTCATCCAACCATGGATTGCAGTTCGAGCAGCGGCAGAATGATGGCCGCGAGGACGAAGCCTCCGAGCAGGGCCATCACGATGAGAAGTAAGGGAGGCAGCATCTTCGTAAAGAGTTGGATGGAGACGTTCACCTGTCGATCAAATGCCGTTGCCGCGTGCATGAGCATCTGGTCAAGCTTGCCCGATCGTTCCCCCAGGTTGATGACCTGAATGAGCAGGGGGGGGAAGAGCCCTGATTGCTCCAACGGTTCGGCGAGCGACTTGCCCGCCGTGACCTTGTCCTGAACGTCTTCGATGGCCTGCATGAGGGCCGTGTTACCGAGGGTGGCGTTGGTGATCTTCAGTGATTCGAGAATGGAGAGTCCCGAGGAAGACAAGGTGCCCAGCGTTCGGGTGAAACGGGCCACGGCCACATCGCGGAGCAGGCGACCGAGGACCGGGGTGCGCAACAAGGCGAGATCGAACCGGAATCGGTTGACGGGAATGTTCACCCACCATCGCCAGGCGAACCAGAGCGCGCCGATTCCAATGAGGGAGGGCAGCCAGAACGCGGACAGGAAACTCGCGACATTCAGCAGCACCTGGGTCGGCCAGGGGATGCGAATCTGGTCTTTCAGAGGCTCGATCAATCGAGGCACCAGCACCGTGACCAGAATCGTCGCGCTGATGGCGATGAGCACCGCGACAATCATCGGGTAAATCGTCGCCCCCATGACTTCGCGACGCAGCTCCACGGATCGTTCCAGAAGGTCGGCGAGCTGATGGAGTACCTCGCTCATGCGGCCGGAAGCGTCCGCGGCCCGCAGCATGCCGACGATCATGTCGTCAAAGGGCGGACCGTAATCCCGGGCCGCGGTATGCAACGGGTCGCCGGCTTCAACACGCTCGATGAGATGGTCAAGGATGACGGGCATGGCGTTGCCGCTGGCCTGCTTGCGGACGATCCGCAGCGATTGCATGAGGGGAAGCCCCGCCTCGATGGCGGTGGCCAGTTCGCGGATCAGGTTCGCCATCTCGGTGCGTCGAACGGTCGGGCGTTTTGTTCGTCGAAGGGTAATGGCCGGAGACGGTTTTTGAATCGAGGATTTGCTGGCGCGAAATTGAGTGGCGCGGTTTCGTTTCGGAGATTTCGCCTGCTCGCCTTCCCGGAGGAGCTGGACGGCGGTTTCGCCGCGACGCATCAGCAGCCGCACCGCATCGGCGCGGTCAGAGGCGGTGAGGACACCACTCCTGCTCTCGCCGCTTGTGGTCAGACTTTGGAATTGAAAATTCGGCATATAAGGTCAAACGCCCGTCTCATCCGTATCTTGCGTGGCGCGGAGCACTTCCTCGATGGTGGTCAATCCGTCCGCGGCCTTACGCATGCCATCTTGGCGCATGGTGGTGTAGTTTGTCCCGATAATCTCAATTAATTCCGCAGCCGCCCGGCAGTCGGAGATTGCCTTCCGAAGCGGGGCGTTGATCTTGAGCAGTTCGAAATACCCGATTCTCCCGTGGATGCCGGAATTGTTGCAGGCGTCGCAGCCTCGCCCGACCCAAACCGATCCCTCGAACATTTCCAACTCCGAGGGAGTCAGGCGATGCTCGATGTCTTCGGAAATAGGCACTCGCTCCTTGCACTCCGGGCAAATCCGCCGTCCCAGTCGCTGGGCGAGCACGCCTTCAAGGACGGAAGCGATGAGATAGGGTTCAGCCCCCATGTCCACCAGGCGGCCGATGGAACTGACCGCATCGTTGGTGTGCAGCGTGGAAAAGATGAGATGGCCGGTGAGGGCGGATCGTATCGCGATGTCCGCGGTTTCGGTGTCGCGTATTTCACCCACGAAGATGACATCGGGATCCTGGCGAAGAATGGCTCGAAGACCCGTGGCGAACGTCAGTCCGCGTTTGGGATTGACCGGAATCTGGTTGATCCCCGAGAGTTCATATTCCACCGGATCCTCGATGGTGATGATTTTTTTGCTGGGGTCGTACAGCTTGGACAGTGCGGCGTACAGGGTCGTGGTTTTTCCGGAGCCGGTCGGTCCGGTGACGAGCACCATGCCGTGCGGTTTGGCGATGAGCTTGTCCATCGTGTCTCGGAGCGATTGTCCCATCCCCAGCGTTTCCAGATCCAGTGGCAAGGCGTTTTTATCCAGGATGCGCATGACGACCGACTCGCCGTAGAGCGTCGGCACGGTCGAAACTCGAATGTCCACCTTGCGCCCCTCGAAGCGCAGTGTGATGTGGCCGTCCTGGGGTATGAATCGCTCGGCGATATTCATGCCGGACATGATCTTGATGCGCCCGATCAGTGCCGGCTGAAGGTGCTTCGGGGGAGGAGCCTGCTCTATCAGAATCCCGTCCACGCGGTACTTGACTTTCAATTCATTCTCGAATGGCTCGATGTGAACATCGGAAGAACGGGATTGAATGGCTTCGAGCAACAACAGGTTGACGAGATGAATCAGCGTGGGCTGCTCGGCCATGCGATGAATGTCTTCCGCATCGATGGCCTCGAGATTGTGTTCGAGATCGCCGGCATCGTCATCGGCCTCTCCCGCCAGGCTTTCCGCCATGCGGGCCGCCGTGGTGCCGTAATGCTCGCGCATGAGATCGGCAAACAGGCTTGAATCCAGCCCGATACGTTCAATAGGGTGTCCCACCAGGGTTGAAAGTTCATCCACCGATTCGATATCCAGCGGATCAAGCATGGCGATTTGAAGTCGGTTTCGATTTTGACGAATGGGGACGATGCGGAGCCGCACCGCGGTTTCCGAATCGATCAGGGCGATCGCTTCCGGATCGGGTTGGGGAGATTCTTCCACCCACTCAATTCCGAGGATCTTGCAGCGTTCACGGATGGACTGCTCTTCATTTGCGTGCAGCGACATGCTCTCCCGGGGCAATCCGTTTCCCGAAGATCTCTCTGGGCTGATTGATGATTGAAAATCCGTCATTGCTTCTCATGCCCCTGGTGTTATCCGGGAATTGAATCGCTCATAGTCAGGATGGCCGGAAGCCGTCGTCTTTTGCCGGCAGATTCCGGGTCGGTTTCCCAATCGCGTCTCGTTTGGGTTCGTGAATATGAAGATGAGATCAAACTCGCTTTGGTCTCTGACATAGGAATTCTGAAATCGTTCCCTTTTCGTCCTTGGGATGAAAATCGGTCTTGCCGGAGGGATCTGATTTTTGATCCTTCCGATTCGGTTTCTTAGGAACGTTATGAATCTTTCTTGGAACGAGCGGGTGTTTCTTCCTTTTGATTGATGGTCTCCATGATGCGCAACCGGTCGAGACGACGCTGTCGTTCGATAATCCGTTGTGCCTGCGGCAGAGAGGCGAATTGCTCCTGCGTCAAAAGGTCTTGCAGCCTCGTGATGAAGGGGGTCGAGAGTTCGTTGATGCGAAATTGCGCATTCCGGGATCGAGAAGTGGTTCGGGTCGGTTTCTGTCCCCGTGACCGTGCTTTGAACGCCTCGATTTTATCCAGCATTTCCCGGGGCTCAGACACGAGAAGGTCTTGCAGCATGACGGAATTCAGTTCCACCAATTCCGTCATGTATTCTTGGCTGAAATCACGTATCTCCTGCAGCTTGTCTTCCTCAAGGTCTTCCAGATCGAGAGCCGCACTCAGAAGTTTCTGAAGCATGGACCTGCGAAAGATGGTGGGGTAGGCGCGTTCAAGGGCAAGTCTGTGGAAAATATCGCCGGCTTTCTCCTGCAGCGCGTCGGCAATCAATTCTCGAGATTGATTGTTGACATCCCGGATGGCCACCCGAAGTTTGATCTGGCGCTCCGCGACCCTGGTGTCTGTTCCCTTATTGAGATCCGCTATTGAATCCAGGAGCGTTTGTTGGGCGAGAACAAACGAGGCATTGCGCGCATTCAGCGCATAGTCAAGGTTGATTTCATAATCAAGGAGGACCGGTTGGATGGTATTGATCAGTGACGAGGGAAGCCGCATGTCGCGGAGAACATAAAACAGATCAATCGACTCTCCCGAGAGCCTGCCTTTGCTGAGGGTTTTCACCCTGGTCATGCGCCTGAGAAAGGAAGGCCATTTCAACATCTGCTCATTCGTGAGCACGGTCTGAACGCTGCTGAAAAGTTGCTCGCGGAGCGTATCCTTGGTATCGATCAAATCCCGGAGCGGGCGAAGCGCGGCCTTGACCACGCTTCCCTTATCCATGCTCCGGAGTTCATCCCCCATTGACTCAAAGCGGGAGGACATGAGCGATTTGGCTTCTTCAAAACCATACAGATAGTCTTCAAACAACGCCTCGACGATCACACGCTGGATGTCATCCAGTTCGAGTTCATCCGCGAAGGTCACGATGTCACGATTGAAATATTCCGGGTTGAGTGCTTCCGCCAGACCCGTCCCATCACCAATCTGACCATGAGCGGGTGCCGCAAGGCCGACCAGAATCAACAGGGCTGAAACAATCAGGTGGCGATGATAATTTATCGGACGCAGGTAGACGCACATCGGACTTCATCTCCTCATTTTTATAGGCAGCCTCGTTACCCATCGGTTGAGGCGGGGTGATCCATTACTTGACCATGTCAGCATCTGTCCAACGCCGTGGGCAATGCAATATGGCAGAGAATCATCAAAACACCGCAATTCAAGATGCTCACCACAAATTTTACACCTTCAACCGGATGAGAATCCTCATCGAATTCATCTGATGAGTTTGCGATTTGCCCTGACAGTCATCAAGGCATGAATATTCGCATTATGTTAGGGGTAGCTTCCTATTGCCCCCGGGGATCGAATCTCACTGTGAAAGCTGATAATCCGTCCGCAATGTCCGGCGCATGACCTTGTTGGAGGCGGTACGGGGAAGGGTTTCCAGGATGATCACCCGGTGAATGCGAAAAAGGGGATTCAAATGTCGCTTGATGGAGTCCTGCATAAGCGGCTGAATCGTCTCCGGATCGATGGTCGATCCCGAATCCGGCACCGCATACACAATCAACTGATCAGGCCCGCCTCCGGGTGGGGGGACGGCAATGGCCGCGGTTTCATGAACGCATTCAGTCTCATTCAGCACCCGCTCGATCTCTGCGGAGCTGATCTTGATCCCCCCCAGGTTCATGGTGTCATCAGCCCGGCCCAGAGCCTGGAAATAGCCACCCCCGAGGCGGCGGATCTCGTCCCCATGCCGCCTGAGAATCTTTTCATCACTCCCGCGGGGATGCTCGGGGGATCCGGGGTATCCGGGGGTTCCCTGAAAATAAACCTCGTCATGATCGCGATTGAGCAGCTCGATGGAGAGGCCGATCGAGGGCGGGATCAGGAACACTTCGCCGGTGGTGGCTTCATTGCCCTGATCGTCGAGAATGACCAGATCGAGTCCGAGGGCGGGGGTGGTGAAGGTGGCGGGGGTCGCGGGCTGGATTGTGGTGGCGGTGATGTACCCGCCTCCGATTTCCGTCCCGCCACAGTATTCAATGACGGGTTTGTAGCCGGCGCGACTCATCAGCCAGAACATGTCCTCGGGGTTGGAGCATTCGCCGGTGGAACTGAAACAGCGAATTGAGGACCAGTCGAGCCCCTCAACCAGGTTATTCATGCGCCACGCCTTGACGAGACTTGGCACCACGCCCAGCATCGTGACCCTTGCGTTCTGCACGAATTCGCAGAAGGCGCGGGTGTTCGGCGCACTTTCAAAGAGGGCGATGGTCGCTTTGTTGACCAACGAAGCGTAGATCAGCCACGGCCCCATCATCCAGCCGAGGTTGGTCGGCCAGGCGACGACATCGCCGTTTTGAATATCCTGATGCAGCCATCCATCCGCCGCACATTTGATCGGGGTGGTGTGCGACCATGGAATCGCCTTCGGATCGCCGGTGGTCCCGGAGGAAAAGAGAATGTTGCTGTGATCCGCCGGCTCGCAGGGTAGTGCGTCAAAAGTATCGTCATTGCTGAGAAAATCGTTCCACGCCAGATCACCTTCGCGCAAAGCGACTCCAGGCTCATCATCAACCGGAAGCACGATGGCGAGCGGCGCATTGGCCTCACAGATTTTTTCGTAGAGAGGCAATTGCTTGCCGCCGCGCAGGATAAAATCATTGGTGAAGATCGCTTTCGTCTCGGCGATACGCAGGCGGGTGGCGATTTCATCCGGGGCGAAGCTGTCGGCGATGGAAACCGCCACGCACCCGGCGCGGACGATGCCCAGATAAATCGCCACCGACTCGACCGTCATGAGCATGTCGATGGCGATGGCATCGCCGGGCTCCAAACCCGCCTCCACCAGCCCGTTGGCCACGCGACTGGTCAGGGCGTCAAGTTTCGCGTAGCTCATGGTGTTGAGCGTGCCGTCTTCGCGGGCGTGGATGATCGCCGGGGCGTCCGCGTTGGCATTGAAGCAACTGTCGGAGATGTTCAGCATCGCCCCGGGCAGCCAGTCGGGGGTGCGCACATCAGCATCGTCAGCGATGACCCGATTTGGCTTGGTCATGAAGTGAATGCCCAGCCGGTCGATCAGCTCCGCCCAGAACCCGGCGACATCCTCCACCGACCAGCGATGCAGCGATTCGTAATCATCAATCTCCTCGTCGCCCATCAGGGCGGCGAGATTCGTGGCATCAATCTCGTCCCGATCGGGGCTCCAGACCGGGGCGGGGCGAGTTGCCATATCCCAATTGGCAAATAACGCCGCATGAGCCTTGAGATGGACTTCAAAGGGCTGATCGGGCCGAAGGATGGTCTTCGAGATGCTCCGCCAGGCGGATTCGAGATCGCCGGATTCGATGCCCGCTTCGAGAGCCGACATCAGGGTTGATGCGACCTCCGGGGCGAGGCCCAGGGAAACGAAATCGGCATGGATTGACGACATTTGCTGCGTAGTCATGGGGTATGAATCGACTGGTGGATAGGAAAGCCTACAGGGTATACCGGCGAGCGGAAATTCTCGACTGAAGGTAGGCTATTGTTATGACTGAAGAAGGGCAGAGCCAATCTCCGCCTGAGCAACCGGCAAAGGAGCATCCTCCCACCAAGGTATCGACCCAAACAATTGAGGATGGTCGTTGTGATCAGTGCGGCTACTCGCTCAAGGGACTCCCCGGGCGCGGCAACTGTCCGGAATGCGGCTCAAAATACACCCCGGAGTCTGCAGCGCGGCTAAAGCCCTGGCCGGGAGCGTTGATGATCTGCCTGCGTATGGGCTGGCCGATCGCGGGCTTGCTGTTCGCCGGTTCCCTGCTCCTGAACACGGGGCGTATTCGTGACGCGACATGGCTGGTGGGGATGATCATCGGCTACTCGATGATCGTCGCGGTGGGCATCAACAGCTACTTCCAGGTCCGTTCGATGCTGAGAAAAAGCCTTCCCGATGCCATACGCACCAAAGGGCCGGTGGCGATCTGGCGCAAGATCGGGACGACAATATGCGTCCTGATCCTGCTGGTTTTCGTGGGCGGGCCGTTCATATTCGGGGTTGGGTGTTTGATCATCCTGTCCGGATTGCGTTGATACTGACCTCGGGGTGAAGCCCGATCAGGACGCACTCATAAACTCAGACAGTCGCAGTGGATAACTCCGAATTTCCGTTTTGTGTTGATACAAGGGTACTATTCTGCCGCCATGACTGACGATGATCAGGGTGAATCTCCCCGCGTGCCGCCAAAGCTCGAGCATCCTCCCGTCGCGGCCCCGACGGTAGACAGAGGACGCTGCGATCAATGCGGCTACCTGCTCAAGGGGCTCCCCGGGCGCGGCAACTGTCCGGAATGCGGATCAGCCTACACTCCGGAGTCCGCAGCCCGGCTCAAGCCCTGGCCGAGCGTAATGATGATCTGCCTGAGTCTGGGATGGCCGCTGTTCGGCCTCATCTTTTTCGGGGCGATCTCGTTTGTCGAGTACGCAAATCTCCTGGCTTGCTACGGCTACCCGATGCTGGTGGCGGTGCCGGTCAACAGCTATTTCCAGGTGCGCTGGATGCTCAAGCATCACCTGCCGGAGAAGAAGCGAACGGAAGGGTTCATTGCGGGGTTCCGGGCGTTGGGGACGGTGATTGCGTTGCTTATATTTTTACTGACGATCACGCCGCTGCTGCTTTTCGGGGCGTGTCTGGTCATCATGGCGGGATCAAGTTTTTGAAATGCTTGCCTTCACCCCCGGAAGATTGCATGATACATGGATAGGTATGAAGAGCTTTCTGGAGATCAGGCTTACGCAGGACCAAGTACGCATGAATGACCAGACAAGCCAACCGGGGGCGCTCACGCTTTCCTCGCTAGCAGTAGGTGCCTTGTTACCGTGAGAGTTGTAATATGATTTCCAAGACGGCCGTATTCATAAAAACTACCATCAGCCGCTGTCCGGTGTGTCTGCGGGAAGTTGCCGCGGACATTGAAGATGTTGACGGCAGCGTCTTCATGACGAAAGCCTGCCCGGAGCATGGCGAGTTCAGGGTTCGGCTCGCATCAGACGCCCGCTTCTATCACGAGTCACACGGCTCCTCGGAAAATAAAACTTGCAACAGTTCTTCCTGCGGCTGTCAAAGTGCTGAGAAACCCCAGGATGACGTCGACCCATTTGAAGTCCTCTCCTCCTGTATCGCCCTCATCGAGATCGTCGATTCGTGCAATCTGCCCTGCCCGACGTGTTACGCTTCCTCGGAACTGGGGGTGAACGAAAAAGTCGATTGCATCAGCTTCGACAATTTCCGGCAGAGAGTTCAGGGGGTCATCGACCGGAAGGGAATGATCGATGTCCTCCAGTTATCCGGGGGCGAACCGACCCTGCATCCGGAATTTTTCACACTTCTTGACTGGGCTCTCGCCAACCAGGAAATCGGATACATCCTGCTCAACACCAACGGCCTCCGCATTGCCCGTGATAAAGACTTCCGCCGCCGACTCGCCGAGTCGAGATCACAATTCGGCAAATTCGAGCTCTACATGCAGTTCGACGGCGTGCAGGAAGAAGGCCAGCTCGAACTCCGTGGGGCGGACCTTCGCGCCATCAAGCAGGAAGCGATCGACGAGTGCGGCGCGCTGGGGGTTCCCTCGACACTGGCGATGGTGGTCTCCCCCCTGACGATCGGCTATCTCGGCGACACCCTGCGCTTCGGTTTGGAACGCAGCCACTGTCGCGGCATCACCTTTCAGCCGATGTTCACCAGCGGCCGGATCCCCCGGACACCCCACATCGAATCAAATTTGCCTATCGCTCAAAGTGTGCCATCCCCTATTTCCGTTGGCGATGTCATCAAGGCCGTCGTCTCCCAGTCCGAGGGATTGCTGACCGAAGACGACTTCACCCCGCTTCCCTGCGGCGATCCGAATTGTCACACCGTGGGCTATCTGTTGCGCAGTAAGCAGGGGACCATCGGGATCAGCCGCCTCATCGACCTGTCCTCGCTTCAGGGTTTCCTCGGCAATCGCGTGAACTATCGGCTCGAAGACCTCTCCCAATGCGGCTGCGAGAGCGAGCCGCTCGGCGACATCCTCCGGCAATTCGAGATCGGCCCCGAGCAGCCCTTCCGCCTGTTCATCAAGCCCTTCATGGATGCGTGGACATTCGATCAGGATCGCATCGACCGCTGCTGCACGCATGTGATTCGCCGGGATGGAACGCTCGATTCCTTTTGCAGGTATTACCTCCATGGCGGGGCTGCGGGGCATCCGGGGCATCCGGGGGCATGAACGAAGCGCCGCCGCTCAATGTGTACGGCATGCTCATGCTCGCGGGCATACTGCTCACGGCCTGGGTCTGGGGCCGAATCACCGGGAAAGAAACGCAGCACGACAGCCGCCTGACCTGGGTGTATTTCTGCGGCCTGTTCGGGGCTCTGCTGGGGGCGAAGCTGGCGTTTCTTTTCGCCGAAGGGTGGTTCTATCGCGACAACTGGATCGCGCTGCTGAGCGGCCGAAGCATCACCGGCGGATTGCTGGGGGGATACCTCGCGGTGGAGATCGGCAAGAAGTATTTGAAGTATCCCCATACCACCGGCGATGTGTTCGCCATCGTCGCCCCCATCGGATTGATCCTGGGGCGGATCGGCTGCATTTTCGCGGGGTGTTGTCCGGGAAGCGTGTGCGAGGCGAGTTGGTGGACGATGACGGATGGGCAGGGGATCACCCGCTGGCCCGCGGCCCCGGTTGAGTTGCTGTTCAATGTGGTGTTTCTGATCTGGGCGATTGTCGCTACGCGCTGCGATTGGCAGAAGGGAAACCGCTTTCACATCTACCTCATCGCCTACGGCCTGTTCCGTTTCGGTCACGAGTTCCTGCGCGACGGGCCGCGCATGACCGGCGCGTTGGGCGGATATCACTTCATCGCACTGTTCATGATTGCGTTCGGGGTCTTGCGTTTTTTACAGCGCAAGCAACAAATGAATCCGGGAGAAGTGAGTTTGACGGTTACGAATACCGCATCCACTTGATCAATTCGAGCGGTGAGGGAGGCTTGCCGTACATGAGCACGCCGACGCGGAAGATCTTCGATGCGCCCCAGACCATCGCCAATACGCAGATGTAGCCCCAGATGATTGAGACCGGAATCTGCCAGGTGGGGATCGGCTCTTCCGCAGCGAGACGCAGGATCATGGCAAACGGGGCCGCCAGGGGAATGAAACTGCACCAGGTGGCGATGAGGCCGTTGGGGGCTTCGATGATCACCGGCCACAGCATCAAGGGCACGATGAGAATCATCATCATCGGCGTGACCAGCGTATTGGCTTCGCGGATATCGCTCACCGCGCTGCCCACCGCCGCCATCATCGAGGCGATCATGAAGTACGCCATGAGGTAGAACACGACAAGATAGACGATGTCCATGGGATCGATGAGATGGAAGAACGAGAAGGCGATGAGGGCGGCAAAAATCACGGATGAGTAGATCGAGACGATGAGCAACCCCACCCCGCCGTGCCCCAGAATCTTCCCCGCCATGAGCTGGAAGGGGCTGACCGCGCTGAGCAGGACTTCCATCACGCGGTTGGATTTTTCCTCGATGGTGGACATCATCAGGTGCTGGGCGGAGGAGAATACCCCGATCCAGATGAGCATCATGAAAACCATGGGGATCATCTTCCTCAAGACCCGGTCCCCCTTGGTTTCATCCGCGATGCCGCCCTCGGCAAGTATTCGCTTGGTATCCGCGCTGGGTGACTTGATGATCGCCATGACCTGCTCAGGCTCATACCCGGCGCGCTGCGCCCGGACCCGCACGATGGACTTGCCCAGGCGCTGTCTGATCAGACTGGCATGGTCGCTGTCGAAGTCTTCACTGACGTAGAGGCTGTAATGAAGCGCCTCCTCGTCGGTGGCTTCCGCTTCGGGGGGCTGAAGTAATTCGGGCGGGATCACGACCACGGCGAGGAGGGTTTTCTCGCGTATTCGTTGTTGGAGGGCCTCGAGTTGCTCTTCATTGTCCGCGCTGGCGGACTCGATGGTGATCTCAACTTTGCCGCGGAGGGCGAGATTGTCGGCCTGACTCGGGGCGGTGGGCATCGAACCGAGATTGCCGCTTTTCACGCCCTCAATCATTTTTTCCGCTTGATCCTGAAGTTTCTGCTGCGCCTCGCTGCGGATGCGTGCGGCCTCAAACTCCACCTTGGCCGCGATCGCCACGTCACCGGACGCATCGACAATGGCGACGGTCCCGATCAACGGAGGCTGCTTGTTTCCCTCCATGAGAAAGGCGGCCGCAACCATGATGCCGATGAAGACCACCGGCATGCCCAGCACGGCAATGATGAAGATCTTTCGCATGACGGTCTGGGTGAATTCGCGCCAGGCGACGGTGAGGATCTTAGACATGGCTCAGTTCCTCCCGGGCCAGGGCCGCGGCCTCATCGCCGCCTCCCACTTTGACCTGTTGGATGAAGACTTCATCGAGGGTCAACCGACGCAGGGCGACCGATCGCATGGGCCCGGACTGGAGAATCTGCTGCATGACCTGCTGGGGATCGGCCTGCTCCTGAAGCTCAATCTCGAAGGCGGCCGAGTCGGGCATGGGACGCATTCCGATCACGCCTTGGATATCAGTGAAATTCGCCTGGCCGTTGAGCGGCTCGACCAGCAGGGTGCGGGGGTTGAACTTCTCGTTGATCTCATCCAGCGTGGCATCAAGCAGCTTCACGCCCTTGTTGATGAGGAAGATCCGATCGCACAGTAGCTCGGCCTGATGGAGGATGTGCGTGGAAAAGATGATCGTCTTGCCCGCTTCGTTCATCTCGCGCACGAGGTGATTGATCAGCTCGGCATTGACGGGATCAAGCCCGGAGAACGGCTCATCGAGAATGATCAGGTCGGGGTCGTGAATGATCGCGGCGAGGAACTGCACCTTCTGCTGCATGCCCTTGGAAAGCTCCTCGCATTTCTTGTTGATGACCTCGGGAAGATCGATGCGTTCGAGCCATTCGGCGACCTGGTTGCGAAGGTTCGGGCCGGACACGCCCTTGAGCTTGGCCAGGTAGACCAGAAAGTCGCCGACTTTCATCTTGCGATAGATGCCGCGCTCCTCGGGGAGGTAGCCGATGCGATCCTTGTTGTTCATCGCGCTGGAGCCGAGCACGTCGATCGAACCCGAGTCGGGGTAGATGATCGACATGATCATGCGGATGGTGGTGGACTTGCCCGCCCCGTTGGGGCCGAGGAAGCCGCAGAGGCTGCCGGTGGGAACATCCAGGTCGAGATCCCTCACCGCATGGGTGGACCCGAACCGCTTGTTCACTTTCTTGATGCGAATGGCGTATTCAGTCATATGTGGTTCAGTCTAGGGTCGGGTCGAGGGTCGTGGCATGTCCTGGATGTGATGAAATCCGACATTTCAAGATTGTTCGGAAAGACGTTTCGTTCTTTCATCCGGCCCCATCAGGTTGGGTTGTAGCCGGGGGCGTCTGCTTATTCGATTCATTCTCTCGTTCCGCGACCAGCTTTTTCACTTGCTCCGGTTGTTGAAAGATGGCGGGATCGGTTTCGTTGATGGTGATTTCGGTGAACTGCGTTTCCAGGACCAGGCCCTCGCGGGAGAGCAGCATTTTCCGGAAGAGTTTGACCTCACCGAATGTTTCCCAATCGTCGAACTGCATGAAGAATGATTGTTCCTGATCGTCAATGATCTTGACCCCCAGCAACATCTGATTCCCGGTATCGAAGAACATGAACTCTTCCTTGCCATCGTCAGAGGAAAGCCTGACGGTGTAAGCGTCTTTCCCGCCGAAGTCTTCTTGAGAGATGGTTTCGATGCGGCTGAAGCGGTCTTCCACTTGCAGCAGGATTGTGTGAATGTTGGCTTGCCGGTTGTTTTCGATGAGGTCGGCCTTATCGAGGAGTTCATACCCACTCGTGTCGGGGTTGAGTCTCCAACCCACGGTCCCATCCGAGCCGGTGGTCCTGACCCCGCCTTTGGGTATCGATATTTTGTAGATGAAACGCCCGTTTTGTGCCGTGTGGATTTCTACCGCGAGCGTCAGCTTCTGTGCAGACATGCTCCCCTTGATGGACATGGAGGTGATTTGCTCAAAAGCCTCACGTCCTCCGATGGTCTCGATGGCCTGCTTGACCAGATCGAGTCCATTAGGCAGATCAGCAGCAGCGATTTGAGGGGGTGGTAAAGAAGGTCTGGAATCTTGCATCGCCCCGGTCGGGCCGGTCATCAAGAGTCCAATAATGACGCCGATAGTGAGTATAAGAGGATGGAAATAGCTCTTTTTGACACGATAAATGGGCATATATTGAATCCTTGTCACGTATTAGCGTGGCTGAGGCCTATGAGATGGTGATAATACCGCTGCAAATTGAATGTAAGGATGAATTCCGGAAACTGTTTTTCCGAGTAGAGAGAAACAGGCCCGCTTCCATCCGTTCATCCGGATGAAAGGTTGAAAGGCCTCTCGGCCCTGAGTAGGATTGTTGGTCATGATCTGCCGATTCCTTCACGAGCTCAAGCGACGCGTCATCATTTTTGATGGCTCGATGGGTGCGACCATCCAGGCGATGGATCTTGATGTCAGCCGGGATTATCTCGATCGAGAGAATTGCGTGGATGTCCTGGTCCGCAGTCGTCCAGACCTGGTGCAAGGTATCCATGAATCCTTCCTCGAAGTCGGGGCCGATGCCATCGAGACCGACACCTTCGGGGCCAACAAGCTCGTCTTCCGTGATTTTGATGCTGATGTGGTTAGTTGGACATATGAAATAAATAAAAATGCAGCTGAAATCGCCCGAGCTGCTTGCGCGCGATTTTCATCAAATGATAAGCCGCGATTTGTAATTGGATCATTTGGGCCGGGCACTAAGCTTGTCAGTTTGGGTCAGACAACTTGGGATGAAATGCATGATAGTTATCAAGAGCAAGCGCGAGGCCTAATCGATGGCGGGGTCGATGCACTATTACTCGAAACTTGTCAAGACTTACTACAAGTTAAATGTGCAATCAATTCATGTTTGGATGCGTTATCTCAAAAGAACAAGACTACTGATGATATTCCAATCCTAGTCAGCGTTACTATTGAAACTACAGATACCATGCTGCTTGGAACTGAAATCGAGGCAGCAGCCAACGCACTTTCCATGTTCCCCATAGCTTCGCTCGGCTTAAACTGCGCAACAGGCCCAACGGAAATGGGTGAACATCTCGCATGGCTTACTAAACATTGGGATGGTCCAGTTTCGGTAATTCCAAATGCGGGTTTGCCTGTTTTAGTAGAGGGGCGAACAGAATATCCACTTGGACCCCAGTCATTCGTCGAAGCGATGATGCGCTTCGTCGAAGAATTTGGCGTAAATATCGTAGGTGGCCGCTGCGGCACAACGCCTGAACATATCAAACTACTAGCCGAAGCAGTAGGAGACCGCGCTCCTGCAAAACGTGTAGTGGTAAAACCCAACGCTGGATGTTCGAGCCTTTATAGCCAGGTTGATTTCAAGCAGGATAAGTCTTTTCTAATAATAGCTGAGCGCACAAATGCAAATGGTTCGCGCAAATTCAAACGTTTACTAGATGAAGAAGATTACGATGGCCTGGTTTCCATGGCCCGTGATGAAGTAAAGCACGGTTCGCATCTACTGGATGTTTGTGTTGATTATGTTGGACGCGATGGAGTTAAGGATATAAGCGAAGTCATCAGCCGATATGTTCGGCAAGTCAACGTACCAATAATGGTTGATTCAACTGAAACGCCTGTACTTGAGGCAGCGCTTAAGC
>JADFSH010000063.1 GCA_022560875.1 Planctomycetota bacterium | reverse complement strand
TGGACGTGGTGCATCGGGATGTACCTGCCCGCGCTCATGCTTGAGCGATTCGGCTGGCCGGGCTTGCTCATCTTTGCGATCCCCAACATCCTCGGGTGCGCCGCGTTCGGGTACATCCTGAAAAACCGCGAACGCTCCCTCGCCCTCGTCCTGAAGCACCGCAAAGCGATGAAGTGTTTCTCCCTGGTCACCATCGCCTACCACGTGTTCTTCATCGGCTTCGCCAGTCTGTATTTGCTTCCCCCGGACCTTGCCTCGACCTGGATTCCCCTTGTCGCCTGTCCGGCGCTGATTCTGATCGGTTGGGCCTTGAGCGTCCTGCCGTTTCGAGTTATGCCGGTCTTTGCCCTGCTGGTCTATGCGGCGTCATTGTTCGCCTTCGCGCGGCATGGCATCGATCCTTTGCGCGACATCATCGGGGAGGGAAGCTGGCCCTCGAACGAACTCGTCTGGCTCGCCCCCGCCTTCACCTTCGGTTTTCTGCTGTGCCCCTATCTCGATCCGACGTTTCACCGGGCGTTGCAGCAATCAGACAATCGTCACGCCTTCGGCGTCTTCGGCATTGCGTTTGCGGTCATGATCCTTTTCACCTGCGCCTACTGGACGATCGCCCAGACGAAGCTGACGTGGATCATCGGGGCCCATCTGCTGACCCAGTCGATCTTCACCGTGGCGGTTCACATGAAGGAGGTCCGGGCCTTGTCGATCGACTGCTGTCAGTGGAGAACATCGGTGACGATGCTCGCCCCGCTGATCGTTCTGCCCCTGGCGTTCGCCGGAGTTCTCTTCGACAACCCCTTCCAGGGGCTCGATGACATCTACATCCGTTTCCTCGGGTTTTATGGTCTCATCTTCCCCGCCTACGTGTTGCTGTTCATGGGGCCGCTGCGGACTATGAGCCTCACCCGGAGCAACCTTGTGACGTACGGCATGGTGGTGATCATCGGCAGTGCGTGCTATGAAGCCGGTTATCTGCATCACCTGCCGTGGATGGTCATCATCCCGCTGGCGGTGCTGCTGGGTTTGGCGCTGAGACCGGGCCGGAGCTGACGAGCAGGGTGGCAGGCGAAGCGCCTGACCCTGCCACCCTTTGTGATGCCTACCCGCGCTTGCCGCAACACCGCTTGTACTTCTTGCCGCTGCCGCAGGGGCAGGGTTCGTTGCGTCCGACGGTGACCTTGGCGTGCATGGGCCGTCGCTTGAGTTTGCTTACCCCTTGACCGGCGCGTTGGGCTTCGTCCAGGCTTCGGCGTTGGGCGGCGGTTCCGGTGGCGGATGCCGCGGCAGCCGCGGCGGCGATCGCAGGCTCCGCAGTTCGCACCGCGGGGCGCTGATGCTGACGCATAACCTGTCGTGCTGCGCCGCGCCCGCCATCCGGCGATTGCGTGCCGCGCGGGACCGGCTGGCCTTGAAGGCCCTGGGGCGGTCGCTGGACGACCTGCGGGGCGAGACGCCCCTTGAAAATCAGGTCCGTCACCTTGTCGCGAATCGCCATGTGCATTTCGTCGAACAGCCGCGCACCTTCACGCTTGAACTCGATCCGGGGATCCTTCTGACTGAACGACCGGAACCCGATGGACTCCTTGAGCTGGTCCATGGCGTGGAGATGGTCCTTCCACGCCTGATCCACGATCTGCAGCAGCACCCAGCGCTCGAACTGCGTCAGTTCCGATCGCAGTTCCGAGGCGATCTTTCCCTCGGCCACCGTCTTGGGATCGTCGGCGGCCCGTTCCTTTTCCTCATCGGTGAGCTGGGTGTTCATGTTCTCGCGGAACCATTTGTCGAGGGCCTCGGGGCTTGTCCCCGCGACCAGCGCGCGGTCAGCGCGTTCATTGATGCGCGATTCATCCCACTTTTGGGCTTCCCCGATCAAGATGGTGCGAAGCTCGGCCGGGTTCGCCGAGGGAAGCTCATCCGGTTTCCAATCCAGTTCATAGCGAAATTTCACCCACTGACAGAAATTCTTCAGCGCCTCCTCCGGATTCATCTGCATCTGGGCGGTGGTCAGGTCGAGGGCGAACTCGACGGGATACGTGGTCTCACGGGAGGCGTAGGCCTTGCGCGCGCCTTCCTTGATCTTTTCCGTCGCGTCCTCGATATCCTCCAGCTTGGCGAACTCTTCCGCCTTGAACTCAGCTTCGAACTTGTTCGTCGCCCATTTCACCAGTTCGCCGGCACCGTAGTCACCCACCAGATACTGATCGAGCGGGGCCAGGTCCGTATCGTCCACCAGCTTGTACGCCGCCTCCTCAAGTCGCCGAATGATCTCCTCGCGATTCAATTCACGAAGTTCCTTCTCCTTCACGTTCGCCTTGAACGCGGCATTGGCCCAGTCGGCAAGCCCCTTGTAATCGGAGGACTCTGCGTCACCCTCCGCAATCGCCCCGCCGTCGAGGTTAATCTCCTCCATGATGTATTCCCCCAGCGTGACCCTGATCATCGTCCCCGCCTCTTCCTTGGCGTCGATGGAAATGAGTTTGTGCAGATCCTCGCGATCCTTTCCCTTGATGCGATCGGGGTCGATGGAAACGCTGAGGGTGTCGCGAATCCACTCGGAGATGCAATTGGCGACGAAGATCTTGTCGAGGTAGTTGAAGACCGCATCTTCGACCGAGTCATCGATCTGCTCAAAGATCAGCTCCTTGACCTTTCGCCCTTCCAGGACATCCTGGCGCATGCCGTAAAAACTGTGGCGCTGGTGATCCATGACCTCGTCGTACTCAAGAATGTTCTTGCGAATGAGGAAGTTGCGCTCCTCGACCTTGCGCTGGGCCCGTCCCACCGCCTTGGTGAGCATGGGATGCTCGATGGCATCGCCCTCCTTCATACCCAGCTTGCTGAGGAGATTGAGGGTGGTCTTGCCCGCGAACATCTTCATCAGGTCATCTTCGAGGCTGAGGAAGAATCGACTGGAGCCGTTGTCGCCCTGCCTCCCGCACCGGCCTCGAAGCTGGTTGTCGACCCGGCGCGATTCGTGTCGCTCGGTGCCGATCACATGTAGCCCCCCCAGGTCCTCGACGTCCCGGAAGCAGCGCAGCTTGTGGAGAATGCAGGACTGGGTTTGATCGAGTTCCTTGGTGAGCGCGGCATCGGACATCGCCCCGGCCTTCCGCTCATCGCCGAAGCAATGCTCGACATACCACATTTGCAGCAATGCGGATCGGATCTCCTCGTCGGACATGTCATCGATTTCGTTCTTCTTCCGGTCGAGTTCCTTCGGGGCGATGTGGCGATAGACCGTGGCGATGATTTCGTCTTCGGGCATGTCGGGATTGACCTGCTTCGGGCAAATTCCCCGTCGC
The DNA here is from genome assembly GCA_022560875.1 of Planctomycetota bacterium. Classification (GTDB taxonomy): domain Bacteria; phylum Planctomycetota; class Phycisphaerae; order Phycisphaerales; family SM1A02; genus JADFSH01. The sequence goes on along the minus strand of JADFSH010000063.1, from coordinate 14,982 downwards.
TTCCAATGATCGATCAGATCCTCCGGACGGAAACGTCCGAGCTTGATGTCCGTACCCCGCCCCGCCATGTTCGTGGCGATCGTCACCGACCCGAGTTGCCCCGCGCTGCTGATGATGTCCGCCTCGCGCTCGTGGTGCTTGGCATTGAGCACCTCATGCTTGATGTTGTACTTGCGGGTCAGCATGTTGCTGAGATGCTCGGATTTCTCGACGCTGGTGGTGCCCACGAGCATGGGTCGCCCCGCGTCATGGAAAATCTTGATCTCATCGACGATCGCCTCCCACTTGTCCTTTTCGGCGATGAGCACGAGATCGTTGTGATCGACCCGCACCACCGGCACATTCGTGGGAATCACCACCACGTCAAGCTTGTAAATCTCGTAAAACTCGGTGGCCTCGGTGTCGGCGGTGCCGGTCATGCCCGCGAGCTTGTCGTAGAGCTTGAAGAAATTCTGGATGGTGATGGTGGCCATGGTCTGGGTCTCATCCTTGATGGGCACCTTCTCCTTGGATTCCACCGCCTGATGCAGGCCATCGGACCACTGCCGGCCGATCATTTTCCGGCCGGTGTTCTGATCGACGATGATCACGCTCATTTCCCCATGCTCATCCGGGGCGACGACGTAATCGCGGTCGCGTTGATAGACGGTATGGGCGCGAATTGACTGCTCGAGCAGGTGGGGAATGTCCATGTTGTCACCGACATAGAACGAACCGACGCCGGCGATCTTCTGGGCCTTGGCGATACCCTCATGGGTGATGTTCGCGCGTTTCTTGTCCATCTCGACTTCGTAGTACTGGGTAAAGCGGTCGCGCTGGTCTTCGAGTTCGGGCAGTCGCTTCCTGGCCGCATCCATTTTTTCCTTGAGAGGAGGAATCTTGCTTTTCTCCCGGGCGTTGCGGATATCGCCTTCCAGGCCGGAGATCTCCACCAGGCACGACTGGACTTTCTGGTCGGCGTCGTTCCATTCTTTCTGCTTCTGCACCAGTTCACGGGCGAGAGTGTCCGCCATGTCGTAGCGGGGTTTGTGCTCGTGAGCGAGTCCGGAAATGATCAGGGGCGTGCGCGCCTCGTCGATGAGGGTCGAGTCCACCTCGTCCACCACCGCGAAATGCCGTCGCTTCTGCACCTGCTCGGCGGCGCTGAGCTTCATGTTGTCACGGAGATAGTCGAAACCGAACTCGCTGGTCGTGCCGTAGAGCACGTCGCAGTCGTACGCCAATTTCTTCAATTCCGGGGGCTGCTCGTGATGGGGATGGATCGCCCCCACCGTCAGGCCCAGAGTCCGGAAGAACGGAAACGTCCAGTCCCGGTCGCGCTGCACGAGATAATCGTTGACCGTCACCACATGCACCTGCTGATCCTGAAGGGCCGCGAGATAGCACGCCAGCGGGGCGACGATCGTCTTGCCTTCGCCCGTCTTCATCTCCGCGATCCGGCCTTCATACAGCACGATCGCCCCGATGATCTGAACATCAAACGGCCGCGCCCGGTACGGAGGCTTCGAATCCGGGTGCCACTGACGAACCGCCTCATACAGCTCCGGCGGAATGTCCACGAACATCCAGGACGGCACCGGCTTCTCACTGCCCAGCAGGTCCCCGGTCGGGGGCTTCGGCTCGGTCTTCTCGATCTCGGCCTTCACCTGGGCGTACAGGGTCTGCATATCCTCCGGCAGAACCGCAGGATCGAATGACTCGTCGGGATTGAAGATGTTGCGGATCCCCACCGCGCGATCCATCGCCTCGCGGGCGACGGCAAAGACCTCGGGAATCAGGGCCTGATCGCTTTCACCTTCGGCCAGACGCCGGCGGAACTCATCCGTCTTCGCGCGAAGTTCGGGATCGCTGAAGGTGCGTATCTCATCCTCAAACGCGCTGACCTGATCGACGATACGCAGGTATCGCTTCACCAGGCGCTGATTGCGCGTACCAAAGATTTTCTTCATGAACGGGCTGATATAGGGAATGGCCATCATTCACCTCGTTGGAAAGTATCGAATGTCATCTGGGCTGAATCGGAATCGGGCCGCGAATCAACATCGCAGAGCGTCCCCAATATGTTTGTTGCCAATGGCGATTCAGCAGCCCGGAGGGGGAAGATCGATCAAAAGCTCATCGGGAAGCGTGAAGAAGCTGGGAGCTGCCCCGAGATTGAGGGCAAGGGTTGATCGGACCTGGAGCTCGACCATCTCCGCCGCTTCGCACGATGACAGGGCCGTATCCAGCCGGTCGTTCCCGAGCAGATCCCGGGCGGCAGCGGCGGCCATCGCCACCGCCACTTCCCGCATGGACGGGGTTTCGGATTGCGAGCAACGCGCCTCGCTCATCACCGTCCGGCTGGCAGGCATGACCGAGACCATCGTGACCATGGATAACATGGCAATAATGGTGGCGGCGGAACCGGCCAGTTGGGGTACTCGATTTGGAGGCGTTTCTGATGGCATGGGCACCACAATTATCGACCGCTCGACCCCGCCAGACAAGTTAACCCTTCATGGAGATTGATTCTTCACAGATTCAGGCGGCATACGATACCCACCATGACGACCGCAACGGCTCAATCCCCTAAAAGTGAGGTGATGGACCTGAAAATCGAGGGTATGACCTGCGCCGGGTGTGCGGCGACCGTCCAGCGGGCCATCGAGGCCCGGCCCGGGGTCACGGCCGCCAGCGTCAGCGTCACCACCAACCGGGCCCAGGTCGAGGGCCATAACCTCAAGCCCGAGGAGCTGATCGCCGCCATCGAGCATAAAGGCTACTCCGCCGAGTTGATCGAGGATATCGCCGCCCCTGCCGAGCTTCGCAGCGAGATCGAACTAAGGCAGGCGAAACATGAACGGCAATGGCGGTTCCGGGCGATTGTGGGGCTGGGGGTGTGGGCGCCGCTGGAAATTTTGCACTGGACGACGCGGAGCATGGATCTGGCCTGGACGGGGTGGATCATGTTCGCGGGATCGACGTTTGTTCTCGCCGTCGCGGGGGCGGGGTTTTATCGCTCGGCCTGGAACGCAGCAATTCGGCGCACCACCAACATGGACACCCTCATCGCCATCGGGGCGACCACCGCGTATGTTTTTTCCCTGGTGGTGTTCATCGCGCAATCCTTCGGAAGGTTGCTTGAGCAACCCCTGTATTTCACGGAAGCCGCGGCATTGCTCGGCATCATCAGCCTCGGGCACTGGATGGAGGCCTACGCCACCGCGAAAGCGGGGTCGGCGGTGCGCGAACTCCTGGAGCTTCAGCCGGAAGAGGCGGAGGTCTTCGACGAGGATGGGACCACGCGAATCATTCCCAGCGGCGATGTGCAGCTTGGCGACCGTTTTCTTATTCGCCCGGGGGCGCGGGTTCCGGTTGATGGCACGGTGTGTGAAGGTGAATCGGAACTCGATGAGGCGGTGGTGACGGGCGAATCCCTGCCGGTGGTGAAGCGTACGGGTGATGAGGTCGTCGCCGGATCTTTCAACACCACGGGCCGGCTCGTGGTCGAGGCGTCGGTGGACGGACGGCATACCACCATCGCCCGCATCGCCGAGATGGTCCAACGGGCGCAGTCAAGCAAGGCGGACATCCAGCGACTTGCGGATCGGGTGAGTTCGATTTTCGTGCCGACCGTGCTCATCATCGCCCTGGTTACCATCATCGGCTGGACGATCGCGGGTGATTTTCCCACCGGGGTCATCTCCACGGTGACGGTGCTGATCATCTCCTGCCCCTGCGCACTGGGGCTGGCGACCCCGATGGCGGTGATGGTCGGGGCGGGAGCGGCGAGCAAGCGGGGAATCCTTATCAAGTCCGCCATGGCCCTGGAGCAGGCCGGCCGCACCACCCACATTGTCTTCGACAAGACGGGGACCCTCACCGCGGGGGCGCCGATTGTCACGAACATCACGCCTGAAGATTCATGGTTGAGCGAGAGCGAACTGCTCGCCCTGGCTGCGTCGGTGGAAGCTCCCAGTGAGCATCCGATCGCGAAGGCGATTGTGCGGGCCGCATCAATGCGTCAACTTGATCTCTATTCCGTCGAGCAGTTCAGGGCGATTCCGGGGGAGGGGGTGGAAGGCGTGATCAGTGGCCGGTCGGTGCGAGTACTGAAGGATGAAAACGCGACGTGTCGCATCGAGCGGGAGGGGAAGACGTTGGGGACGATTACGGTGACCGATGAGGTGCGCCCCGATGCCGCCGACGCGGTGAAGCGACTGCGGGCGATGGGCCTGACCGTGACCATGCTCACCGGAGACAAGGAAGCTGCGGCCAAGGCGATCGGGGCCTCACTGGGGATCGAGGAAAGCAACATCTGTTTCGAGGCGACGCCGGAGATGAAATTGCAGTTCCTCGCGGAGCTTCCCACCGGCGGGGTCATGGTGGGCGACGGGATCAACGATGCCGCCGCCCTCGCCCAGGCGGATCTCGGCATTGCCATGGCTTCGGGGACGAACATCGCCATCGAGTCCGCGGATGTGGTGATTCCCGGCAATCACGTCAGCGCCGTGCCGGAGACGATTCATATCGCCCGCAAGACATTGCGGACGATCAAGCAGAACCTGTTCTTCGCATTCTTTTACAACACCTGCGCCATCCCCGCCGCCGCCTTCGGCCTCCTCGGCCCCTACGGCCCCCTGATTGCCGCGGCCGCGATGGGCCTGAGCGATATAACCGTGATCGGGAATGCGCTGCGGTTGAAGGCGGGGTTGGGTCGGCTCGGGTGACATTCATCCTGAGCGCTACGTAATGCGTAGGTCAGTACAGTCCGTAAGTCGGGTCTCTAAACCCTATCTACCTCGATTGCCCATCACGGCCCATTAATGAATCGACCTGGCTTTTTCTCCGGTTTGGCGCTCATGCACCACCTCTTCATTCTCCTCGATCGACGCCAACCAGATCGGCGCGCCGATCAGCAGCATGTAGCAAAACAGGAAAAGTCCGCCGAGCGCGGCAGATCCCCAGCCTAAGAAAATCCCAGCGAGGACGAACGCGATCACGCCGAAAACGATGGCGGCCGGCACAATGTACAAGAGCAATCCCTTGTCTTCGGCCGTGCGCACCGCCTCATCCTTCTCGCGCTGGCGTTCCTCCTCCATCCAGTGCTGCTTTTCGGCTTCGACTTGTGCGGCCAATTCGTCGTCAGACATCGCCGCACCCCCCTCTTGCTCCAAGTCGCTTTCGGGCAAGCGTCGCCACACCAACATATCGACGCCCACCATAATGGAGAACAGTATCCCGGTGGTGATCGCCGGTAGGAACGCCAATGGCCAGAATAAGATGGCGAATACAATCGTTGTGATCGCAGAAATCGCCATCAGGATTCGCATGGCACTGATAAAGTTTGTCCTGGACGACGGAATGACTGCATCGATCGTGCCGGTCGAGTCCGACGGTGTGCCCGGTTCGCCGATGAGCCCTCTCGGGACTGCAGTTTCCATGGCGACCTCTTTTCCGGCGTTGACGTTGCTCGGGCCAACGCCTACCAAAGTATACCTCTGGTTGGCAGCATTCAAAACGATTTTTACGCAAATGGACACGACTCGGCTCCTGCGCTGACGCGATAACGATTGGCCTTCGCTAACAATCACATGATGCAATCGTTGTGAAAAAGTTCACGAACATTCTGCGACACTAATCCCCATTTCATGAGGCAGCGCTTTGCCGCGATAAACTCTTGAAATGGGTCAATAATCCTCAGCAACGCTCACAGAAAATTCGTCGAACCTGACATCACCCGGTATCCTTCGTAACGTCCATGTGCGAGAATTAGAACCACCACTCAGCCCCGCCGAAGCGCCCCATGCCCCCCTACATCCTCAAACCCTTGAATCCGAAGAAATTCGACTTCTGGAAAGCGTGGCATCTGCTGGGCCGGGCCGGGTTCGGGGGGTCGCGGGAGCAGATTGAGACCCTGCAGAATATGGGCCTGCGCGACACGGTGGACCACATCCTCAACTTCGAATCCCATCCCTACGAATCCACAGCGTGGAACCGCTTTGACCACGACATCATGTCCCCGCGAACTCCCGAGCAGCAGCGGTCTATTCAGAAAGCCCGGTCCTCCGGCGACGAGGCGGCCATCGAAGCCTTCCGCATGGAGCGTCAAAAGCGCCAGCGCGCCGACCGCGAGCAGATGATCGAACTCCGCAACTGGTGGATGCAAAGGATGATCGAGTCCCCCCGCCCCCTCGAAGAGAAAATGACCCTCTTCTTCCACGGGCACTTCGCCGCCAGCTATCGCGGCATCGAAGACAGCTACCACATGTTCATGCAGAACGAGCTTTTTCGCGAGTTCGCCACCGGCAACTTCAAAAAGCTCACCCATCGCATCATCCGCGACCCGGCGATGATCAAGTATCTCAACAACAACCAGAACCGCAAGCAGGCCCCCAACGAAAACCTCGCCCGCGAGCTGATGGAGCTGTTCACCCTCGGCGAGGGCAACGACTACACCGAGGCGGACATCAAGGAAGGCGCGCGAGCCCTCACCGGCTTCACCTACGACGATGACACCTTCGCCTATCGCCGGGGCATGCACGATCCCGGCAGCAAGACGATCCTGGCGCAGACCGGCAAGTGGACGGGCGATGATTTCGTCAACATCATCTTCAGCCGCAAATCCGCCAGTGAGTTCCTGTGCTTCAAGCTTTACCGATTCTTCGTCAACGATGCGGCGGAGCCTTCCCGGGCGGGAAAGACGTTCATCGTCGAGCTGGCGAAGCAGTTCCGCGAGGCCGACTACGAGCTGAGGCCGATCCTGCGGACGCTGTTCTCCTCGGCGCACTTCTACGATGAGAAAAACGTAAGCGCCATCATCAAGAGCCCGATCCAACTCATCGTGCAGGCGATCCGCTCGCTGAACACCCCCGTGAGGGATGTGCGTGATCTTGTCGTGGCGGGGGCGTTGATGGGCCAGAGCATCTTCCAGCCCCCCTCGGTCAAGGGCTGGAACGGCGGTCGGGCGTGGATCAACACCTCCAGCCTGTTCATCCGCCAGAATCTGATGATTTACCTCCTCACGGGACTCAGGCCGGACGCCTACCCCTGGCAAACCGACCACCTCGAGACTTTCGATGCCATGCCCTTGGTGGAGCATTTGCGGGACGAGCAGGGCCGGCTTGATTCCCTTTCGGTCTTCGACTGGTTGTTGAGGTTCAATCTCGGCGGCACGCCGCACCCGAATCGGTTGAGCGTGCTCGATGACTATCTCCGGTCGCGCGGCGACAGAATCGACAACACAAGACTGATCGGCCTGTTATCCTTAATCACTTCCATGCCCGAATATCAATTGTGTTGAGAGAGCAACTATGGCGGAACACAACGATTTCCCTTATTCACGACGTTTGTTCATGCAGCAGGGACTGGTCCTGGCCTCGATGGCGAGCACGGCTCCGGTGTTTCTTCAGCGTTCGGCGATGGGCATGATGGCTCCGGAGGGTTCGATGCTCTCCAGCCGCCCGGGCGTGCCGGAAGATCGCGTGCTGGTGGTGGTGCAACTCGGGGGAGGCAACGACGGTCTCAACACCGTGGTGCCGTTCGGTCATGATGCGTACTACCGCCTGCGCCCGAACCTCGCCGTGGCCGCGCCCGGCAAGGGGACCAATGATCGACCCGCGGCACTGGCGATTGATGGATCGCACGATGTCGGCCTTCATCCCAATTTCGCTCCCTTCAAGGCGTTGATGGATGACGGAGTGGCGAGCATCGTGCAGGGCGTAGGCTACCCCAACCCGAACCGATCACACTTCACTTCCATGGACATCTGGCACACCGCCGATACCGCCGCCCAGGGAACCGGCTGGATCGGTCGCTACCTCGACAACACTTGCGCCGGCAGGCCGAATCCGGAGTGTGCGATCTCCATCGGTCGTGAGTCGCCTCTGGCGATGCACGGCGACACCCAGCGCCCGGTGAACTTCGATTCGGCGGATTTGTTCCGATGGCTGGGCGAAGACCTGCACAAGACCATCCGGGATCCCTACGAAAAGATCAATCGCTCCGGCGTACTGGGCGATGTGGACGATGACAGCCAGCTCGGCTTCCTCATGCGCACCGCCCTGGATGCACAGGTTTCATCGCAACGCATCCGAGCCGCGGTCGCCAAGCCCCCGTTGGTATCATATCCCGGCGGCGAGCTGGCCCGGCAGCTTCGGATCATCGGATCGATGATCCGGGCGGAGATGAACACCCGAGTGTATTACGTGTCGATGGGTGGATTTGATACTCACGCCAACCAGTATTTCCAGCACGCCAACCTGCTGCGACAAGTCAGCAGTGCTTTGAACGCCTTTTATCAGGATCTGAAAGCACAAGACAATACCGGTCGCGTGCTGACGATGGTGTTTTCCGAATTCGGTCGAAGGGTCGCCCAGAACGCCTCGGGCGGAACGGATCACGGCACCGCCGCTCCCATGTACCTTCTCGGCGACATGGTCCAGCCGGGCCTGCGGGGCAAGCACCCGTCCCTGTCCGACCTGGATAGCGGAGACTTGAAGTTCAACGTGGATTTTCGCAGTGTCTACGCCGCGATTCTTGAGGACTGGATGGGGACAAAAGCCGCCCCAATCCTGGGCAGATCATTCAAGAAGGCAGCCATTCTGCGAGCCTGAGGGATCATCCGTTCTCAGCATGAGCATGGGGATCAATATGACGATCCACGCCGGCCAGGGAGAGAATCACCCACTCGACCCAACCTGCCATCTTGTCTTTTTCTCTCGATATGGGTTTTTCATGGTAGCTTCGAGCCATAATCACTCAAATTATTTCCCGGCCAGAAAACCCGATAATTGGGCTTCCTGCAACGGGTTATGTGGTGTATCTTCATCATAATCAGTCACTTGGAGTCAGGAGACACGATTGCCGGACTGAAGATGGTGACGATTCCCTCAGACCCGGCCGCTCAGACGATCCGGGCCATATGGAAGGTAGAGGAAAGATGATGAGATTCAATTTTTGCCGAGAGATTGGTCTATTCGCATTGGCCCTTTGTCTCGCGGCTTCATCGGAGGGGATGGCACAGCCGTGCGGCCCCATCTCGCTGACCCAGAATTTTGATCCCGACCTGGTCATCGACGAATTGGCGGTCGTTTGCGCTCTTGGCGAGATAACGAACACCGAGAACCGGTATGCTCGCAGCTACGATCTTTCGACCTGTTCGACGCAGGGCAATAACTTTCTCGTAAGCTGCGTTTCATTTGCCGTGCAGTCCAACAACACCGCGGGCTACACGGTCTTTGTGAACATCTATCAGGATCTCAATGGCGGCGTTCCCTTTGCTGAGGGAGTCGATCTCCTCCTGCTGGGATCAGCCAGCGTCGTGATTCCAGTAGTCATCGCTGCCTCGCCGGAAATCGAAAAACATTTTACGGCTGATTTCACCTTGTTGGGCGATCCGGTTGATGTCCCGGCCGATTCGATCATGGTGGTAGAACTGCTGCTTCCCGACCGCACGGATCCCGGAGGCGATGGCGGACTGATGAAGCCGGGATGCAACAATACCGGTGAGAGCACCGTCGCCGGTGGCCCCTCCGTCAGCTATATCCTGGCTCCCGATTGCATCGGGGCATCATTTACAACGGTTGATAGTCTCGGCTTTCCCGACGCCATGCTGATCCAGGTCGTCCATGGTGAGCTGGTTGAGCCGATACCCGCTTGCCCGGGTGACTGCGCCGATGCCAACGGCAGCGTCAACGTCACCGATCTACTCGCTTTACTCGCAGGGTGGGGTCAGCCCGCTCAGGCCTGCGACATCGCGGGAGGCGATGATATCATAAATGTCACCGATCTGCTCGCCCTGCTCGCTGGCTGGGGCTCATGTCCACTCCGTCCGGACTTCTGTATTGGCGATACTGATAGCAGTGGAAGCGTCAATGTGACGGATCTGCTTGCCCTGCTCGCCACATGGGGTCTCGATAATTGCACGACGGCAGATCTTAATTTCGACGGAGCCATCAACGTTTCTGATCTGCTGCTCCTCCTGGGAGCCTGGGGAAGCTGCCCGCCCTGATGTTCCGATTTCCATCACGTTGAACGATGTCTGGTCTTTGAGGATCCGTGGACTTTTCCATTGATCGCTCTGACTTCGTTCGGGATTATCAGACTCCGTCGAGGAGGCCATTTTCTCTCCTGTGCCATAAAAAGAGATCGCCGGATCCGGTTCGGGCTGATGCGTCGCGCTGGAACTCCGAAAGCCCGATAAGGCTGGCAAGATGAGTTGATTGTCACAATCCGACTCTGCGTGTCGATCACTCAATTTCAAATCAATCCAACCTGTGGATAACGACTTTGCCCGCTAAGTCTGTATGGAAGACTTGTCGATGAGGGCAGGTGAGAGAGATGTTCCCGAACCATTATAAACCCGGCACATCGTCGTCCGAGAACGATCAGCGAGCGGACAGGCGAGTCCGTCAATCGTCTCTCCAATCGAGTGTCGGCCGGGTCCATGATATCTCGGAAACAGGCATGCGGGTGGTCTGTCGCCGAGAACTGAAGGGCGTTGTCGAAGTCGCCATCGTTGATGGGGCGAATCACATCGTCGTCAAAGCGAGCGTGGTATGGATCAGACGAATTGGATTCGATCGGTATTTCGCAGGTCTGGTTTTTGAGGATCTTCTCCCTGAAGAACGTAACAGGATACGCGGCGTGATAAAGGCGGAATCTCAGAATCGACCAGAGAACGAGCAGAAAGAGTCGTTAGCCGCATAGGAAATTGTTTTCGCGAATCACGGTGGAGTTTCTGACCGGATGAATGACTTAGTTCTTGAAATCATCTTTGCGACGGTGATTCTCACCGCCGTCACATTGCTGATATTTTCCGGCATGCGATTTATCCGATCACCGGGCAACGGCTTGCTGGCGGTCTGGATTGGCCTGGGCATGCTCCTGCTGGGCGGTCTGCTGGGGATCGCGGAATCCCAGGTCATGCTCAAGACCATCCCGGTTTTCAATAATCCGGCCACGGTGGATATCATCCGGGATTTCGTCTGTTATCTCGGGGGAAGCATCATGCTGGGCATCGGGATGATCCGGCGTCTGGTCTCCGCCTCCGGCACCAACCATTTTGAGCAACTCAATGAAACACTGGCGAAGACCGTCCGCGACCTTGGCTCCTCGCAGGAACTTCTCAACAGCATTGTCCGCAGTTCAATCAGCGGCGTGATGATCCTCAAGGCGGTTCGTGACAGTTCCAGCAATGTGCTCGATTTCGAGTGTCGCCTGATGAACGAGGAAGCCGAAAACCTTCTCGGGCACAGCTCAAGCACGATTCTCCACAAGAACATCATGAAATACCTGCCGTGCATTCGCAATGACGGCCTGCTCAACGAAGCCATCTGCGTCATCGAGACCGGGCTTCCCTTTCGAGAAGAGCGCCAATGCACGCATCAGGGCAAGACCCGATGGTACAACATCGTCGGGGTCAAATACGGCGACGGACTGGTGGTCTCGTTCGTGGATGTCACCGAACGTCGCGAATACGAAACACAGCTCCAGCATGCCGCATTGCACGATACGCTCACCGGCTTGCCCAACCGTGTGTTGTTTACCGACCGGCTTGCCCAGTCCATCCAGAGATCCCGACGAAACGTCGAATATAAGTTCGCGGTGCTTTTCCTCGATCTCGATCGTTTCAAGATCATCAATGACAGTCTCGGTCACGAAATCGGCGATCAGCTCCTGATCAACATTTCCGATCAGCTTCGCACCAACCTTCGGGAAATAGACATCGCATCTCGAACGAGCGAAGGTCATCTCCCCGCGCGACTGGGGGGTGACGAATTTGTCGTCCTTCTCGATGATATCGAGAATTTCCGGGACGCCATCACCGTGGCGGAGCGACTCCAGAGGGAAATATCCAGTCCCCATACCATCGCCGGACACGAAGTCATTACCACCGCCAGCATCGGCATCGTGACCAGCGAGGGAAACTACGATCGACCGGAAGACATCATCCGGGATGCTGACACCGCGATGTACCAGGCGAAAAAAACCGGCAAGGCGCGATACGTCGTCTTTGACGAACGCATGCACGCCGAAGTCGTCAAGCGGCTCAATCTTGAGAAGGAACTTCACTACGCAGTCGAGCGCAAAGAGTTCACGCTGTACTACCAGCCGATCGTGTCCATCGAAACCGGCAGGCTGGTCGGATTTGAGTCGCTGCTCCGATGGGTCCATCCCGAAAAGGGGATCATAGAACCGGAGGAATTCATCGAACTCACCGAGGAACTCGGGATCATTGTGCCCATCGGTCGCTGGGCGATCAACGAGGCCTGTCAGCAGCTCGGACGATGGATTAAGAAGTATCCCCAACACGAAAATCTGTCTTTCAACATTAATCTCTCCAAGCAGGAACTGATGGATCCCGGCCTGATCTCCCTGATCAAGCAGGCCATTCGGAATGCAGGTATTTCGCCCAAGTCCATCAAGGTCGAGATTACGGAAAGCACGTTTATCGACAACTCCATTGATCTCATACCCGTCCTCACCAAGATTCAGGAAATGGGCATCGCCCTGGCCATGGATGATTTCGGGACGGGGTACTCTTCGTTGAGCTTTCTGCACACGACATCGATGGATTACCTCAAAATCGACCGAAGCTTCATCAGCAATGCCAGCAATAAACGGAATTATGCCGCGATCATTCACACCATCATTCAGCTTGCTCACAACATGGACATGCAAGTGGTCGCGGAGGGAGTCGAGACCCAGGATCAGCTCGCCATGCTCCAGGCTCTCGATTGCAATTTCGCCCAGGGCTATCTCTTCGACAAGCCACTCGAACCCGAAGCGGCCGAGAAACTCCTGATCGATAATTACCGCTACTGCGCGGCCGCCTGATTGCTCGCTTGGAAAGCGCTTCCGAACCGGTGGCTCTCCCGACCGATTCCGCCCCGATCCCCTCCGGAACTCATCCGCTTCTCCCCCCCACGACTGACATGCCGTGCGGACGCCGGCAACCTACACTAGGGTCGAACTTTCCCCTTTTTGTGTCAGTGAACCCGCATCGGCGCATCCCATCGACACCTGAACTATCGTGACGGTATTCTCGTATGTCTTTCTGAGGGATGGACCGGCCCTCGCCAAGACCGGAACTCACATCATCGCACCAAGCCAATCGAACGCATCGAGGAGGAACATGACCACTACGCAACTCGACGTCAAACAGATGGGTGAACACGTCAAAGCCGTCAGCGATCCCTTCCGAAATCTGATGGAACACATGCACCAGGTCATCGTCGGCCAGGACGAACTTCTGCACGGGATGATGATCGGCCTGCTCTGCAATGGACACATCCTCATCGAAGGGGTTCCCGGACTCGCCAAGACCACCGCCGTCGCCACCCTTGCCGCAGGCATCAACACGGGCTTCCAGCGTATCTCGTTCACGCCGGATCTGCTGCCGGCGGACCTGATCGGCACGCTGATCTTTCAGCCGAAGGACGGCGAGTTCGTGGTCAAGAAAGGGCCGATCTTCTCGAACATTATTCTCGCCGACGAGATCAATCGCGCCCCCGCCAAGGTCCAGAGCGCCTTGCTGGAAGCGATGCAGGAGCGCCAGGTCACCATCGGCAGGGAGACCTTCCCGCTGGACGATCCCTTTCTCGTACTCGCCACCCAGAATCCGATCGAGCAGGAGGGAACCTATCCCCTGCCGGAAGCCCAGACCGATCGATTCATGCTCAAGCTGATCGTGGATTACCCCAATCGCGAGCAGGAGCGACGCATTCTCGATCGCATGGCGAACACCCGAATCGCCACCGAGATCGTGCCGGTCATGGAACCCAAGGCTATCGCCGATGCCAGGGGCCTGGTCGATGAGATCTACATGGATGACAAGATCAAGGATTACATCGTCGATCTGGTGCTCACCACGCGGGAGCCGGGGGGACCGGGGGGTCTGCTTCCTGATCTTGCGGAGTTGATTCAGTACGGGGCTTCACCCCGAGCGACGATCTACCTCACCCTGGGGGCCAAGGCCAACGCCTTTCTCGATGGTCGCGGCTACGCGATCCCCCAGGATGTCAAGGATGTCGCCATGGACGTCCTCCGCCACCGCATCATCCTGACCTATGAAGCGGAAGCGGAAGAGAAAACATCACAGGACATCATCAAGACCATCCTCGACCACGTCCCGGTGCCGTGAGAAAAATTTTGAAATTTTAAATGAGAAAAGCAGAAATAGGACTTTTTTGGGGACTTCACATGGGACGGCTACATGGCGACTTAGCGGAGCGGACGTTTGATTTTTCACTCTCCATACTCAAACTTGCGGATGAATTACCTCAGAACAACAAAGGCTGGATACTTGGAAAGCAAGTCATCAGGAGCGGCACATCGATTGGCGCGAATATAAGGGAAGCGAATCATGCATCTTCAAATGTTGAGTTCGCCCACAAGTGCAACATCGCTCTCAAAGAGGCCGCCGAAACGGAGTACTGGCTCGAACTGTGTGAACAATCCGGATTACTCACCGAAACACTGACCAGTGATCTTCTTCGCGAAGTCAAGGAACTCATCAGCATACTCAATACGATTGTCAAGCGAACAAGAGAATCCCTGACCAAAGAATGACCATGCTTACGCCTTTTCTTATTTCTGATTTCAACTTTTTCAACTTTCAACTTTTCCCCCCATGATCCCCAAGGAACTCCTCAAGAAGATTCGCCGCATCGAGATTCTCACATCGCATCTGGTCAATGATGCGCTGGCGGGAAAGTATCACTCCGCGTTCCGAGGTCTGGGGATGGAGTTCGAGGAGGTACGTCAGTACCAGATCGGCGATGACATACGGAGCATCGACTGGAATGTCAGCGCCCGGATGGGCGAGCCCTTCGTCAAGGTCTTTCGCGAAGAACGCGAACTCACGGTCATGCTGGTGGTCGATCTCAGCCGCTCCCAGGAGTTCGGCACGCACGAACAGTTCAAACGCGAACTGGTGGCCGAACTCGGGGCGACCCTGGCCTTCTCCGCCATCAAGAACAACGACAAGGTCGGCCTGAT
>JADFSH010000062.1 GCA_022560875.1 Planctomycetota bacterium | reverse complement strand
TGGTGGTCGATCTCAGCCGCTCCCAGGAGTTCGGCACGCACGAACAGTTCAAACGCGAACTGGTGGCCGAACTCGGGGCGACCCTGGCCTTCTCCGCCATCAAGAACAACGACAAGGTCGGCCTGATTCTCTTCACCGATCGCGTGGAGAAGTTCGTGCCCCCCCGGAAGGGGACGAGACACGTCTTGCGAGTCATACGCGAGCTGCTGGCCTATCAACCCGAGGGCCGGGGTACGAACATCGCCCTCGCCATGGAGCATCTCAACCGGATCATGCGTCGCAAGGCCGTGGTCTTTCTCATCAGCGATTTTCAGGACAGCCGTTATGAAAAGCCGCTGAAGATCACCCGGCAGAGCCACGATCTCATCCTGATTGCGGTCAACGACCGACGCGAACAGGAGATTCCCAACCTCGGCCTGATCGAGCTCGAGGATGGAGAAACGGGGCGGCGCATCGTCGTGGACACCTCCAGCGCCCGATGGCGAAGAAAATATCAACGGCTCATCGCGGAATTCATCGAGCGCCGGGACAGCATTCTCCGCCGCTCGAAACTCGACGTCATCCACATCAATACCGGCGAATCATTCGTCGAACCCTTGACGCGGTTCTTCAGGCGTCGGGAGCTGAGACGATGAGGCTTGGCGAAGGCAAACCTTCATTGCCACGCGTTTTGAAGCGGGCCGTTCTCCCGGTCCTGCTCCTGCTTCTGCTTCTGCTGGCAGGTTGCGGCGACCGGGCGGAACCGACTGATGCCTTAATCTTGACTCCGCTGGAATTCACCGCCCGGCGCGGCCCGGTATCGCTCACCATCCGCACCGACCGCGATTCACTGACGGTCGGGGAGCCAATCACGTTCTCCATCGATATCGTCGCCGAACCGAAGGTGGACATCGAGATGCCGCTCCTGGAAGAAACCTACGGCGTGTTCGAGATTATCTCTGCCGACGTTCCTCCCGACATTCCCGAAGAAGGCCTGCGACGCTGGCATCACATCTACACCTTGAGTACGTATGAGAATGGCGAATTAGAGCTTCCGGGGGTGACGATCGGGTTTACGGATCGACGCGATCCGGAGCATGTCATCACCGGCGAACTGATCAGCGATCCCCTGACCGTTACCGTTCTCTCGCTGCTCCAGGGAGATCCTGATCCCAACGCCCTGCACGACATCAAGGATGCGGTGCTGGTCCCGGTTTCCAGAATCGGAAACTGGGTATGGGGGGCGGGCCTGCTCATCCTTCTGGCGTTCGCCATCGGGGGATTGTGGCTGCTGCGTCGTCGTCGCGACGCTGAGCAGACCGAGCCATATGTGCCTCCCCACATCCGGGCCTTGCTGCAACTCGATCAACTGAAATCAGACGGCCTCGTCGAGAAAAACGAGATCCATACCTACTACTTCCGGCTCAGCGACATCGTGCGCCAGTACATCGAGGGTCGTTTCGGTCTCATGGCCCCCGAGCAGACCACCGAGGAATTCCTGCGCGAGCTTCAGCGTGACACCACCCTCACCGTCGGTCACAAGGAATTGCTGGCGAATTTTCTCCGCGCTTCGGACATGGTCAAGTTCGCCCTGCACCGCCCCTCGGCCGGCGACTGCGAGGAAGCCTTCAATTCCGCCGGAGCATTCGTCGAGGAAACCACGCCCCCCCCGGATGAGAAACCGGATGAGTCACAAGAAACCGGGTCGGAGGTCGCGGCATGATCTTCCATCAACCTTCCATCTGGTTTCTCCTGCTCATCTGCCTCACCCCGCTGATCTGGTGGAACTACAAAAGCCGTCGCCGTCGCCCTGCGATCGTCTTTTCCTCGGTCGAGCCCCTCCACCGGGCGGGGAGCACCTGGGCGGCCCGCTCCCGGTGGATCATCCCCCTGCTGCGCACGCTCGCGGTGATCCTGCTGATTGTCTGTCTGGCCCGACCTCAACAGACGGAGCAGGAAATTCGCACCTTCTCCGAAGGCATCGCCATTCAACTGGTGGTGGATCGCTCGGGCAGCATGAGGGCGATGGATTTCAAGCTGAACGGCCAGGCTGTCAATCGCCTGGAAGTGGTCAAGCACGTGGTGGAAAATTTCATTGCCGGGGGCGAAGATCTTCCCGGGCGCATGCATGATCTGATCGGCATCATCGCCTTTGCCAGTTTTCCTGACAGCATCTGCCCGCTCACCCTCGATTACGAGCACAGCGTCGAGGCGATCCGTCAGGTCGAACCCGCGGAGGGGCCCCAGGAAAGCGGGACCGCCATCGGGGAGGCCATTGCATTGGGGGTCGAACGCCTGCACAGCCTCGAACAACGCCGCGAACTGCTGGAGAGCAGTCGGGTCAGAAGCAAGGTGATGATCCTGCTCACGGATGGCGAAAACAATGTCGGCGACATCGATCCCGTCACCGCCGCGGAAATGGCCGCCACATTCGGCATCAGGATCTACACCATCGGGGCCGGGACGAACAGTGGCTCCGCTCCCATACCTGTTCCAGATGTATTCGGACGCATGCGGATGCGAAATGTGCCGGTCAGCATCGATGAAGAAACCTTGAAACAAATTGCTGAGATTTCCGGGGGGCAGTACTTCCGCGCCACGGACACCAATTCACTGGGGGAAATCTACGCCCGGATTGACGAACTTGAGAAAACCGAAATCGAGGAGAAGCGATATGTGCATTTCAGCGAGTTGGCGGTGGAAGCCCTGCCGATGGGTTCGCTGACCCTGCCCCCCCTGCTCTTGATCGTTTTTCTCCTGCTCGCCCTGGAAATGCTGCTGGTGAGCACAAAATTTCGCACGATTCCCTGACCATGGATGTTCAATTCAACCAACTTGAATCGCTGCACTGGCTCTGGCTCATCCTGATCCTGGCGGGAGTCGTTTTTGTCAGTTTCAAGCTCCGTCGAAGACTTTTGTTGCGATTCGCGGATGCTTTGCTGCTGGATCGTCTCATCCCCACCCTCTCTGCGGGCAAGTCAGCGTTTCGCAGAAGTCTGGTGCTGGCCTCGATGATCGTGCTGGTGGCGGGCATGATCGACCCCCGCTGGGGCGTGGAATACGAGGAAGTTCACCAGCAGGGCATCGACATCGTTTTCGTCCTTGACCTGTCCCGTTCCATGCTCGCCGAAGACGCCACCCCCAATCGCCTCGATCGCGCCAAACAGTACATCGCCGATATCGTCGAGCAGCTCGGCGGCGACCGGGTGGGTCTCGTCGGTTTCGCGGGCGTCGCCGCCCTGAATTGCCCCCTCACCATCGACTACGGGGCGTTTCGGCTTTCGCTCAACGAACTAGACCCGGCCCTGGTGGGACGGGGCGGTTCGCTGCTTGGTGATGCGTTGCGGGTTGCCGCCGACGCCTTTACCGATGATGTGAAGGACCACAAGGCGATCGTGGTTTTCAGTGATGGCGAAGATCATGACAGCTATCCCCTGGAGGCGGCCCGAAGGATCTGGGAGGAAAAAGGCATTCGCATCTACACCGTCGGCATCGGCGACCAGACCGACGGAGCGCGGATCCCCATCATCGAGAACGGGCGGCGCTCCTACCTCTTATACGAGGGCCAACAGGTGTGGTCGAAGATGAAACCCGACCTGCTGCGGGATGTCGCACTGAGCGCAGGGGGGGCGTTCATCCCGGTCGGCACGAGCAGCATCGACATCGCGCGGGTCTTCCACGAAATAATCGCCCCCGCCACAAAAAGACAGTTCGAGACCACCCGCATCCAGCGGTATCAGGTTCAGTATCAATGGTTTGCAGGCCTTGCGCTGTTGCTCCTGCTGCTGGAGTCGCTCTTGACCGATCGTCGCATCGCCGACCCGGTCGAATCATCGAGGCGACAGGAGGTGCAGGCATGAAATTGCCGATGATTTTACTCATGAAATGCTCGTTCTTGGGCTTCGTTTGCCTGATGATGATGCTCGCCGCATCTCCCCCTCCGGCCCCCCCGGTTCCCTCAACCCCTCCATCCCCCGCTGCTGCCAAACCAACCAGCGTTACGAAACTCATCGATCAGGCGAAAGCATCCTTTGAGGCGGGTGATTTTGATAGCGCAATCGAGTTCTATAAGCAGGCGGGAGACTTATTGCCTCTCCTGCCGCAGATCTCATACAACCAGGCGGTGGCGAACTATCGCAAGGGTGATTTCCAGCGGGCTGCGGAACTATTCAACGAGGCCATCCTGCTTTCGGAGGATCCGGAGCTTCAGAACAAGGCGCGTTACAACCTGGGTAATGCCATGTACGAGCAAGCGCGTCCGTATATGGCGAGCCAGACCGACCCCCCGGATCTCCCGGACCCCCCGGATCCCCAGCAAAATGCCGCGCAACTTGAGGAGGCAACCAAGGGTCTGGAGAAGGCTCTTTCGCATTACAAGCAGGCGGTCAACGCCGATCCGGGTGATCTCGATGCCCGTCATAATGCCGAACTCTCCCACCAGCTTCTCAAGCAGCTTCGCGAACTTCAAGAGCAGCAGCAACAACAACAGCAACAGGATTCACAGGACCAGCAGGAGCAACAAGACCAGCAGCAGAGCCAGGAAAAGCAGCAGCAGGATCAAGAGGGCCAGGATCAGCAGGATCAGCAACAACAGTCGCAATCCCAGTCCGGCGAAGACGAGCAGCAGCAACAACTGCCGCAACAATCCGAAGGAGAGGAACCGAAGGAAGAACCTCAACCTCAAACCACTCCCGACGAGCAGGAGGGGAAAGATGAACAGCAGGAGCAACCGCAATCCGACGCTGCGCATGAGGAATCCGATCGCCAGCCCATGAGCAAGGAGCAGGCCGAACGCCTCCTCCAGAGTGTGCGGGACAAGGAACGTCAGCGCCGCAGCGAACTGGCGCGACGAGAGGCAGGGAAACGTTCACCAGTGGATAAGGACTGGTAATGAAACAAGGCCCGAACCAATCGATTCATTTTCTGGCGACCGTGTGCTCGCTGGCAATGCTTCTCCTCGCAACCCCGGCGGCCCTTGGCGGTGATGTCACCGTGGAAGTCTCCACCCGGGAAACCTTCGTCAATGCTCCCTTCACGCTTCGGATCATTTTTGAAAATACAAAAACCCATCAACGCCCCGACAATCCTGAGATCCCCGGCGCTCTGGTCAGGTTGAACCCGAATCCAACCCGAAAATCCTTTACACAGATCAGCAATGGACAGACCTCCACCACCAACTCTTTGATCTATATAATCCAGATCACGCCCCTCCGGGAAGGCCTGCTCATCATTCCCGCATTCTCCCTGAAGGCCGATGGCCGGATAACCCGTACCCAGCCGATCGAAGTGCTCGTCACCAGGGCCACCGCAGAAACAGATTCTTCCGAACTGATTCTTATTGATATCGAAGCCGCACGAGACACGTATTACCTCGGCGAGGCCGTGCAGGTCACGCTCCGCATCTGGGTCAGGCCGTACCGGGATCAGACCTACAACATCACCGTTTCCCGCCCCGACACATGGCGGATGGTCAATCGCAACCTGAGTTCGTGGGGTGAGTTCAAGCAGGTGATCGACGATCTGGAGCAAACTCAGTTCCCGGGATTCCGAAACAGCGCCTCGGTTCCCGAAGGTGGCGAGGAACTGCGGATCGACGAGAGCGGCAACCGCCGCTCATACTATCACTACGAACTGCCCGCCATCATCTGGCCCAAGCAGGCCGGCACGCTGCGTATGGATGACGTGAAGGTCATCATGGATTATCCCACCCGTCTTCAACGCAGACGCAGCCTGCTCAGCAATTCCTTTTCCGTGGCCGAATCAAAGCTCATTGCCGCCACCATCGACAGCACGACCATCACCATCAAGCCGACCCCGGAAGCGGGAAGACCCGCGAGCTTCGCCGGGGCGGTGGGCCGCTATGCGATTTCGGTGCAGGCCCAGCCCACCCAAGTCGGGGTGGGCGATCCCATCACCATTGCCATCGACATTCGTGATCGCACGGGCAACAGCCGCCTCGATGTTCTGCTGCCTCCCGCGTTGGAAGCGACGAGCGAGCTGGTCGAGAACTTCCGAATCCCGACCGATCCCCTCGCGGGTGAGGTCGTCGGCAACACCAAGCGTTTTATTCAGACCATTCGCGCAAAAACTGATCAGGTCAATCGGATTCCCCCCCTCCAGTTCGCGTACTTTGACCCGGTGCGCGAGACGTATGTCACCCTGGAAAGCAATCCCATTCCCCTGACCGTCTCGTCAAGTCCGACGCTCTCCATGACGGACGTGATCGAAGCTCCGACCGGGGCGCCAAAAAACCCGACCGCCCCGACCCAGCTCACCCAGGTCAGCGGCGGTCTGCTGGCCAACTACACCGATCCCGACACCCTGCTCAGCTCACAGACCCTGACCATCGGATTTGCCTACGCGGGCGTATTGGCGGTGCCTCCCCTGCTCGCGGGGGCGATCGTTCTGATCCGAAGACGATCCGAACGATTACGCACCGACACGGCCTACTCGCGACGAAAATCAGCAAAACGCATCGCGTTGAAACGGCTTGCCCTGATTGGCGATGACAATGCGGTCCCCCGACTGGAGCGGATCGCCGAAGCGCTCAGCGACTACGTGGCTGATCGATGCAATCTCCCGCCGGGGGCCATGACGAGAAGCGAAATCACCGACCTACTCCGTCAACGTCTTGCCGGAGGCAAATCCGGGGGTGCCGAGGGTGAGATGATCGAAAGCGTGGATGCGCTTCTGGCCGAATGCGAGCGCAGTCGTTACGCGGGAGGCGGACAAGCCGATGTCTCCAGCGCCGCGGAGCGGGCGACTGACCTGATCAACCGGCTCGAACGGGAGACGCTGGCGTGACCCGCGGGGCGTACCTCATTTCGTGTTTCCTGTTGCCGCTTTTCATGGTTATTATCGTGCATCCCGGCATGGCCGCTGAACTGACGCGTCATCAGCAGGAGCAGATCCTCGAAGAAGCGCAAGCGGATTACGACCAGGGCGTGTCCATCCTGCGCAGGGATCCCGTCCACGCCCGGGAATTTTTTCTCTCCGCGGCAGAGCGATTTGAACTGCTCATCAACGAGGGCATGACCAATGGCGGGTTGATGTACAACCTCGCCAACGCCCAGCTTCAGGCCGGCAGGCTCGGACTGGCGATCCTGAATTACCGACGGGCGGAAACGCTCCTCCCGGGGGATGCAAGGCTGCTCAGTAACTTGCAGTATGCACGATCACTGAGACGCAATCAGTTCGCCGCCAGCGGACGGCGCGCTCTGCTGGATGCCCTGCTCAACTGGCATCGTCACTCTTCCCTACAATTGCGCAGCCGCATCTTTGCCATCTGTAACGGTGTGTTCTGGCTGACATTACTGGGTTGGTTGGTCAGGAAAACCGGTCCCTGGCGTTATGCCTCGATCTCGTGTGCGATTCTCTGGGGCGTTCTCGGCATCTCGGTGGGCAGCGATCTGCTGAACTCGAACGGAAACGTTGAAGGCGTGATGATTGCCAATGATGTGATCGTCAGAAAAGGCAACGGCGAAGGCTTCGAACCCCAGTTTGAGGAACCGCTGCATCAGGGGGTGGAATTCCAGTTGATCGAACGCCGCGCCGACTGGATCCACATCAGACTTCCCAATTCGGCCACTGGCTGGATCAGGACGGACCAGGCGGGCATGATCGGCAGCGGGCAGGAACACTCCGGGGGCTGAGGGTGATGAAATATGAGTGATTGACGGTACTTGCCCGATAATCACCGCCACCCCTGATGTTCGGATTACCACCGGCGATCGTGTGTGTCGATAGGGTGTCTTTCATGAGCGGTATTGGATAAGATTGAATCGATGAAGCGATCAATCCTGCCCATGCTTGGATTGCTGGCGGGGGTGCTTGGAATCGGCAGCGATACCGGGGCGCAATCCACCCTGCCTGATTTGATTGAAAAACTCAAGCCATCAATCGTCATCTTGGAAACCTACACCGCCCAGGGCGTGAAACTCGGCACGGCCACGGGTTTCTTCATCCACCAGGATCATCTGATCACAACCCGCCACGTCATCGCCCGCGCCGGGAATATCGCCATCGTTATGAATGATGGCCAACGCATCTTTGTGACTCGACTTCTCGCCGAGGACATTGAAGGCGATCTCGTGATGCTCGAGGCGATTCTGGATCAGAAAATCAATGGCCTGACGATTTCGACCACCGAGCCCCGCGATGGCGAGAATATATTTGTGATCGGCTCACCCCTCGGCTTTGAACTCTCCACCAGCGAGGGGATTCTTTCCGGACGAGCCCGCCTGGGCGGCTCGGTTGAAATGCTGATGATTGACGCCGCCATCTCGCGCGGCAGCAGCGGCAGCCCCGTGATGAACATGAAAGGGGAAGTCATCGGCATCGCCGCGGCAAAGGTTCCGGAAGGAGAAAGCCTGAATTTCGCTATTCCCGCCTCACGGCTGGCTCATCTGGTGTATCAGCCCCTGTCGTTTGCTGATTGGGTAAAGAAGCAACTGCTCAGAGAGATAGAGCGGGAAAATGACGTGGATAACGTCGTTCCGGAGCCGGCCTTTCCGCTGAAGGAACAAGATAGCATCCGTGATGCGATAGTCGAGATCCTCATCTTTGATGATGAGGACCAGCAACAACGAATTCAGGAAGGCTTCTTCATCACCCCCAAACGCATCCTGACCATGCGGAGTTCTCTTCAGGGCGCACATCGTGTGATGATCAGAACCTTGGACGGGTCCGAGCTTGTCATCGAAGGCGTGGCCGCCGACGATCCTCTCGGCGACATGGTCGCGCTTCAGGTGCGAACGAGTTCGTCTCAGTCTTCCACGTTGGAGATTTCCGGTCGCCGTCCGTATCGGGAAGAGCCGCTGATGATCGCAAGCTTTCAGGAGGGAGCGAACGAAAACTTAGTCTCCCAGATTCGCATCTCCATGACCTTGACGGATTTGCCGAAATTCGGACCGGTTCTTTCGGCGGGACTGCTGGAGAAGATACGGATCTCCGGAAGTCCGGTCCTGGACGACCAAGGTACGGTCATCGCCATGGTGATTGATCGAACCATGCCGGATGGTGTCTATCGCTATCTTGTACCCACCGTTCGGATTCGCACTCATACCTTCGCCACCATCGAATCATTTGGGGCATGGAATCGGCGGAAGGAAACCGACTCTCCCGGAGTCCAGACTCCGGCGATGTGGGATTCCATTCCCTACATTATGGCGGAGCAATGGGAACGCGCCGTTGCCATCATTGAAAACACAACGCCGGAGCCCCAGCGCGACGTGGAGACCTGGCTGGCCCTTGCCATCTGTCGCAACCATATGTCCGATTGGTCCGCGCTCATCTTCGCAGCGGAACGCGCCACCGCACTTGATCCGGAATCGAGCCTCGGGCATTTCCTGTTGGGTCTCGGCTACCTCGGACAAGTCGGACGCAATCCGGCGACGGCCCTGAAACACGCCCAAGATTCATTCCGCAAGGCCATTTCACTTGATCCGAAATACAACTACCACAGCTATATCAGGCTCGCGGCGACCCTGGGTGACTTCAATGAAATCGAGCAGGGCGTGGGGGTCATGAAAAAGGCCATCGAACAATGGCCTGATCGACCGGAAACGCACGACATGCTGGCGGCTTTCTACATGCACCATAGCACGCAATTGCTTAACGATCTTCAATTTGGACCCGGGCAGAAATTCAGGCGACTATCAATGGAAGAGGCGGCAATGACCGTGAAGCTGGCACCGTATGCCTCCTGGGCCTACAAGCAACTGGCCCAGAGCGCGGCTTTGAATGAAATCCCGACTCTGGCGATTGATGCCGCAAAACGCGCTATTGAACTCAAACCCTACGACCCTCTTTCCTATGACATCCTCGGGCGTATTTATCTGCTCAATGGAGACCGGGCCGCCGCGATGGAAACCTATGAAACCCTGCGAGAACTCAATCCCGAGGCCGCGGCGGGGCTTCTGAAGGTTATCGAGAGTCGATGATGCCGCGACATGATCATTACTCTTGCCTTGCCATCGCACCCTTGATCACCCGGAATCCCCGGTAGGCCCGACCGGCCTCGGTATTTCGGTTGTGCTGGTTGGAAGATCGGTCGGCGCTGGGGCCGACAAGAACGCCGGTGTCGTCTTCATCGATCGCCCATTCCGCGACATTCCCATCCAGGTCATACACCGCCGGATCGCCGCTTCCATTTCCGACCCCCACCTCCCGGAGCAGCGGCGCATCACCGACCATGTTTCCTATGGAAGCGATGAGCTTCTCCACATCCTCGGGATTCGGCGTATAGCCCGCCCAGTGATCAAGCGTGTTGCCTCCGGTTCCCGCCGATTTGGAGAACTGTTCCGCTTCTTCCCGGGTGGGAAGGCGATAGGTTTCCCCGGTCTTTTCGGAAAGCCATTTCACATACGACTGCGCCTTGGCAAAGGTTATGCCTGAGACTGGAAAATTCCCCTTGTCGGGGGTCACGCCATACATCGGGTCATACGCCCTGAACTGGAAGCGGGTGACTTCAAATCGTCCGACCAGAAGATCATCATGTTCGACGACTTCCGGAATCAGCGTGTCGCTGATCTGGATGCCGTACCAGGATCCGATCTTCGACGCTTTTTTCAGGGCGATCAGCGCCTCGAGCGGCGAGCCGTCCTTGATCGCGTCATTGGTTTCCTCACCGGACTTGAACAAATACTCGTCGAACCACGCCATGTCCTCCTCGATCTTGCGGCGCTGGTGAGCGATCTTGCGGAGACCATGCGGCTCGCCGGGAAACAGCACCAGACGCGCGGGAGCTTTTTCGAGCTGCTGAAGCGCACGAAAGAGTGACCATGACTGGTGCGGCGGAACATTGCGGTCCTCGGTACCGGTGAAGATAATCGTCGGCGTGGTCACTTCCCCGAGACGGAAGAACGGTGACTTGCGGATGTACAGATCAGGATCCTCCAGGGGCGAGGCCCCGAAGTAGTAGTTGTCAAAACTCGCCCCGAAATCGACATTCGCCCAGTCGCTTATCCATTCCACATCCGCCGCCCCCACCGAAGCGACCTTCCAGCGGGTGGAGCGGGTGATGAGTTCCGCGGCGAGAATGCCGCCATTGCTCCAGCCCACAATCCCGAGACGGTCGGGATCGACGATGCCCATGGTGATGAGATAGTCAACCCCGTTGATGAGGTCCGGCGTTTCGAGTTCGTAATACTTTCCCTGCCCGATCGACTCGACGAAGGCAAGCCCGTATCCCGCGCTGCCGTGATAGTTCGGCTCCAGCACAAACGCCCCGGCCTGTCGCCAGAGAATGCGCGGCGAGGCCCAACTGTGGCTCCAGACATCGCGGGAAGTTCCCGCCGGACCGCCGTGGGGATTGAGCAGCAACGGATAACGCTTTCCTTTTTCGTAATCCAGCGGGTAATGCAGTATGCCGTCAATCTCTTCGTCGTTGGCGCCTGTCCAACTGATGACCGTGACATTTCCCTTGGGCTTGTCCGCGAAATCCGGGTTCAACTCGGTGATCTGCCGGCTATCGACCAATTGAGCGTCTTCCAGCTTCGCAGAGAAGAACTGGGGCGGGGTCGTGCCGGTGGTATGGCGATACACAACTCCGGTGCCGCTATGGGACACGGTTATGCTGTCAAGATTCGGCACGTGCTCCCCGGTCAGATTCACTCGAGTCCAGGTATTGCCGTCCCGTTTCAGACGCACGGATTGATACCTCACGCCGTTGGCGAGCAGGACGATCGCTCCGTCGCTCAAGGCCTGATACCCCCCCCCCACGCCGCGCTCCCAGGCGAGATCGACCTTGGCATGGCTTCCGGATTCGAGATCGTGATAATACAGCTCACTGATCGTCGCGGAGCGATAGATCGGATGGCTCGAATAACGATTGATAAAATAGAATCCCGCCGAATCGGGCGTCCACTGCACGCGACCCGGCACCAGACGCGTCCCTTCATACAGGCGTTTCGCCTCACCCGTTTCGAGATCGACGAGGCGAGTATGCGGCGGAATCTTCTCATCAAACTGATACGAAAGACTTTGTTGGGCGCTGATCACCGCATGCTTGCCGTCCGGGGAGACGGTCATGGAACTGATCCAGTCGAGGTTGCTGGTGATGCGGGTCGCTTTGCCGCCCTTGATGGCGATGCGAAACAGTCTCACCGGCGGCTCGCGCCGGGCATCCTCAACCACGATCGAAGTGTCCTTCTTTTTCTTGCGCTGCTTCTCCCAGAGCGTGGGCGACTCCTGGGCCAGGACGATAAGGGTCTCATCATCTGCCCAGGCGTATGACTTCGCGCCGCGATCGAGCTTCGTCACCGGCCACGCCTCGCCGCCATCGACGGGGATAACCCAAATCTGCGATTTAGCCTCATCACCCCCTCCTTTTTCTCCATTGTCTCCTCCGCCCGGTCGTTTCCGGGGGGTAATGAAGGCCAGGCGAGTGCCGTCGATGGAAAACTGCGGCGACCGGACGGAATCGTCACCCCGCGTGAGCTGCACCGATTCATTCGTGGTCAGCCTGGTCAACCACAAGCGACTGATGCGTTTTTCCTCGCCATCGATTTTTTCGATTGTCGTTTTCGTCCATGCCGCCATGGTCCCATCGCGGGAGAGCGTCCATGACCCGGCGCTTTCTGCGGTAACGATATCGTCGATCGTCCATTCACCACTCTCTCCGGCATTGAGAAAAGGCGTGCTCGCCAGGAGTGCCAGGGCACATATAACCATACTGATCTGAATATCGCGCATGAAAGAAAAACCTCCTTTACCCCGTAACGAGGAGGCCATCGTAGCAGAAATGCCTACTTTATATATGCGGCTTGATCGGAACGGGTAGAGGATTACGGGACGGGTTGCCGTATGTCTTACGGGCACGCCCCCCATGCCCCGAGCAGCACGAGGAGGTCGGTGACGTTGACGAAACCGTCAAAGTTGGTGTCCGGCAGGCAGGGCGGGGAACATGGCCCCCACGATGCGAGCAGCCCGAGCAGATCGGTGACATTGACGCTGCCGCTGCCATCGGAGTCCGGCAGGCATTCACATTCATCAGGAATCAGATTGTCGTTGAGGTCAGGACTGCTCCCGAAACCGATATCACAGGCGTCGGGGATCAGGTTGTAATTGCAGTCAACATCATCCCCGGGCATGAAGTCGAACCCGGTGGGACGGTCAAGCCCGCTGTCATTGCCCAGTACGTAGGAAAGCATGAACGCTCCGGAGTTCGCATCGAACTTGTAGATGCGGGTGGAATTGATGTGAAGGGCCGCGATGTCGGCGTCCTGCTGGGAGCTGGGAACCGTGACCGCCCCGTTGCGACTGGCGTAGATGAAGCCATCGGGGCCGTAACGCAGCCCCCAGGGATTGTCGAAGGTCAGGGCGGCGTCGGTGCCGCCGTTGTTGAACTTGCCCAGCGGCGCGCCGGTGATGGCGTCGTATTCCAGAATTTCCTTGGTCATGAAGCTCGCGACGATCAGGTTGCCATTGGGCTTGAAGAGGATCTGACGCGGCGTGTCAAGCCCGCCATTACTCGCGGCAGTGACGAAAATGGAAATGAACGCACCCGTCACCCCGTCGAATTTCATGACTTCATTGGTGGAACTGGTGACATAGAAGTTGCCATTGGGTCCGAATCCGATGCCAAATGGGTTGATGGCGTAGGCCACGGGAAGGCTTTTTGCGCCGGGGGCCGCGAGGGGTGGCGGCGGAGGATCGACGAAGACGCCGACGAAAGCACCGGTGGTACCGTCATACTCCAGCACGCTGTCTGTCCGCAAGCTCGCCACAAACAGGTTTCCATTGGGGCCGATGATCATGGAAGTCGGAACATTCAACCCCCCGAGACCGGCGGTTACGAAATCACCGACATACGCTCCGGTCCGGTCGAACTGAACGATCCGACTGTCACCAGCGCTGGAAACCAGGATGCGCCCGTCGTCGGTGATGATCAGATCCTGGGGATTGATGATGAAACCCGGGACCGACACTCCCGTTTGCACGCCGCTGACGGCATGATATTCCTTGATGTCACCGGCAATGTTGCTCGCGGACCAGACGTTGTGCCCGCCATTGAGGGCCAGGAGATCGTTGATACCATCGAGGTCACAATCCTGGCAATCGTCAAGTCTAGCGTTTCGGTCGATGTCGAGCGTCATGTCAACCATGATCTGGTTGTAATCCGACACGCCATCGAGGTCGCAATCGGTCTCGCACTCGTCGGGAATGTTGTTGCCGTGCAGATCGAAGCTGGTACCCATCGCGATGTCCCACGCATCGGGAATGTCGTTGTTGTTGCAGTCAGGTTCGCATTCATCCGGAATGCCGTTGCCGTCAAAGTCGGTGCTGAAGAGACCGGCGATGTCCAGGTCGTCGAGCACGGAATTGTTATTGCAGTCCTCGCACTCATCGGGAATGTTGTTGGCATTCACATCGGCACTGATAAAGTTGGCGATATCGTCGAGGTCGTCAACCCCATTTTCATTGCAGTCCGTGATGACGCAGACGTTGGCGGTGATGTAGTTGATCATGAAAGTCTGCACTGTCGCATGAAAACGCAGGTCGGTGTTGGTGTTGCCCCCGCTGCGGGTCTGGCTGCAATAGCTCATGATCGTGCCCCGGGTCTGGGGGCCGTTGAAATCGTTACAGGTGTCGATGCCGTAGTCGTGGGTGTGAAGGGTCCCGCAGTTGTGGCCGAGTTCATGGGCCGCGACGTGGATGTCGTAATGTTCGGCGCTGGGCATCGAGGGGTCCGGAAAGGCGCCAACCATGTAGCCGCACACCGAGTAAGCCCAGGGAGTGCAGAGCTCGCTGAGATATGCCGCCCCGCCATAGGGTATGTCGCGCCGGCCCGAGTTGAATTGGGCCGCATCACGCACCACCGCTCCCATATTCGCATTCCAGTAGGTGAGGAACGGCCCCAGGGGGTCGGGTTCGTTGAACAGGTCCAGCGGGTTATCCCAGAGACGCACGAAACTGAGGTAGAAACTCGCATTGACGTCCCGGATATAAATATCACTGATCGCGCCGTAAAGCGACACGATATACGTCGCGGCATCGGCGAGATTGCCGCCGATCATCTCGAACAGTTCGTAGTCGGTCTCGATCGCCAGATCGATCTGACGCCGCCCGATGGTCGAAGGGGCTATGACGGCGACAGCTTTGTCCAACTGACTCAGGGTAGCCGGGTCCGGGCTCGGCGTCCCGCAGAAAGTGACGCCCGCCGGCAGCGAGGTTGATCGCGACACCGGAAAGATGGAAACCCGGCCCCCCGGCAGGTCCTTCCCGGTCGCATCCCTGGATGAGATGGCATAGGCGCCGGTATTGCCACCCAATGAAATCCTGCCCACGCTGGCGGAATCAGTAATCGCCAGAAACACGGACGACTCGGGATATCCGGCAGCCTGGCCGCGCAACAGGACGATCGAATCCGGATCGAAGTCAAGCGGCCGATCACGACCGCTGCGGTTACCCACCACGAATCGCGTGTCGGAATCGGTGACAAAGAATCGTTCGAGTTCGAGATCGACTTTCATCTTGTCACCGAGCGGAACATCTCGCAATATTACTTTGCCGCCCTGCAATGCGCCGGCTCGTATTTCAGCCCGATTGAGACTGAAACTCGCCTTGTCTCTCCCCCCCTGATCCCGGATATCTCCCGGCCCCGCCGCAAAAAGCACGCAGCCAAGGCCCATCATAATGACCATGGTTACAGGGCGACACATGACAGCGGCAGTGGATTTCTTCAGCATGGTGTTCCGATCGTAATCAAAAGCAGACAACTTCACCAGTAGAAAGAGATTGTCTTCACCATCGACCGGAACACTCTGGCTGACGCTTTCCGCTATTGCAACACCGACAAGGCGGATTCCACTGCCTCATGGCCCCATTCAGGTTGAATCACTCGGAGAATCGAATACCGATCGTTTACGGACACGCTCCCCACGCACCGAGCAGGGCGAGCAGGTCGGTGACGTTGACGTTGCCGTCGGAGTTGATGTCGGGCGGGCATGGCGCGGCGCACGGCCCCCATGACCCGAGCAGGCTCAGCAGGTCGGTCACGTTGACCGAACTGTCACCGTTGACGTCAGCAAGGCATGGCAGCGCTACGACAGTAACCACAACGTCGGTCAAGCTCATAGTCACGTTGTATTGCCCCCCATCGCCGATCACCGTAAAATCCTGGCCGCTGATCGAGGCTGCGGTGAGAACCGTGAACATCTGCCCGACGCTTGGCTCGTCGCCGCTGACCACCGAGAGCATGAGCGTCGTATTGGACAGCTCGGCGTTGCCGGTAATTGCCAGACGATCGCCCCCCGACGCGCTCAGCTCGATGTCGAGCACGCCGGTGGGAGTTTGAACATAGTCGCCCTGGATGTTGAGCGTGCCGATGGACAGTCCGGGACTAGCGACACCGGAATTCGTGACATTCCCGGCAAGTATGCCATCGCCGAGGACTTCGCCCGTGTCGCTGACGGTGATTTGCGGCGTGGCGACGGTGCCCCCATTGCTGACGGTGAGCGAACCGGCGCCAAAGTTGCCGACGGCCAGCGAGACCAGGTTGGTCCAGGTTGAACCGGGACCATCGACGATCGTGTTGCCGTCGGATCCGGCGAAACTGCCCACGAAGCCGTTGGTACTGGAAACGGACCCGCCGTTGGTAATGTTCAGCGTTCCCGAGCCGTTGTAGCCGACGAAAATATCAGACAAGTCGATCCAATCCGAACCAGGCCCATCGACGGTCACCGCGCCGCTGGAGCCGGGAAAGAGACCGAGGAAGCCCGAGTCACTCAACACCAGGCCGCTGTCGGCAATATCGAGCGACCCGGTGCTTCCGATGCCGATGATGAACAGGCCGGTATTAATCCATTGCGAGTCCGCCCCGGTTACGGTGACGCTCCCCGCGTCTTCGCCGCCGATGAATCCGTCGCTACTAAACACAAAGCCGCCGGCGGAGATGGTGAGGTCGCCGGGGCCGATATCCAGTTCGCCCACGATTTCCCAGTTCGAATCAGAGCCGGTCACGGTGACGGTGCCGGGGGGCCTGCCCTTGCCCTCTTCGCCGATGCGTCCCGAGCCACTGCTCACCTCGGCGCCGTTTTCGATAAGAAGCGAGCCAGTGCCGCCGTCACCGACCTGAAGGTTGCCCGATATCTCCCAACTGGTATGGGTGTTCTGGGCAGCGGTGCCGGTCACCGTTACCGTGCCCACCGCACCAGGGGTGTTGGCGATCCGAGCTTCACTGCAAAATACATTGCCGTGGTTCAAAATGGTAAGCGAGCCCGTGCCGGCCTCACCGATGGACATTGGCCCGATGCTGAACAAGAGGCCGTCATCGACGATCACCGTGGCGATCGAATCAGGATGCTGTGCGATATTCAGATTCTGGATGAGTTCACTGAGAATCAGAGAGCCCCCGCTGTCGATGGTCAATGCGACCAATCCACCGCTCTCCGTTCCGGCGTTGAAGGTCGTGGCCGTGACCGCTGAAAAGTTCGAGATTGAGAGCGAGGCGTCGCCCCCGCCCAACATCGTCAGGAAGCCGCCAACCGACCAGGTCGAACTGGTGTCGATCACGACCGAGCCGTTGGCGCGGAATTCCACGTTGTTGCTGGTCAGCGCACTATTGGTGAACAGATCCAGTGAGCCATCGATGCCGAGGAAGTCGTTGTTGATCCAGATGGATTCGTCGGTCATCGTCATTGAGCCGCCCGCGCGAATTTCCGAGAAGCCGCTGACGACGCTGCTCATTGAGGACACCGAGAGCGAACCCTCGATGTCCAGCAAGTCGGCGATCTCCCAGGAACTTGAGTTCTGGATCATCATCGTGCTGCCGGGCGCGAGGGACCCCTGACTGCTCATCACGGTGGTAAAGTCGATCGCCTGGGAAAACGTCAGCGAGCCCTGGACGTTGAGCACGCCTGCATGATTCCAGTGCAGGTCGGTCACGGTCATGGAACCGGACGGATGAATCAAGGCCTCATTGTTGCTGAAAAGCAGGCCATCGGAAATCGTAATGCTTCCTTCGATCTCGATGGTCGGCGGCCCGGCACCCGACAAGAAGTAGTTAGTTCCGCTCAAGTCCAGCGTACCGTCACCGAGCAGAAGCACGCTGAGGCGCTGGTTTGATCTACCGGATCCAAGTGAAACGAGTGGGAATATTTTGTTGAAGATCGCCGTGTCGATACTCCCGGGGACACTCATGGGAGACCAATTAAGAGGATCTTCGAATGACGTGCCGTCGCCATTGCCAGTCCAGGTGATGTCGCCGGCGTGAGCCGGCCCGGTGCTTAGCACTGCGGCCACGGCAAAAAGTGAAATGAGATGTCGCATCCTTGTTCTCCTCAGTTTGAACCGACATTTCCATATGACTCTCCCGGCCCCATCGCCGGGACGTTTTACTCCAGCATGACGCCCGTCTCATGACATTCAAGCCCAATCTGCTCGCTTGCGGACGAAATCTGCTTCGAAAAGGGTCGCGACACTCGCCAGGAGCACCTGGAGGCCGGGACGCAGTTTTTGAACACCGGCCAGAGGCCGATCTTG
>JADFSH010000061.1 GCA_022560875.1 Planctomycetota bacterium | reverse complement strand
CTGTTGCCAGCCAGCTCTCCCGGTTTGTTGGTACTGGTAAAAGGCAAGTCTTGAGCCTGGGGTGTGTACGTCCCCTTGGCGACCCGGATTTCCCAATCGTCGTCAATAAAATTGACCTCTGCTAGAGCTTCCCACAGATGTTTGTAGGCCCCCGTCCAAGTTTGACCATTGCCGCTAGTAGTTACAGAATTGTCAACGCGCCGTACAGTTTGTCCAAACGTCTTGGCCGTGAATATCGAACACAAGGCATATGACAGCAGACAAATCAGAAGAAACGATTTTGCTTTCGTGATGTCCATAATTACCTCCAAAAGTATCGCGCTCCGAACAAAGTAACGCTTTGTTCGGTTGGTCAATATTTCGATTGCAATCCATGCAAATCTGGAAGAGAAGTCATCTTGACTTCCCCGTCGGAACCCCGAAAACTAGCGTGTACTCACCTCCTTCCGATTGGTAAAGCGTTCAGCGATCAGCCTTCAGCTTTCAGTCCGCCTCCGGCGGATCTTCGACTTTCAGATTTCTGCTTTAAACTTTTAGACATTTCAACTTTTTCCGCTCTCATCCCCAACTCCCCAAAAGGAGCAGCAGGTCAGTCACATTCACACTGCCATCCAAATTGATGTCCGCCACTGAAATCGATTCGCCCCACTCACTGATGAGTAGAAGCAGATCGCTTACGTTGACAGAACAGTTATTATCAATGTCACCGGGACCGGAACTGATGGGAGATAGAATAACGCCCACATTGCCTCCCGCCAACAGGATATCCCCGCCTCGGTTGATAGACTTGGCAGTCATACCGGTTCCGTCAAACTGTGACGGGAGAAAACTATGTAGGTCGATCATTACTCCATCACGCCAGAGAAAGGCGTGGACGGAAGGCACAGATGAGCTACCGACAATCTGGCTGGCATCGTTTATGTCACGAGCCACGCTGCGCTCGAAACCGGGCAGTGTCCCGAGGTCGATCGTGGTGAGGCCGTCCCAGTAGAAGGCATGTTCGACGCTGGTAGAACCTTCAACCGTTACCAATCCCGAACCGACTATGAGGCCCAGATTATTAATCGCCCTACCTAATGACATCGTTCCCCCAGGAATCAAAGGCAATTCAGTGACTTGTCCGTTATCCCATAAAAAAGCCTGGGAACTAGGGAAGGAGCCGATCCAGCCCGTGACCTGTCCGTGAGCATTAATGTCCCTTCCCTGACTGGAGGTTCCCGGCAGATCATCGTTGATATTGATCATCGAACCGTCCGGTTTCCAGATTATGGCTGCTTCACCCGGACCGGAAATACTGTTGCCCCAATAGCCGGTAATCCAGCCATCACGATTGATAGCGAAAGCAAAGCTGAGGGTGGTGCCGGGCCAGTCCGGGAGACGGGACGGCACACCGTTTTGCCAGATGACGGCTCGCCAGTCCAGAGTCGAGGAAAACTGCGTGCCGACCATCTCGTTGATCGAAGTGAGGCCTCCTACTTTCGCCTGTGAAAATCCCGAGAGGAAGGGCAGGGGGATAAGGCCGTTGACAGCATCCCATGTCGCCGCCTGGGGAGAGAGAAAGCAGGTGAACGTGCCTCCGACCTCACCTGTGTCGGTGATATCGATCCCGTTGAAGTATATGGCAGGCTCCCCACCACAGTCCGGCCTCTCAATGATTGCCGACACTTCATAATCGCATTGCCCCCCAGCCTCAGAATCGATCCCCCCCAACACGGCAAGGCCAAAAACAAGCCGTGCCGCCACGATCAAGGATGTTCTCATTCGATTCTTCATCATCAAGCCTTCCAGCCTTCCCGCCACGGCGGATCTGCGACAGGTCTCCAGGCCTTCGTCCAATGCAGATCGTTCGCTCACCCTCGCGGCTTGTATGTGCCGCGTATCCGGACAATGGTGGAACGGGCATCTTGCCCGTGCAAGTCTCCTCATGCACAAGCGAGACGCCGGTGCCACTATTTTGATGCACGGGCAAGATGCCCGTGCCACTAAGGTTAAACTACGACATAAATCCTTGTAATCAAAGACTTTCTGACAAAATAAGAATATTGCGAAATCCGGGATTTTC
Source organism: Planctomycetota bacterium (assembly GCA_022560875.1). Taxonomy (GTDB): domain Bacteria; phylum Planctomycetota; class Phycisphaerae; order Phycisphaerales; family SM1A02; genus JADFSH01. The sequence continues at coordinate 16,743 of JADFSH010000061.1, read as the reverse complement.
CGCTCACGTTTCCGTCCCGGCGAACGTCTTAACACACGGCGGTGTGTAAGTATCACGCGCGCGGCTCGTAGGATTTTGACCTCTCCGAACCAGGGTGGAACGGGCATCTTGCCGGTTCATATCTTCTCATGCACGGGCAAGATGCCCGTGCCACCATTTAGTCAGGTCGTTTCCTCGCGGCTCAGCTCCTCGGTTCGATTCCGCACCGTGCCGATGGTTCCCGGGATCATCCCCGGCCACCAGATTTCACCGATTTCCTGATCGTCGCACGCCCGTCGTATCAGAAGGTACAAACGCGTGGAGACATCGCAGACAAACGAGACGATGTACGCCCCGACCAGGCTGACCACGAGGGTCTGCCAGAACATGATCAACCCCGAAACCAGCCCGGGGACCCAGGGATCGACCCGTCTCAGCTCGAAATTGAACCACGGGAAATCGCCCGCTGAGTTCAGGGCCGGATGGCCGGAGATCATGCCAAACAGAGAAGCCGTCATATTGAGCATGAGGGTCGTAAACAAACCGAACACCAGATATCCCAGGACCAGCCCGATCAGGGCAGTCGCGGCGTATCCCAGCAAATGCAGCGGGCGCTGATACACGAAGGCAAACGCTTTTTGGTTCGCATCCATCCAGTCGCACTTTTCGCACGCCACGGCGGGCAGAATCATGGCAAATCCGGCGGCGTACCCCACCAGGACGAAGGCCAGAACAAACCCGACCAACAGCGCAACCCCGTACAGCAAGCCCCCCAGCACATCAAGGATCGGGACAATCATCAATGCCCCCAGCAGCACGATGATCAGGGCAAGAAACAACGCCAGCCCCAGCGGCAGGATCAACGCAAGCATCGAACGTATCCAGTTGACCAGCGCAAAATCAATGGCATCACTCATGCGCAGACGCACGCGACCGGCAAACTGACATGCCGCCATTCGGCACAACGCTCCGCCCCCGACCACGTACACCAGTAAAAGCACCAATCCCAGGGCGATGGTCAAGACGCGATCCTGGTTCCACAACGCACGGGGAAACAGGACGGCAAAATCCTGCGCCCCAGCCAGCACATCCTTGATCGACAAGGCCAGGACGCCATCGATCATTCTCTGAAAACGTTCCCCCACCAACTTGACCGACGCGTCGAACGTGCCCATCGGCGCCCGTCGCTCGATCATCGCCACCAGTTCCCGAAACTCCCGATCATCCTGTTCGAGTTGCTCCGGTTCCGTCACATCTTTGCGAATTTCTCGATAACCCTTTTCGATGATCGCAATGACTTGAACTGGTTGCCAACTCTCCTCCGTGACTTCCTCGGGAAACCGATCGTCTGGCAGCGCGTATTTGTCCATGGCCGAAAGCAGCACCGGTTGAAGCGCCTGCCGATCCGCCTCCGTCCATCGGCCGGCCAGCAGCCCGCCGGGGTGAACGGTGGGTTCGGTCAATCCATCCCAGGCCCGCCCGAAGGTCATCACCGCAGTGACCATGAGCAGCCCGATCAGCAACCGCGCAGGCTGAAACGCCGCGGTACACGATCCCAGCAGCTTCGGGAACTGAACGACCTGTGAAAACGCCACCCCGTCGATGATGATGCGTCTATTGGGTTCGGTCACCTGAGCCTCCTTGTCATCATGCGGGCTGACATCGAGACAGGAATGCTACCACAGGCCGCCTCTTTCCACCTCTAACCGGTGTTGGTGAACACCGTTCTGATTCGAGAGTGAATGTGTCACTCCCCGGTCTTCGCAAGGTGGGCAATAATCGAAAAACTGGTATCATGCCCCCCCCGGACGTTTGACGAGTGATGTTTTCCGCCCGGTATGTTCCACCATCTTCAGACGTTATCTTTGCGAGAGGAATATCCCATGGCCTTCACGCTGCCCGACCTGCCCTACGCCTTCGACGCCCTGGAGCCGATCATCGACACGCAGACGATGCAGATCCACCATGACAAGCATCATAACGCCTATGTCACGAACCTGAACAAGGCGATCAACGGGCTCAGCGACTACGAGTCCATGACCATCGAGCAGCTCGTCTATAACATTGAAAAAATCCCGCACGACATCCAGACCGCCATCCGCAACAATGGCGGCGGGCATTGCAACCACTCCCTCTTCTGGTCGGTCATGGCCCCGGCAGGTTCCGGGGGCGGGGATGAGCCGACCGGGGAACTGGCCGATGCGATCAACACCGCCTGCGGCTCATTCGCTGAATTCAAGGAGCATTTCACCAAGGCCGCGATGACCCGATTCGGCTCCGGCTGGGCCTGGCTGGGCGTCAAGAGCGACGACTCGCTCTGCGTCACCTCCACTCCCAATCAGGACAATCCGCTCATGCACGGCATGGTGGATGTCCACTGCAAGCCGATCCTGGGACTGGATGTCTGGGAGCATGCCTACTACCTCAACTACCAGAATCGCCGCCCGGATTACATCGCCGCGTGGTGGAAGGTGGTGAACTGGTCAGCGGTGGCGGATCGTTTCGCGGCGGCAAAATAGCATCCCCGCATGGTTATCGGAACACAATCCACCTGAATCGCCCGTTTTCAGTCGGTTTTCTTTTATTCAATTGTCTGCCGAAAAGCCGACATTGGCATCAGGTTGCTGTGACCGGAGTACCCACTATGCGACGACGACACATCTTCATATGCCTCATTGCCCTGACGTTTGTCTCGATCTTCATGTTCACCTTGCCGGGCTGCAACATGGTAAAGGGCATCGGACAAGACATATCCAACGTCGCCGAAGCCGGTGAGAATATTATTAACGGTGAAGGAGCGTTGATCAGCAGAAACAATAATGCCTATAACCGCTAGGCGCAACCACAGGCTACCTGACCTGCGCCGGCCGGCGTTACGACACCGCCGGTCTCCCCTCCGGATTTTCGGTCCCCGCTTCTCTTTTTTTATCTTCCGACCTACGTGCAGATATCACTCACCCCCAGTTCGCGAGGAGCGTGAGCAGATGGGTGATGTTGATAGTGTGATCGTGATTGAAATCAATAAGACAGAAGTCGGGATTGTCTAAGCCCGCCCTCATGAAGCGCCCGGCGCGGCCCAGCGCGATGAGAGGTTAGCTTCCTCTCACCACGCCATGGCCACTTCTCTCCGTTGGTCTTCCTGGCCCCCGCCTGGCTGATTCTGAGCGGAATCCCCAAGCAAAGCAGAAACTCATGAAGACCTCCTCCGAAAAACGCCCGTCGATCCTGAGCAACAGATTCCTGGCCCGGCAACATGCCCTGAACCAGGAGTAAGAAAGCCAAATTGAGAAAACGGAGAACCGAGTCCCCTGCAAACAACGCTCCGGACGACGACGGTAGATCGCATGGTCCGTGCCGCGGTGGTGTGATGACAATCACGTGGCGAGGCATCTTTCCCCGAGCGCCCGATAGGCAAGGCGGCCGGGCCATGCATGACCAGTCGTCGCCGCCCGGCGGCGCGCAGTCGGCGGAACACCAACCCGAAACATCTCTCTTTCTCTCCGCCCCCCCCGGAAGTAGCTCTGGAAACCACTCCCCCGCAACCCAATCCCGGAAGCGTCGCAGAAAGCGCCCGGCGATGGATAGATAAAATCCGCCGGACCACGCACTGCCAATACGATGCCGGAGGTTCCCACCGACATCCAACCCACAGCGCGCAGCCGGGCGGAAGGTCATGTTCAAGGCATCAAAAATATTCTTGTAGTTCATGCTTCCCATGCGTTCACACTCTGACGTGATAAACATCATCTCCATCGCCTCAAAAGATTCAGAAGATCCGTAACGTTGACTTGTCCATCGTGATTGAAATCCCATGGACACGGAGCTGGGCAAGAACCCCATACCGCCAGAAGATCAAGCAGATCTGTCACCCCGAATTGCCTTCTGCGGTTTGCATCGCCGGGACGCTCGCATTCATCGGGAATGCCGTTGCGATTCCTGTCCACGATCGTGCCTCCGTCAATCTCGAAAATGTCGCTTTCTCCGTTGCTGTTGCAATCATCCTGCGCGAACCCGGCAAACAGGTAAGTCTGTCGGTCCACGTTCAGACCATGGGCATCGACCAGTCCGTAAGTGCCGTCCAGGGCGACATGTTCACCGAAAGCCTGCTGTGATTCGGGATCGGGATTGGCCAAACGCGAAAGAAACACTGCCTCGGATTCTCCGAGTTGATAAAGATACGCGGCACCACCCGTAGATGAGGCTGAATTTTCACTCCGCGCCCCGATCAGGGCCATGTCGCCGGAAAGATCAAGCGCCATGCCGAAAGCCCCTGCTCCGGGGAACGGCGCGTTGAGCGTTTCAATCCGAGGCCATTCACCACCAGTGCGTTCAAAAATGGCCACCGCGCCCCACCGGGCGCAACCGGCCAAGACGATGGGCACCCCGGCCAGGATCCGATCGCCGTCGATTGCGACATCAAAGCCTAAGATTCTCTCGGTGGATGCGATCGACTTGAGTTCCCTTTGAAAGCCCCATTCCCCGGACTCGCGTTGAAAGACATACGCCGCGCCTGAACCATCTTGAAATCTCCGATAGTCTCCGCCAAGCGGCGCCCCGATGACGATGGTATCGCCATCAATATCCACGGCAGATCCAAACTTATCTCCTCTATGGCCCCGCGGAGAAGGAAGGACAGCTTCCGAAATCCATTGAGAGTCCTCATATCGATAGACGTAGGCTGAACCTGCGTTGAGTCCGAAAAATGATTGCGCCCCGATGACGATCGTCTCACCGCTGATGGCAACTGAAAAACCGAACTCATCACTCGGGGAGATAATTCCGCCTTCAAGCTTCGCTTCCTGCTTCCATTCGCTTGTTACCGCTTCGTACCGATAGATATAGACGACCCCGCGAACCCCTCCGGGTTCAGATTGAAACGGCCTTCCGACGAGGATGACCTGCCCGTTGGTGGCTACGGAAAGACCGAGCCTGTCGCTGCTCTCCATCTCATCTCCGCGCAGTATCGCCTCTTCTGTCCACACAATTCCGTTGCGCCGCAGAACTCTGACCTTGATTTCGTCACCGATCACGGCAACATCAGAGCTGATCGCCACGGAAGGATTGCCTTGATTCCAAAAGGTCCACGGGTCATCGCCGGTAAATTGATCGATCAGGCTGGGGATGATTCCCCGCACCGGTTGGCACGAATCCAACACGCCATCCAGATTGCGATCGTTTTCGATTCCCTGGGCGACGTCGCAGGTATCGGGCACACCATTGGCATTGCAGTCATCCTCGGACCCGATGGCAATCTCGCATGCATCCTCGATCAAGTTGGCGTTGCAATCGAATTGCGGCCCTTCAAGCGAAAAGAGAAACGCCGCTCCGGGAGAGTCATAGTTCGAATCTCCGCGGGAAGTGCTTGCGAAAACGACCTTGCCATTCGTCTCAAGGTGAGATCCAAGTCGATCGCCCGGCATTCCGTCGGGAGTCATGTATTTCCTCACCGGAACCCAATGATCGTCTGCACGCCGATAAAAATAGACCACACCGGGCTCGCATCTTTGGAAATAATTCTGAGTATGGCTGACGACCAGCACGTCACCGGACAGCGCTAGACCAGAGTACCTGTTACTGGGCAAATGCTGCGATCCTTTGAATTGCCACTGGGTTCCATCCCACTTGTAGGTGCTGATGCCGTCGTTAGGAATACCATCAACCATCGGGCTGGAGCTGATGACCAGGTCATCATTGTGCATCGCCACTGATCTCACCCGATCATCCAGACGGCTGACGAGGGTGATCCGATCCGTTTCGCCCCAGGTCCCATCAAGCTGTTGGTAAATCGCGATCTCTCGCCCGAGGGCCTGGTAGACCACAAGCCGCCCCTGATTGATGGTGAAAGAACGCCAAAATGCCCCAAAGTCCCAGTCGGTCAGACCGAGCATTAATTTGGCTTCTTCGATCCAGCCCCCATCGTGATCGCGGAACATGTACAGTGCCCCGAAGCCTTCCGTATTCTCATAATCAGAAGACCAGACGACGATGAGGTCGTCTTCCATGACGACTCTAATCCCGAACAAGTCTCTCGGAGTGCCATCCGACGCCATCAGGATGGCCTCTTCATCCCAGATTCCATCAACGTAGTGATAGACATAGACTGCCCCGAGCGCATCGTCAGTCCATTCCCCAGCACCGATGACGATCACATCGCCACTGATCGCCACGGACTCGGCGAAGAACCTCCCCGGTGCTCCATCGGAAGGAAGCAGCTCCGATTCCAGATTCCATGAAGCCCCGTCCCATCGATAGACATATGCCGCGGCATCAAACGTGCCGATCACAGCCACATCCCCGTCCATGGCCACGTTCCCGCCATACATATCGCCAGGCTGGGGGTTCGGCGCCTGAAATTCAGCTATGAGGCCACATTGCCCTGAAGCCTTGACCGTTAGGAGCAACAATGCGAGCACTAGCAGCCCTCTTGCCACAGAGCATCTTCTCAATTGTTTTTTTCTTAAATTCATCCTGCCACATTCCTCTCGCACACCTTTGCGCGTAAACCGTGCACCCGCATGGCGGTATCTGCCGCGACATGCGCATCGCACAACCAAAGTCTTCCTGAGGAGCGTGAACGGATTCACGCAACGGCGAAAGACCATCACCTGATGCTTGCGCAGGAGAAATGTGTATGAGATACCGCGCAGCATCCCGTGACTTGTTTCAAGTCAAATTCAAATTGTCTGCCTTCGAGAAGCGGGAAACGTAGGTGCCGCCGTGCGGCGTATGATGTCGAGGTTACGAAAGCGATATTGTAGTTTCTGAGGGCTTCGTAACCATCTATGCTTTACTTCTCTACTATGCCGCTGGTTTTCGATCTTGCAAGGGGAGAAATGGCAAAAATATGTTATATCATGCCTTTTCTCAATTTCCAGATGAGTTCAAAACGCGTAAGTCGAGACTTTTCAAGTATTTACATCTCCAAGGATACAACTGAGAAAAAAGATATTATTCATTTTTCAGGTTATCAGAGACCGAACAGAATCCCAAGCACGAGCAGACGATTGAGCGTTCCACGAAAAGCACGACCAGATGGAATTGGATTTCTGAGGGCTCATGTCGAACAGGATGACGCTGCCGCGTGCAACATGCCGCGCAAGATCTCGAAAGGTGTTAGTTCATGCCAATAGCATGGTTCATCGCCCAGGCGGACCAATCCGAACAATCATGGCTCAAGCTGGACGATCTCTTCTGGATGACCGTTCTGGCCGTCTTTGCGCTCACAATCATCGGCGCCCTGGTCCGAACGCGGCAGCGGGACAAGTGCCTCAAACTGCTGAACGACCACCACGTGACATACCTCCCGGTTGATGGGGAGCCGGTGTGGGGCGATCTCTACGTTACGAGCAGCGGACTCGAGTTGTGCTTCGATGCACCATACGTGAACCGGAGAGGGCTGACCAAGACCTCAACGCTCGTGTTCAAGGACGAGCTTGTGAAATGCCTGGCGCTGTGTCGAACGGTACACGGTCTGACCGACGAGGAACGCAGACAGCGTGAGAAACAGATCCGTCGCAGCTTCCATCCCGGTCCGCTGAGGCGGATTTGGCGATGGTTTCGCAACCTGACGAACACACTCCGTGACGCGATCAACAACACCCTCAGCATGTTCATCGGACGGATGTCGAAGACCGGTGCGCCGGGAGGGGCGATTCACAGCCAGAAAGGACGCCTCTCGAAAGTCGGCGGCACGTTCATCGCCATGGCCGGCAATGCATACGAGCCGCTGCTCGAACGGCACATCGGCAAACCGGTCATTCTCGAACTGCTCAGCCCCGGCGAGGCTCCGCACGCGTGCTCCGAGATCCCCGGTTATCTCGTCGACTACTCCAACGAGTTCATCGCCGTGTTCAGCCTGAGCCACGAGCCGCTGGAGCAGATGTCCATCGCGGTCGTCGAAACCACCGAGCAAGAAGGCGTGCGGATAGAGCTGGGCGAAAGCGAGTTCGTCATCACCTGCACCGGTCAAGACCCGCTCGTCGTTCAGAAGATGACGACCGGCGACGAGTCGGTCGATCTGGCGGTCGTGCTCACATGCGGCAAATCGCTCCATCTGGCCCGCGGCAGCGATGAGCCAGTCACCTTTGAGATCGAACGGACCAGGCAGATCGACATCGTCTGTGCGCGCTCCCGCGCACGCATCCGTTTCGGGAGTGACGCCAGCCGCTCTGAGAGGCAGGAATGGCACGGTGTCGCGCCGAAGATGGCCGATTCCGCACCCCCCGACGATTGAGCACCCGGGATCGTCAACGCCTTCCACTCCCCTTGCCCCTCACTAGCATTTCCCGTGCCATTTTGCCATTTAATGACAGCCGCGACAGGATAGAGTACAGTGCTCTGCTTCGAAAGCGTGCCGTGCGACCGATGAGGACGCCGGCCACCTTCGGACCATCCAAATCCGGTTCACTCTGGACGCATGACGTGGCGTATCACGTCTAAGGAAATCACCTCGTGAAAACCACCATACGGCTTGCCGTTGCGGGTGTGGGCAATTGCGCCAGCTCGCTTCTGCAGGGAATCGAGTATTACCGAACTCACACTTCCGCTGACACTGCCGGGCTGATGCATGACGACATCGGCGGCTACCGCCTTGAGGACGTTCTCGCTGTTGCGGCCTTCGATGTCGATCGGCGGAAGGTTGGCAAGCCGCTTGAGGAGGCGATCTTTGCCCAGCCTCAGTGCACGACGGTTTTTCAGCCAGATCTTCCATCGTACGGGGTTACCGTACAGATGGGCCCGGTACTGGATGGTGTTGCCGCCCACATGAAAGAGTATCCCGAGGCCCAGGCGTTTCGGGTCGCAGACGAGGATCCGTGCGATGTGGCCGAGGTGTTGCGGGAAACCGGGGCGGAAGTCCTCGTGTGCTACATGCCGGTGGGTTCTGAAAAGGCCGTCCGCCACTACGCCCAGGCCTGCCTGGATGCGGGGGTCGCCTTCGTCAACTGCATTCCGGTGTTCATCGCCTCAGATCCCCAGTGGAGCAAGAGATTCCGCGAAAGGAACATCCCGATTGTCGGTGACGACATCAAGAGCCAGCTTGGCGCGACGATCGTGCATCGGATGCTGGCCCGCCTCATGGGCGACCGGGGGGTGAAGCTCAGACGGACCTATCAGCTCAACACCGGCGGCAACACCGACTTCCTCAACATGATCGAGCAGTACCGCCTCAAGTCCAAGCGGATCTCCAAGACTGAATCCGTGCAGTCGCAGCTCGATGTACCGCTGGCGAAGGAGAACATCCACATCGGTCCCTCCGACTATGTCCCGTGGCAGAAGGACAACAAGGTTTGCTTCGTGCGGATGGAATGGGACGGTTTCGGCGATGTCCCCATGAATTTGGAACTGCGACTCAGCGTGGAGGATTCCCCGAACAGCGCTGGCATCGTCATCGACGCGGTCCGATGCGCCAAGCTCGCGCTTGATCGGGAGATCGGCGGACCACTTCTGGAAATCTCAGCCGTCTGCATGAAGCATCCTCCCAAGCAATTCCGTGACTCTGTCGCCCGGGATATGCTGGAGCAATGGATTGACAACGGCTACGAGATCACGACTCTGGCCAAGAACGAGATGCTGGTGGCAGCCGGATCGTGAGCGTCGGTGAGATGACCGTCCTCCAGACCGACCTTGCGACAGGACTTAAACGGCTCCATGCCGGTGTCCGTGAAGCCCTTGCAGACTTATCCACAAGTCCTGCACAAAATATCCACGGCACGAACCCCAAAGGGGACCGCCAGCAAGACTTCGATCTCGCTGCCGATGCGGCCGTACGTCGAATCCTCGAGGGAGAATTCGACAGCGGGATCATTCTCTCTGAGGAATCAGAAGAGCACCATTTCGGAAGGGCCAAGCCCGTCTATCGCTTCGTCATCGATCCCGTGGACGGCTCGGACAACTGGTCGCGGCGTCTGCCCCTGTCATCGGTCGCGATCGCCGTGCTTCCGGCGGAAGCGCCGATCGCTCTTGACCAAGTGATCGCGGCCCTGACCGGCGATCTCGAAGGTGAGAACGCTGCAGTCTGTGTACGAGGCACCGGTGCCTATCGCGGCACCAATCGTATCCGGGCCGCGAGCACTCGAAGGATCAAGGACGCGTTTCTCTCCTGCGAGCTCAACCACTTCGCGCCGACCTCCCAACTGGGCGCCTTGTTCGCCAGCGCTCGTGCGGTGCGGTCCTATGGATGTGCCTCCCGCGCGATCGCTCTGGTGGCCGACGGCTCGCTCGATGCACACATTGATGTGCGTGGGCGTTTGACGCCCGAGAGCTTTCTCGCCGCGGCGGCGATCCTTCAGGAGGCCGGTGGCTGCGTGCTCGACGCCCGGGGCAACCCGCTCCCGGCGTTCACCGACCTCCGCCAGAGGACAACCATCGTCGCCGCTGCGACCGAGGAACTAGCCCGAGAAATCATTGAAGCGCTCACCAACACCAACACGTGATACGGGGGCGAACACCCCGCCAATCGCCGTCATTCTGGCAGCCGGCAAAGGTTCACGCCTTGAGCAAATCCGCAACGGCACGCCAAAGCCTGCCTTGAAACTGCTTGGTCTGTCCCTGGCCGAGCGCACGATCACAACCTTTAGCGCCGCGGGCATTCATCGGTTCTTCGTGGTTCTCGGCCATGAAGCCGACCAGGTCCGGGCCCACTACCAGCAGATCGCTGCTCGCCGCCATTGCGACATCGAGTTTGTCATTGCCGAGGATTGGAAACTTGGCAACGGTGCGAGCGCCCTGGCATCCGCCAAGAAGCTGGACGGCACCCCCTTCCTGCTCACGATGTCCGATCACCTGATCACACCCTCGCTGATCGAGCGCATCCTCCTGGCCCGCCCGGAGCAGGGTGAGATATCTCTTGCCGTGGATCGCGACAAGACCGGGGTATTCGATGTTGAGGATGTGACCAAGGTTGCGACTTCCGATGATCGTGTTGTAGGCATCGGCAAGAGCCTCGAAGAATGGGATGCTGCGGACACAGGAGTCTTCTTCTGCACCAATGCCCTGTTCGACGCTCTGAGGCGGGCGCATAAACAAGAAAAATACTCGCTGACCGACGGTGTGCGAAACCTTGCCGAAGCCGGAAAGGTCAATGCCGTTGATGTGACCGGTGAAGAATGGATCGATGTTGACACCCCCGAGGCGTTCGGCGAAGCAAGACGGCGGCTGCTGGCATCGCTCACCAAGGGCGGCCAGGACGGCTATGTCTCCCAGCGACTGAATCGCCCTCTTTCCACGCGTCTTTCCGCCCACCTGGCGACGACGGGGATCACGCCGAATCAGATCACCGTCATCAGCTTTCTGATCTCTCTGGCTGGCGCAGGGCTGCTGTCAGTAGGCATGTTCGCCACCGGTGTCCTCGGCGGCCTCCTGGTCCAAGCCGCATCGGTTATTGACGGATGCGACGGCGAAATCGCGCGACTCAAGCACATTAGCTCGCCACGAGGGGCCTGGCTCGACACAATTCTGGATCGGTACGCGGACATGGCCGTCACCCTTGCGGTTACGTTTGCCTACGCTGCGGTGCATCCGGGCCCTCTCCCGTGGATCATCGGATTCCTGGCGGCCTTCGGATTCATCCTGGCCAGCTACGTGACGAAGGAGTTCGGCATCCGGATGGGCGAGCCCTACCCGAACGATGTCCTCAACCGCCTGAAGCGCCGTGATCTCAGAGTCTTCATCATTTGCCTGGGAGCCGTGGTGGGCCGACCGTTCGAGGCACTCACTATCGCGGGAGCCTTGACCCACCTCTGCGTGATCGGTGTTCTTATTAAAGGATGGAAGAGAAGCGCTTCGCCGGGACGGTGACTCACATGAGCAACAAACGAACCACGGCCAACCGCCTTGCCCACTTGGCTGGGGGGCGAGATAATCCGGCGGCTGCTTGAGGAGTGAGAAAAAGCTACTGCCCCTGAGCCGCGGGCGTGAGGCGGCTCATCCGGAACGTGCCGTGGTCGCCCTTGCTCCGATAGGTGGAGTTGAATTCATCTCCCACCACCGTCCCCTCATATTCGTAACGGCCACCCGCAAGCCAGCCGAGATCGGCCTCGGAAGCGAAGCGATACGTATCACCATCCCTTTGCACCCTCATGGGCATGTCATATTCAAAGGTCAGGAACCCACCGTAGGTCGCGTGATATCGCGCGATGAGCGTGCCGCTCTCGTCCGGAGCGATGATGCAGCGCAGCCCGCCCCCATGGCCGTTGGCATCGCTGAGCCAGGTGCCTTCCCACTGTCCTGCGAGACCCGTCTTCACCGACGTCTCGACACCTGGATTCTGCACCAATCCATCCCAGTCATGCTGGAAGGTGGAACAGCCCACAAACAACGAGCAAATGCAGCAGGAAAGGATCAGAATAATAAAACGTGTTATTGCTGTCATCATGCCCCTAGCCTAGTGGGATATTCCATCACCGCTAATCGAAGCCAAGACGCCAGACCAGCGCCATCTCTCAGGAGAGGGATATGCAAGCGATTGTACGCCGAATGCTCAAATTCCGAGGGGGGAGGGTTGCCTGCACTGGGTTCTCATCAGGATCTGCTCATTGTGACGAAATACCCTGTTTAGGGACCAGCCAAAAATATGCTTGCAGGCCGCATCGAATCGGCTGAGTGCCTACCATAGCCGTGAAATAATGATTGAATATCGCAGCCCTGACCCCTGAAACGCGGGCTGGAATGCTCCAAACAAAGCATATAGGATAGCCTTCATGAATCTCAATCCGCTACCAACCATCATCCAGGGCGGCATGGGGGCCGGCGTCTCCAGCTGGACGCTGGCTCGCGCCGTGTCGAAAGCGGGACAGCTCGGCGTGGTGTCCGGTACCGCCATCGATGTGATTATGGCCAGGCGTCTTCAAATCGGAGACGCGGGCGGTCATATGCGCCGGGCGCTTGAACACTTCCCTATCCCCGGGGTCGCCCAGCGAATCCTCGACCGCTACTTTGTCCCCGGCGGCAAGCCCGAGGATAAGCCGTACAAGGCCAAGCCAGTCATCGGCGAAAAGCACTCACGCCAACTCGAAGAGCTTCTGGTGGCGTCCAACTTCGTAGAAGTATTCCTGGCAAAAGAAGGCCACGACGGGCAGGTGGGGATCAACTTCCTCGAAAAGATCCAGGTTCCGAACCTGCCCTCCATCTACGGCGCAATGCTCGCCGGCGTAACCTACGTCCTCATGGGGGCAGGCATCCCGAGGGCCATACCTGGCATCCTCGATCAATTTGCCAAGGGACAACCCGCTGAGCTGCGTCTTGATGTGCAGGGTGCGGATCAGGGCGAGGTATTCACGACCAAATTCGATCCCAACTCGTTCAACGGTGGCGTAGCCCCGGATCTCGTCCGGCCCGACTTCCTTGCCATCGTCGCCTCCGCAACGCTGGCGAACATGCTCGCCCGCAAGGCCAGCGGGAAGGTGAACGGCTTTGTGATCGAGGGCCCCACCGCGGGGGGCCACAACGCTCCGCCGCGCGGACAGCTCCAACTGAGCGTCGGGGGTGAGCCGATATACGGCGATCGCGATATTACCGACCTCGAAGCGATCAAAGCGATCGGGCTTCCGTATTGGCTTGCCGGTTCCTATGCGGAGCCGGAGCGCGTCGCCGAAGCCCTCCGGCAGGGGGCGGCCGGCGTCCAGATTGGAACCGCCTTCGCCTATTGCGAGGAATCCGGTCTCAGTCCCGAGATAAGGGCGCGGGTGCTGGCCATGAGTCAGCAAGGTGAGGCGAGAGTCTTCACCGATCCACGCGCATCACCGACGGGCTTTCCGTTCAAGATCGTTGAGATGGAAGGCACCCATTCCGTCAAGGAGTCCTACGAGAGCAGAATACGCATCTGCGACCTGAGCTACCTGCGCCATGCCTACAAGAAGTCCAACGGCAAGCTCGGCTGGCGATGCCCCTCTGAACCGGTGGAAGACTACCTGCGCAAGGGTGGCAAAGTGGAGGATACCGTTGGCCGCAAGTGCGTCTGCAACGGATTGCTGGCGAATCTCGGCCTCGGTCAGATCCAACGCGGCGACGATCTGGAAAAGCCGCTCATCACGTCCGGAGACGATGTTGCGCACATCGCAAGGTTCCTCAAGCCCGGCGCCAGCACGTACAGTGCCGTCGATGTCCTCGAGTACCTGATGCGGGATGTGAAGGCGACGATCCCCCCCAAGCCTGACGTGCGTGTCGCTTCCGCGCCACCCCCGAGAAAAAGCCTGCGGCGAGGATCCTTCACCGCAAAGAGCTGATGCTCCAGGGTTGTAACTGTCGAATCCAAGAGCAGTTCGGGGCTTCTGGCTGTCTCTGCACCGATCATTCAATTCATTGAAGTTTGGCGATATGAGATCAGATCTTATATCGTACGCTTGCAGTGGACCGGCTTGAGGTGGTGGACTCCCGGAGCAACGCAATGCGGAAGAAAATATGGATACTGTTTCTGCTCGTCATCCCGGCGATGCTGTTGCTGTGCCCGATCGCCCGCGCCCAGGGGCTGGCGGAGGACTATCTGCTGCTGCCCGAGATCAAGATGAAGTATCTCGAGCAGTACGCCTATCGCCTGGATCTCAGTCTCGCGCAGTGGGTGACGGTGTTGGATCTTCACCAGGGGTATCGAAAGCGGTACAAGGAATTGCGAACTAAGGAGATCTCGCCCTGGCTCAAGGACGGGATCAACCGGAATGTCAAGACATTTGCCGCGATTCTCAAAGAGTTTGAGAATCGCGATAAGAAATTCAAGTACTTTCGACGACGAATGGCCGCCATCGATAACGAAATGTTTCTCGCTATCGAATCCATCCTCACGGAAGAGCAACTTGAGCGGATGCCGCGCGTCCGTAATCATCGCCGGCGACAGTTTGCCTACCTGTATTGGGGCGACATCGTTCGAGATGGCTGGGATCGAGGCGTCCTCGATCTGGGCGACGTCGTCCACGCCATGACGCTGACCAGATCAGAAGAAGATGCGATCGATCCCATTCTCAGTGATTTTGAAAGGCGGCTCACGCCGCTTGCCCGCCAGATTTCGGATATCTGCATCGAATGGCTCACGATGCAATTCCGTGAGATAGTCCGGCTCGGATTCGGGGAGGAAACCAGCGACGCTCCCATCTGGGATCAGGTGGAGCACGATCTCTGGTTCGCGCCGAAGGGTCGTCGTCTTGTGCGTCTGGCCACCCAGATCGACGAGCTCACGCACAACACCGCCAAGGCCATCGAGCAGGCGTTCGTCGATGAACGCCGCGAGGAGTGGCTGGATGCCTACGTCAAATCGGCCTATCCGAAGTTCACCTCCATTCGTCTCTACCGGCGTCGGGTCGCGGATTCGGTCGAAAGCATCACCCACATGTCCGATGATGAACAGGTGTTTCTCACGTCGAGTGTCGAGGAATACGAACGCCGCATGCGCGACCTGCTCGATCGAAACATGGCGGCATCCGACGACTATTGGACGCGTCGCATACCCGAAACAGACGAGGAGCGGAGCGATCGGTGGGGCAAGACGATTGCGGTCTGGAATGCACAAACAAAGGATGTCTTCGCCATCCGCGACTGGTTTCGCGACCAGCTTGAGGGGGGACTGGGGCCGGCGACCTTCGCTCAATGGGACGCAACCCACACCCGGCTCTCGACGCGACCGGACAAGCGCCCCCGCCACGTCTCCGGGCAGCACGTGCGACTAGTCTATGACTCCCCGTTGTGCCTCTCGGAGCGTGACGTCGATCAGGTGCTCGATCGATTCGACCTGGATGATGAGACACGAGCAGCCGTCAACAACCTGATGGAGACTTACCGTAGCGAGTGCCGCACGGTAAGGACCGAGCATCTCGAAGCGACGAACTTCAGGGATGGCCCGCTTGAGGCCCAGTACATCAAGAAGACCCTGCAGCGGGATTCCCGCCTGATCGAAGCCGTCAAGCAAACAATAGAATCGGACGAGGCGGACGACATGCTCGATTGGCTCATGCCCATTCGGCACCGTCAGCAGTACTCCCGCAACCTTCTCAGGGGCGGCACGATCGATCCGGTGACGTTCCTGTTCGACGCGGCATTAACCACCGAACAATTTCTGGGGCTCGCCCCGCAGATCGACGCATACAACAAAGAAGTGAATCCACTCTATCGGCAGCGTTACGAATCCGCCGCCCGCTACATGCGGGAGAACGCGGAGGAGTATTTCAAATACTTCAGCGACGATGAGATAGACGCGCTGAATCGCCGTATCGCGGTAATCAATGACCGGGTGATGAGATCCATGACCGCGGCGCTACCCGAACTGCTCGGCACCGGACTGTTCGATACCTTTCTGCGCACGTCCCATCCGTTTGTATACGAGGATCGAGGACGATTGCATCAGGTGTTTCAACAGCCAACTCTTCGGGAGAAGATGACTAACGACCAGCGGCGGCAACTCGAAGACCTGCATGCAGATTACATCAGCCGATACGCCGAACTCACGGACGCCATGGTCGCGTTGTGCATCGATGCCGACACCTGGCACAGCGGCAATCGCGGGGAGTTGTTCGCGGTCCCGCGCGGCGAGCACGGGACCATCGAGGCCTACGCCCCGTTGCACGACGAACGCGAAGAACTCAACGCCGACACCAACATCAGGATTCGATTCATCCTCACCCCCCAGCAGGTCAAGGCGATCGGCGGCCTGCCGGACCTGAATTAGGGCCTATTCGGCCGGCCGAGCCGATGCCGGGCCGGCTTCCCAGCGACCTGGCGGTTACTCCCGACGCGTCGGGGCTCGCTCTACCAATTGAAACTCCCCGAGCCGAACCCTCTTCG
>JADFSH010000204.1 GCA_022560875.1 Planctomycetota bacterium | reverse complement strand
GCGGCGACACAATCCGGGTCGGCCAGGGGACCTATCACCCCGATCCCGGCCAGTCGTTCGTAATCAACTTTGACTTGAATCAGATCAAACTCATAGGCGGCTACGCCGGATGGTTACCCAACGGCACACTGGCACCTGACCCCTTTCAACGGGATGTCCAGAACTTCCAGACCATCCTCTCCGGCGATCTTGAGAATCCCGTCGATGATCCGTTCGTCAACGATCTCGACTACTTGAGGAATGCCAAACTCATCGACAACGCCGACATCGTGGTCATGGTTCAGGATGTCCTGAGAGGCACCCGCATCGAGGGCTTCTTCATCGAGAGGGGGGCCATGAACTCCCCCACCGGTACCCTTCGCGGCGGGGGCATGTACATCGTCGATTCCGCGATGGATGTGGTCAACTGCACCTTCCGCTACAACACCGCCGGCATCCCCTTTCAAATACCGGAAATACCAGGGGAAACCGACCCCGGCACGACCAGTGATGGCGGCGGGGCCGCGGTGCTGGGAGGACAGATGATATCGGAGGGGGTCTACGATTACACCCGCTTCATCAACTGCACCTTCCACGACAACTTCTCCGCCCGAGGCGGGGCCCTGGCCGTGACCGATGGATCCCTCAATAACGTCCCCGCGAAGGTGAAGGTCGTCAACAGTCTGTTCTACGACAATCAGGTGCTGGAAATGTCAACTGCGGCCCTCAAACCGGACCACGTCAACGACGGCTTCGATCGCCATCCGACGGAAGGTCAATCCCCGTAAAAAATTATGAATTTTCCGGATTCGCGCGCAGCGCCCCCCCGGAAAGGGCATAGAGGTGGATGGTGTGACATTTTTTTATTAAACAGGAAGGTTTGCCGTGAAGATACTGAACATCAAGACGAACAATCGTCTTTCCTGGTTCCCTGAAGGCCGTTTTGCCCGTCTTGTCGGTCTGAGTCTGGGGCTGTCTTTGCTTGCCGCCCCGGCGGTCTCCGGTCAATGTCTCTATGAGGCCACTTTTATTCAGGGGCCGATGTGTACGAACGGCTCGCCGGCCACCTTCGGTCCCTCGGACCTGGATGAACAGGGCAATGCTGCGGGGGGGAGCAGTTGTTTCCTAGCTTCACACGCCACGGTCTGGACCGGCTCCGGACTGGCCATTCCCCTGCCGGATTCCAATGAGTCGCGGACCTTGGCCCTTACGGACCCCGATCATGTCGTTGGTACCGATTTCCAGGCGGCCCAGGGTTTCGATGTCGCGGCGTACTGGGAGTTCGGGGTGCTCCAGATTCTGGGGGCGCTTCCCGGCCAACTCACCAGTAAGGCGCATGGTATCAATCTTAGCCAGCAGATCGTCGGTATATCGAGTAATTCGACTACCGGCGATAACGGGACGTTTCTCTGGGAGAACGGGGATTTTTTCGTATTGAGTGGATTCCCGATTGGCGCAACTGCGATTGCGAATGACATAAATGACGACAGTCAGATTGTGGGTGAAATGGGCGTATCGCTAATTACCTCGAATGCCTTTCTCTGGGAGAACGGCATCGTCACGGACCTCGGAAAGATTCCCGGGGGCACAAGCGCCAACGCCGTGGCAATCAGCAGCATTGGTCACGTGGTCGGGGCAGGCAGGATTCCCATGGAAGGATCAATCTTCGGGGTACCTCATGCTTTTTTCTGGGATGGCGATACGATGATTGATCTCGGCGTTCTGCCGGGCCAAGTCGAGAGTAGTGCTCTTGATTTAAATGATGCGGACCAGATCGTCGGATCGTCGTTTCTCAGTGGGGAAGGAAGATTTGCCGTCCTCTGGCAGGATGGTCAGATTTACGACCTGAATGAACTCAATGTCACTGATCTCGGGGGGGTTGTTCTGCGCAGGGCAGTGGCGATCAACAACGCCGGGCAGATTCTCGTGTCTGTCAATGGTGCCGGGATCCTGCTCACACCTATCGGATCGGCCCCGGGCGACATCGACAACAACTGTTTCGTGAACGTGAGCGATCTGCTGCTGCTCTTGGGTGAATGGGGCAAGACGGGTTCGTTCGCGGATATCAATGAGGATGGCAATGTGAATGTGACGGACCTTCTGGCGTTGCTGGGGAGTTGGGGATGAGAACGGAAAAAGTTGAAATGTTAAAAAGTTTAAAGCAGAAATCTGAAAATCGAAGACCCGCCGCGTCGGGCTGATAGCTGAACGCTGATGGCTGATAGCTGATGAAACAACCCTTGCGTAAGGAGACTGCCTATGTGAAATCCGTTTGAAATCGTCCCGGCCATGGTCGCCGGGATCGAGGATGCTTGAGAGGCACGAAGCATCCGATTCAGTGCGGCGCTGCCGCATGTTTCTTCATTCCGGGCGAATTACTCGCCCCTGACCTCTTGATAAGCGAGGAGACTACGATGTATTTCAGATTCATACATTTCCTGAAAATCACCGTCCGAGTCTGCGCGATCCTGGGGGCGATGATGATCGCCACCGCTTCGCAGGCCACTGTCTATTTTGTGGACCAAAACAAAACGACGGACCCCGGAGTGAGCGGATCCGGACTTGGCGATTGGTCACAAGCCTTCATGACATTCGAGGAGGCGCTTTTGTCGGCATCAGCCGGCGATACTATCAGGATCGCCGAAGGCACTTACACTCCCAACGACCTCTTCCGGACATTCGATCAAACCCAGACCTATCTCATAGACAAGACCTTGATCATTCTCGGCGGCTATGAGGGTGAAGGCGGCTTGTCGTTGCTCAATCGCGACCCGAAGGTCTTTCTCACCATCCTTTCCGGCGACTTCCAGAACCCACCCGACTCTGCGTTCACCTTCGATCGCGACTACCTGACCGATCCCAGCCGTGTTGACAACGCCTTTACCGTGGTGACGGTTCTGGAAGTCACCGACGGCACCAGAATCGAGGGCTTCATCATCGAGCGCGGGAACCGGGGAACCTATTCCGGGAGCAATGCCAGCGGCTATCGCGGCGGGGGCATGCTCATTGACGATTCCCAGATGGATGTCGTCAACTGCACCTTCCGTTTCAATGCCGTGGGCATTCCCGGCTTAGACAGCCCGGGCGAAAATGGCGTGACCAGCGACGGCGGCGGGGCTTCGGTGCGGGGAGGAAAGAAGGTGGCAAACATCACCCGATACACCCGCTTCATCAACTGCACCTTCCACGACAACTTCGCCGCCCGCGGCGGGGGCCTGTCCCTGGTCGATGGATCCCCCACGGACGTCACCACCCAGGTGAAGGTCGTCAACAGCCTGTTTTACGACAATCAGGCGCTGGAAATGTCGGAAGCAGATATCCTGGTCACCGATGGTTGCGGCCCCACGATCGTGATATGCAATTCGATCTTCCGGTCTGAGTTGGCATTATCGATCTTTGAATAGTTCACGTAATCTGGGTGGGTGTCCAGCAGGCACAGCAGACACGGGAAATACGGGAAATACGGTAAACGCAAGTCTTGCCGGATGGCGGCAATGATCCTGGCGGCTCCCGACCGATTCCTCTCGCTGCCCCCGGCCCCGATATCTCCCTGCGATTCACAAGTGCCGACCGCTTCCCCACGCCTGATGAATATCGACGGATTCCCCGCGATGCACGATGCACTGTTGCCCGCCGCTCCTCTTTCGTGCGAGTCGATTCTGCTGCCATGCCCGGCGGTACGGGCAAGTTCACGCAGATTAAACTAACTATTCAAAGATCAATAGAGTGCCATTAAAATGGTGGCACGGGCATCCTGCCCGGGCATTGAGAGATTTGAACGGGCAAGATGCCCGTTCCACTATTTTCCGGATGGACCAAAATATACGAGCCGCGAGCGCAAGCGACCGGTCCGCTCTGCGTTCGGAATGGGCAAACCCTCGGCAACGGCATCCCGCTGTATTTCTACACGGCAAATCATGCCGCGGTTAATGTGACCGCGGGTACCACCTACTTTGTCGAGATCAGAAACACCGGCGGCGACACCACCGGGTCCAGCGGCTGCCACTGGCGCTGGGCGTGGAGCGTTGATGGAACGCTGCTTTATTCAGTCGAGCAGTTGGAGGGTCAGAATAATTACTTCAGGGATGAGGATCCTGAGAATGCGATGAACCTCGCCTACGGCCTGGATATCGAAATAGAGCAGATGGAACTCATCCCGCCCCCGCCCGAAGATCCGCCCCCGCCGCCACCGCCCCCA
>JADFSH010000060.1 GCA_022560875.1 Planctomycetota bacterium | reverse complement strand
ACCTCGATCACTCAACCAGTGGCAGAACCGAAGCGGCTCTGTCACTGCCACCCCCCCGGATGCTGGATGCCCCCGGATGATTGAAAATGACCTCCGACTTGCTTGATTCCGGGGGGCTGCTATCCTTCCCGGTCCGAAACCGCCCGCCTCAGGGCTGCCGCACAGTCTGGATCGAAGCCGCGTCACCCACGACCCCGGCATTTCCCGATTCTCGGGACGCATCCATTCCCCACGGCGGCCCCGCCCCGGATCGAGCCAGCGTGGCTCCACGGGACGAAGCCGGCGCTGACAAGGAGTATGTGATTACATGGTTGTATTGCGTTTGAAGCGTATGGGCCGCCGCCATCGTCCGTTCTATCGCCTTAATGCGATGGACAAGCGGTCTCCCCGCGATGGCCGGGTCATCGAGGAACTCGGTTGGTTCGACCCGATCGCCCCCGAAGACAAGCAGCTCAAGATCAAGGTTGATCGTGTGGACTATTGGCTGAGCGTCGGGGCCCAGCCATCCCGGACCGTCTGCGGCCTGCTGAAACGCGTCGGCTGCGACCCCACCCCCGGCAAAAAGCTTGAAGCCAAGGCCTGAAAGCCCAAAGTTTGAGTCTTCAGTTTGAAGGCTGAAAGCTGATGGCTGATAGCTGAAAGCTTTTCCCCCCATGCGTTTCGACATTCTCAGCCTGTTCCCGGAGATGTTTCCTGCTGTACTCAGCGCCAGCATCCTCGGTCGGGCATCCAAGGGCGGCTTCGCGAGCTACCACCTGCACAACATTCGCGACTTCGCCGACAACAAGCACGCCAAGGTCGATGACCGGCCCTTCGGCGGCGGACCAGGAATGGTCATGATGTGCCAGCCCCTGCACGACTGCGTGCAGGCGGTCGAAAAAATGGATGAGACGCCCGCGACTCGAATCCTGCTCACGCCCCAGGGCGAAGTCCTGAAGCAGAAGCGGATCGAGGAGTTGGCGAAGAAACCCCGGCTGCTGATCATTGCCGGGCATTACGAAGGAGTGGACGAGCGCGTCATCGACGAGCTGAAGCCACTGGAATTGAGTGTTGGGGACTATGTCCTCAGCGGCGGCGAGCTAGCCGCGATGATCCTGATCGATGCGATCGTCAGGCTCCTCCCCGGCGTGCTCGGCCACGAGGATTCGGCGGCAGAAGATTCCTTCTCCGCCCGAGGACAAGAAGGCAAACGGTTGCTGGACTGTCCGCATTACACGCGACCCCAGGTCTGGAAGGACCGGGTCGTACCCGAAGTGCTGCTGAGCGGCGACCATGGGGCCGTCGAGAAGTGGCGGCAGGAACAAATGATCGAGCGGACGAAGAATCGTCGCCCCGATCTGTCAGAAGAATAAGACCGCGACCCCTGAGGAAGAAGGCCTGGAGGCTGGAAGGCTTGATGGAGAATTATTCCTCACGTCGCTTAACCCATCGAAGGGTTTCCCGTGGGAAACTCATTGGGACAACCGGGCCTTTGGCCCAGAGGTTTGAAGTACGATGAACGCAGTCGAAACCATTGAATCCGTCGTAGCCGGTCAGCTCCGCCCGGAGGTGGCGGATGTCAATTTTTCCATCGGCGATACCCTCAACATCCACTATCGAATCATCGAGGGTGAGAAGCAACGCATCCAGGTATTCCAGGGGGTGCTCATCGCCGCCCGGGGACGCGGGGTCAATCGCATGATCACGGTGCGGCGTATCGTCGCCAACGAGGGGGTGGAGCGGATTTTCCCGTTGCACTCGCCGCGTATTGCGAAGATCGAGATCGTCAGGCGGGGCGATGCCCGTCGCGCCAAGCTCTATTACCTGCGTCAGCGCGTGGGCAAGAGCCGTCGCCTGAGAGATCAACGCCGCGGTTTGAAGAACGTGTGAGAAGAAGTCACGGGGTCTTGGGAATTGACCAAAGCTTCAAGCCATAAGACTCTAATCTCAGGACCTTACGCGCTCTTCCGTTCCACTTCCTCGATGGCCTGCATGACATCGTGGCAGATGGAGAAGACGCGGTCCAGGCGGGTCATCCTGAACATGCTTTGGACGCTATGCGTGGTATTGACGAGGGCGATCCTGCCGCCGTGACTGGCCATCGAGTTCAGCGATTCGACCAGACAACCCAGGCACATTGAATCCATATACTGGATGTTCTGAATGTCGAGGACGAAATGGCGCGCACCGGTTTCCTTCAGGTCCATCAGCAGTGCCGCAAGTTTCTCCACGCCGTCTTCCTGGGTCAGTTCCGTTTCGGTCAGGGTGGCGACGGCAACCGAGTTCATCATCTCGATCTCGGCGAACTCGGAGTGGAATTTCCGGTCCTTGAGAAACTTGCCGGAAATCGGGTTCACCTCCTGATCGGAGTGAGACGTTGCGTTGTCCGAAGGCTCCTGATCCTTCGAAGGAGGTTCCGCATGATGTTTCGCAAAAGGGTTCCACATGGTCATGTGTTCTCCGTCACGTCCGATATCACTTCGCAGCGCGGCATCCGCCTCGGATAGCCTGCACCGGGTGTGCGTCCATCACATGTAGTAACACATTCAAACCAGTATGATCCCACTGCGAAGATCCCGTTATCGCAGATCTAGGGTTAAGCTGGCGCGAAGAAACCATTCGGGGAACTTGCCGGGGCTTGCATGCCGGTCAGTTCAACCCGCCTGGGAAAAGCTGCTCTGGGATGGATTATCGGCATCGAATGATGGGGATCGCTTGGGCCGGGCTTTCAGACGGACCGGCTTGGGATTGTCGTCTTCCATGATGACCGATGGCTCATGTCCGGGGTTGGGCGTGTGAGAAGGCGGCGCGTAACCGGGCGTCGGGCGTGGCGCGGGCACGACCGGGGCGGGCGTGGGCGGGGCCACATCAGAGGTCACCGGCACCGAACTCGGGGCCTCGGACGTCTGCCCTGTCCGCTTGGCGCGGACCTGTTCGATACGCCGGTCCATAGCTTCGAGAAACGGTCGCACTTTATCGGAAGCCGTTCGTGATCTGTCCATTTGCAGCGCACTCCTGTCGGTTAGTCATATCGGCCCAACGCAGGAGTGAGTTTGCAACGGTTGTATCTTTTGGAAACGTTTTCATTTACTTTGTCCGCACAGACCGGCCGGTCGCCGAGGAACCGTGCCCTCGGCACCAGTTTTCAACACTTCTCTCATGTCCGTGTTCTCACCACCCATCGAATCGGACTACCGTTTCGAGAGAGGGAGTCGCTCAGTACTTCATAGCTCTGATCTCAGGCGCCCCCTTGCCTTGCGGGCACTGCTTCGGAAATCACGAGACATGCGGGTTTGTATCCGTTGTAGTCAGTGACTAGACATGTCGATTATCGGAACCTGGATCAGGATTTCGAAACGAATCTCCGCAAGGCGATCGAAGGCAATGAATTGCTTCTGCACCACCGATCCATCGTCTCCGGGATTCCGACCGGTTTCGGAAATACCTCTTATCGCGCGCCGTCGGGCGGCGACGGCATTTTCGTACCGGGCGGCCCCAGCTTGCCTTCCACAGACCTCAACAGTTCCGCGGAGTCGTAGGCCACGCCGCCCTTCACCACCGTGTGTACGTTGCGGGTGTTGCGAATGTCGTCCAGCGGATCACCCCTGATGATAAACAGGTCCGCGAACTTGCCGACCTCGATGCTGCCCAGCTTGTCCGATACGTTCAGGGCCCGCGCCCCGTTGATGGTGGCGATCTTCAGGGCATCCGCGGGGGTGATGCCGGCCCGCACGAAAGCGTCAAGTTCACGATGCGCCGCGAATCCCGCGAGATACTCGCCGGTGCTGGCGTGATCCGTGCCCAGCGTGATTCGCCCCCCCGCGTCGTAAAATCGCTTGAGCGTCTTGTGCTTGATGGCATAGATCCTGTCGAACTGCTCGATGACACGCCGCGGTTGCCCGGCCGCCCACCGACGCACTTCGGGCGTGAAGTACTTCGACTCGTCAACCCACTGCAGATAGACCTCATCGCGCTTTCCGAAATAACCGTACGCGGTGAGCGTGGCGTCGAAGTACACCCCGCGCTCGAGAAAGAGATTGACAATCTCCCGGAACGCATCGCTGTCGAGCATGGCCTCGGTGAGATTTTCCAGCGAGTCATACGCCGATTGCGAATCGGGAAGCAACTCACCCCCGAGGAAGTGCTCGATGCGGTCGATGCCCATGAGGATGGCATCCTTGGGGTTGACGGAATTTCGGAAACCGGAATCGAGATGGCCCGTCACCGTCAGCCCGTGCTGATGAGCCCGTCTGATTAGGGCCTCAAGCTGCTCGGGGTTGATACGCTTGGCCTTGAATCCCCGCGCCCCGAGTGCGGCCCACATATCCACTTGCTCGATGACTTCCTGCGCCGTCGCCCCGCGGGGCATGCTCTGCCCATAATATGGGCCGGAGTTATAGACCCGGGGGCCGATCTGCTCGCCCCGGTCGATACGCTTGCGCATCTCGAGCATGGTGATGGGATTGTATTCACCGGCGGGGAACGTGGAGGTCACGCCATTGGCGAGATAGATCACGGAATAATGATCCGTCTCATCGATCCGCCCGCGCCCCAACACGTTGAGGTTGTAATGCGCGTGCAGGTCGAAGATTCCGGGGAGGATGTAGTCGTCATTGCCGAGTTGGATCAGCGGAACAGCTCCGAGATCAACGTCAGCCGCGCTCGCGCCGATCCGGGCGAATTTTCCGCCCCGGATGACAATGACAGTATTGCGGACTGACGCATCCCCGACGGCATCAAAGAGCCATCCACCCCGCACGGTGAGATCCTGTCCCCTGACTGGTGAACAGAGAATAACCAGGAGCAATAGAAACCAGGCAACCGGGACAAGGTTACGCTGTCGCATGTGCATTCTCCCTTCGTGAATGTCCCCCGATTGATGCACCCGGGTCAGTCCGGCGAAACCGCCTCGGCATTATCATCGACTTGATGTTCGACATCAGGGGCATCCGGGGATCTCCGATCATTCACCTCCGCCCGATCCCGCAGGTCTCGGGCGTACTTCGAGACGGAATCATAAATGCTCGCGAGCAACCCCACCATCGGAAACCGGCCGGGCAGCGGCGTGGGTCCGAGACGCCTCAGCAGAGCGTGCGGCAAGTGCTCGATCGGGGCCGCGTGCTCCAGATCGGAAAGTTCCTTTCCCGCCCGCCAGAAGTCGTCGAGGCATTCATCCAGGGGCTGGGGAGGGATCTGGGTTTCGGGAATCATCGGGTCCGCGTGGGCCACGGCCACGCCGTGCTCTCGAATCTCCCGGGCGTGTCGCAGTCGATCGAGAAGCTGTTCAGCGGGCAGACCCCGTAATGAGAAGATCAACAGTGGTTCCGCCTCCAGCCGGTCGGCCAGGATGTACATGACCGCGGCCATGTGCCAGCAGGGCTCCTCACTCTGGCAGTTGCACTCCAGATGAAACGCCATCGGTTCACCGGGCACCAGCTCCACTTCCTCTGATTGAAACACATCGTGCAGATCATCCGAGGTCTTCGCGGAGAGCATCCTCGCGACAAAGAGAGCCTTCTTCGACATCCGCTCGATCATCTCATCCCACTTGGTCTCCGACAATTCCGGAACGTCGATGTCCGTCTGATACGGTCGGGCGGCACGATCCTGCACCCGGGTGCGGATACGTCCACCTGACTGCTCGTAGCTGGCGATCTGCCCGGCCCGGGCGTATTCAAGCCCCTTGATTCGCTCCTCCTCCCCGACCAGCAATCTGATGCATTCAATCCACCTTGTCGTCAATGCCGCAGGAGCGCGACCCTCTTTCAGAATCCGGATCTTGATCCCATCGCGGACGCGGCGCGGCGTATCGGGAAGGCGATGGTGCGGAATGTGCTTCGGTCGCGAATCATCTCCGGGTCGTGAAGGTGACGGCCTGATCACATGCTCGCTCATGTGTCGATCTCCCGCGCCGACTGGCGCAACGTCAGAATATCACGAAGCTGGCTCGTGCCGAGTTCGGTCAGCCAATTCTCACCCGAGCCGATGACGTTTTCCGCGAGCTGGGTTTTCTGTTCGATCATCTGGTCAATGTGTTCCTCAAGGGTGCCGACACAAACGAACTTGTGGACGTGAACCGTGCGGGACTGGCCGATCCGGAACGCGCGATCGGTCGCCTGATTCTCCACCGCGGGATTCCACCAGCGATCATAATGAAAGACGTGGTTCGCGGCGGTGAGGTTCAACCCGACGCCACCGGCCTTGAGTGACAGCACAAACACCGGAACGCCCCCGTTCGGATCATTGAACCGGTCGATCATCTCCTGACGCTTGGCGATGGGCGTTCCACCGTGCAGGAACAACGCCTCGCAGTCCAGCTCGCCTCGAATCAGGGTCTGCAATATGTGTCCCATCCTGCGGTACTGGGTGAAGATCAAGGCGCGCTCTCCGACGGCGAGAACCTCTTCCAACATCACCTTGAGACGCTTGCACTTGCCCGAGCGCCGAACCAGATCCTGCGTATCCGCCGTCAGGGCCGCGTTCGCTTTCTGAGCGTTTTTGACGATTGCGTCAATCTCTTTGAGCACCAGTCCCGGATGATCGCAAATCTGCTTGAGCTTAACGAGGGTTGCCAGGACGGCCCCTCGGCGCTTGATGCCTTCAGAACGATCGATTTGGCTCAGCATCACCTGGACGGCCTGCTCATAAAGCGTCGCCTGCTCGGAGGTGAGGGTGGAATACTCCTTCGTTTCCACACATGCGGGCAAGTCGCTGATGACTTTCGGATCGGTCTTGAGACGACGGAGGATGAAAGGCTGAATCAGCCCGCGGAGTCGGTCCGCCTGGGTCTGATCACTGTGACGCTCAATGGGAATGGCGAACTTCTTCCGGAATTCTCCCGCCGTTCCCAGATATCCCGGATTCAGAAATTCCATGATCGACCAGAGTTCGGCCAGGCGATTCTCGACCGGGGTGCCGGTCAGGGCGGCCCGGCGCTGCGCCTTGAGCATGCGGATCACCTTCGTCTGCTTGGTCGGCGGGTTCTTGATGTATTGCGCTTCATCCAGCACCACCCGATGCCAGGGCATGCCGCAGAGCGTTTCCTGATCGCGACTCACCAGCCCGTAGGTCGTGATGACAATATCCTTTCCGCGGATGATCGCATAAAACTCCTCACCAACCGGCCGGTCGGGTCCGTGGCTGACGTGAATGGTAAGGGATGGTCCGAATCGATTCAGTTCTCGCACCCAGTTTCCGACCAGCGAGGTGGGGACGATCAACAACGTCGGTCCCGGCCACTGATCTGAATTCACGTTCAGACGTTCGTGCAGAAGCAGCGCGATCATCTGGATCGTCTTGCCCAGACCCATGTCGTCGGCCAGGCACGCCCCCAGACCGAACTGATCCAGGAAGGACATCCAACTCAAGCCTGATCTCTGATATGGGCGGAGGGTGCCCAGGAAATTTTCCGGCTGCTTGAGCATGGGCATGCGTTGCTCGTTGCTTGAAGCGCCGAGCAGGTCCGCCACCCAACCCGTCGCGTCCAAACCGCTGATCCGAATGCCGATTTTCTCTTCACCCCCGCCGTACGCCATACGAATGGCCTTGAGGAGAGACATCTCGCCTCCGGGTTGCGAATCCAGAAACCTGGCGGCACTGGACAACTGCTGCGGGTTGATCTCCACCCACTGACCTCGCAGGCGAACCAGGGGTGTGCGCTGCTGGGCCAGGGCCTGAAATTCCTCCATGCTCAGTGGCTGATCTCCCACGGCAATTTTCCACTCATAGTGGACGAGGCTCTCCAGCCCGAGCAGGCTCTGACCCTCGCCGTCACTCCCGCTGCCGGGGCGCCGGACGTCCTCCAATTCCGGCGTATCGATAAACAACCTCGCCCCGATCTGCGCCGACGGATCACCCCACCAGGCGGGGGCGATCACGCTGAATCCCGATTCCTCCAGAATGGGTTTCATATCGATGAGAAATTCATACGCATCGCGGGTCGTAAGCGACATACCCGTGGGCGACGCTTCGGCGAGCACGGATTCGATCTTCGCATACATGCGACTGGCTCTTCCGAGTTCGGTGAGCAGGATATCCTGCGGTTTGTGCGCGCTCATTCCCTGGGGAGTGAACCCCCCTTGCTTGTTCCAGACCTGCTCCGCGTCGATGAAGACCCCGGCATCATCCTGCGATTGCAGGTGGAACGACAAGCGCC
Source organism: Planctomycetota bacterium (assembly GCA_022560875.1). GTDB lineage: Bacteria > Planctomycetota > Phycisphaerae > Phycisphaerales > SM1A02 > JADFSH01. Next base: position 10,863 of record JADFSH010000060.1, on the reverse strand, counting down.
AGACCATGTCATCCGGAATGGGCTCCAGTTCGCCGAGCGAGAGGGATTCCACCGGCTCACTGAGTTTGAAACACAGATGCAGGGGAAAATCCTGCCCGCGCTCATCGAGAGCGCCGATCCATCGCTTCACGTCATGAATCATGGTCTGAGCGACTTCTGAGGGCGGAACAATTCGATCATTCACATCCAGCAGCCCGGCGAGCCACGACACCAGTGCATCCGTTGACGGATCACGATCTTCAATGGAATCAATGTAGTCCTCCGCCCGCAGAGCCTCGCGCACACTGATGTTGGTCAACGTACTCAGCGCTTCTTCGAGGATAGGCCACGGCGCGTGATCATTTCCGTTACGCACGGCACGAACCACCGGCGGCATCGCGGCCAGCAACGCTCTCACCCGCCGATGTGCCTCTTCATCGTGAAGCCACGGCTGCCATGATCCCCGGACATCTTTCCCCCGGTACTGATTCATGCTGGGGATAAACCGCTGATCCTCAAGCAGATCCACAACAAACCGCGCCACGACAATCCAGAAGCGCACCGCATGTCCGTGGAGCATGCGCCGATCGGACAGGAGATTCTCCATTCCCAGCAGCGTCTCCAGAGTTCGTCCCGGAGACAGTCTCAGCGTTTCGACCCGCCAGGGGCTGAGGTACGGGTCATCGGGCGGCTCATCGACACCGACGAAGCCCGCCAGCCGGTCGCTGGGCCAGGGATCATGCCGGTCGCCGGGAAGTTCAAGCTCGATGGTGCCCATTTCCCGAAGCGATTCGGGGTCGAACTGCCCGGTTTCCATCAGAGAGTGGGAGAGGCCTTCCGACGTTGCCGCGAATGGATGCGCAGATATTGCCGATTCCCCGGCAACGGCGATGGTGCCAGATTGGTCTTGAACGGGCGTTGACTGAATCCCGGCATAATTTGCGCGATTTTTCACGCTTGCATCAGTCGCCATTTTTTCGGCGCAATATCCTTCAACCGACTCCGCCCACAAGTGAAGTGAACTGTCAGCCCAATTGGCGTGAAGGACTAGCATGTAGGCTTCTTCTCTCCCAAATCCTGAGGTTGTCTGATTCGCGTCGGGTAATGATCACGCTGGGACTCGAACCCAGGACCTACCGCTTAAAAGGCGGTTGCTCTACCAACTGAGCTACGCGATCTCGAATCGATAAGCATAGCGGGTTTGCCGATCCCTGGCGACGGCTCGGCAAGTTTCACATGTTCCCGACTTGGGCTCGATTCGCTGTCGATTTCCCGACATATCCACTCAGGGCGGGTCTTCAGGATGCCGATAACCCCCTTGCGGACTCACTGACGTCTTTGCCGAAGTGGGTTCAAGCATCGTTTGAGATTCGTCCGATAAGGGCTTCGCCTGGCATCAGGTGCCACGTTGGGGACGGTTGGAGCCGCCCCTTCCCCCGCTCAAATCAGCCGAATCTCGGCGGAGCCGAGGACTGCGCAGGGCGGTATCCCCGTGATGGGATGCTGCACATCGTCCTGCATTCTTTTGTGTTGGAGATCAACAGTGACGTTGACATTTCGCCCGACGACACGCTCACTTCTCATGGGAATCCTGTTCGCGTGCCCTGCCTGCACGTATTCACCGGGATACGTCGGTACGACAGCGGATCCCCGGAACATCCAGATCAGCGCCGTCTCCGAAGACGGACCGAACGACATCTTCGCCTTCGATTTCGAGCAGCCGCAGTCATCGCGATTCTCCCCCTACGGGCTGGAGACGGCCGGCGGAATCAAGTTCGGCGACCGAAACGTCATCCGCGAACCCGGTCACGTCAGCCTGATCGGTCTCTACGGAGAAATCACCCCCAACACCTGGAGTGCCAGCGATCCCTACGACGGCGGACGCAATCTCAGCCAGATCAGTTTCGCCGAAGAAGGCGCCAGTTTCGATCCCGATATCGACTTCACGGGAAAATGGCTCGTCTTCGCCTCCACCCGTCATCGCGATACGTCGGATATCTACCTCAAGTCCACCGTCGGCAAGACCATCACTCAACTCACTTCCGATCCCGCGGATGATCTCATGCCCTCGTTTGCTCCCACCGGAGATCGGATCGCATTCGCTTCCAATCGTAGCGGGAACTGGAACATATACGTCTGTTCGCTTGATGCGGGGCCGGCCATTCAAATCACCGACAGCCCGGATGACGAGTTGCATCCAAGCTGGTCGCCGGATGGCAGGATGGTTGCCTACTGCAAGCTCGGCTCACAGTCCGGGCGCTGGGAAATCTGGGTGGTGGAATTTTCGAAACCCGGTATCCATCGTTTCCTGGATTACGGGCTGTTCCCTCAATTCAATCCTGATGTCTCCAAAAACAAGATCCTGTTTCAACGGTCGCGTCAGCGCGGCAGTCGATATCACAGCATCTGGACTCTCGATTACATCAACGGCGAGGCGATGTACCCCACGGAAATCGTCTCCTCCGCCAATGCCGCCGTCATCAACCCCTCCTGGTCGCCTGACGGCAATCGCATCGCATTCACCACGGTCGTAGACCCCAATGAGGATGACGGAAGCACGCCGACACAATCCGACGTGTGGGTGGTGAATCTCGACGGCACCAATCGAACGATGCTGACCAGCGGTCAGTTTGCGAATTTTCATCCCGTCTGGTCGCGCCACGGGGCGGTTTATTTCGTCTCCAATCGCTCCGGCATGGAGAACATCTGGGCGATCAGTACGAAAAATCTGAGAAATCTGAACGATACGAACGACCGTAGCCTGGTCAATGTCGATTCCAGCCTGGTCGGACCGCCGTATCGGCCGTAACGGGTATTTATCTCCCGGCCGAATGCTTTGACGAGGATTCGACCGATTACAGTAAGCGGAGCTTGCTGCTTTGGCAGGACGCCATGACAAGTGCACAGTCCATGCAACCCGAATGCAGGTGGAAAGATCTGCTGACCGGCCGCATCATGTCGGCATTCGTGCTGAGCGCGATGCTGTTGGTTTTCAGTGGCTGCAGCTATAAACGGCTGCATGTTCCGTTGAAACTCTCTTCGCCGTATCCACAGCCTCAGCTCTGGGCCGTCGCGCCGTTCGGAAATGAATCGGGCGTGTCACTGGTGGAGACCTACCGGATCTCCGACATGTTCACCGAACAGGTGCAGCAGGTTCAGGGCCTCGACTCGATTCCCGTCAATCGTGTTATCGAGGCGATGAGGCATCTCGGCCTGGAGAGAGTGGAAACCACCCGTGATGCGAGCACCCTGATGCGAGTGCTCGGGGTGGACGCCCTGATCGTCGGCACGGTAACGGCATACGACCCCTATCTGCCGCCAAAGCTCGGGATCGCCATCCAACTCTTTCACAACGACGCACGCGCAAGCTACTCCGATCTCGACCCCCGGGCTCTGACCCGGGCCCCGACGGATCAATCAGTGCCCGGCGCATCGAAACCGATCAAGCCGATCGCCCAGGCGGCGGGCGTCTTTGAAGCCTCCAATCATGAAACCCTCAAATGGCTCAAGGAATACGCACGAGGAAGAACGCTTCCTGACAGCGCCTACGGCAGCGACATCTATCTGGTGAGCATGGAACTGTACACACAGTTTGTGAGTTTCCGGCTGACGCATGATCTGCTCGCCTTTGAGCGTTCACGCCTCAGTCCGGAAGAAGAACCCGAGAGCATGCGCTGAAGTCCATTGGTCTTCGGCGCCAAGCCGAGGACCTCAGATGGCCGAACTCAGACCCAGCCAGACAACCAACCCCGCGGCGATGCGGAAAGAATTCACCATCACGCTGGTGAAGGGTGATGACCGCTGGCGATTTCATTGGGAATCGGGACTCGAACGCCAGCTCATCAATGCCCTGTCGGAGATGGCTTCTGATCCCAATCACCCCCTCGACCGGTTCGACGCCGCAGTCGTCAGCCATCAAATCAATCATCAAATCGCGTTCGGCGGCCCGGCGCCTCCGGACAGTTCCATCGGCGCCTGTTGATGCAGGTCCGCGAAGACATCATCAAACTCCATGCTTACGGCAGTTGATATCAGAAAGAGGCACAAGGAAAATGAGCAGCTCAACCAAAGATCATCTTCCCCTCGTCGGCGAATTCCTTCACTACCTGCTCGACGATCGGCATTTCAGCCCCTACACCGCCCGGTGCTATGGCGTTGATCTCCGCCAGTACGTTGAATTTCTCACCGATGAATTCAACCTGAACGTCTCCAAGGACCAGGAAACCGAGGCGATGAACACGCATCGCAACGGCATCGCCAATAAGGATGTTGTGGCGAAAGTGACGCCGATCACCGTCACCGATGCGATCTTATCCGCGGATGTCAATCTCATCCGCGGCTTCCTGAGCCGGCTGGAGGAACACCAGTATTCCGCGGCGACCATGGCGCGTAAAATTGCGACGATGCGATCCTTCCACCGGTGGATGGAGAAGCAGAGCTTCATCGCGAACAACCCCATGCAGCTCATCCGCACGCCGCGCCAGAACAAGCGTCTCCCCAAGGCCATTAACGTCGAGCAGGTTGAAAAACTGCTTTCCGCCCCTGACGATACGGACCTGCTGGGAGCCCGTGATCGCGCCATCCTCGAAACCCTCTACTCCACCGGCATTCGGGTGAGCGAGCTGGTCGGCATCAATCGCGATGACGTGGACGATCCCGGTCAGGCCATCATTATCCGGGGCAAGGGACGCAAGGAACGCATGGTGCCTCTCGGCTCTCACGCCATGAACGCATTGACTCACTACCTGGGCATGCTGATGCGTTACTACCAGCAGGCCGGCGTTACGCCCGAACCCGATTCGGCGCTGTTCATCAACAAGCACGGCACGCGACTCTCAACCCGATCGGTCCGCCGCAAGGTCAGTAAATACCTCGCCGAAGCCGGTCTCGATCCCGAGATCAGCCCCCACACCCTGCGGCACAGTTTCGCCACGCATCTGCTCGATAACGGCGCCGACCTGCGCAGCGTTCAGGAACTGCTCGGCCATCAGTCGTTGTCCACCACGCAGGTCTATACGCACCTGACCACACAACGGATGCGCGAAGCCTACGACGACGCCCATCCGCGTGCCGAAGCCGGATGAGTCGCAGACGATATCACCTGCCAATATGAAGCAATAGCAATCTCGGGGCGCTCGGTGGGAGCGCCCCGGGTTGTATTAGCGGCTGAGGTCAACACGTCCGATGTGGCCAGTTTCCAGCGCCAGATTCGATGCTACGGGGATGAAGGGGTACCACACTCCGCTAAGGCCCACCTGAGTATTTGTTCCTCGAACGTCCTTGGTTACGGCTTGAGGTGCTCCTGGAAGTAGCGGCGAATGGCCTCCCTTACATAGGAGCGTGGTTCTCCCGCAGCGATGTCACTCCCGATAGCATGGGTTTGTTCGGGCAGCACAATCAGGTCATAAGGCTTCCCTACCCGGGTGAATGCGTCTGCCATCTTCATGGTCTCCGAGAACGGGACGTCGTCGTCACTTGTGCCATGGATTAAAAGCACCTTGCCTTTGAGGTTCCCCGCCAGCAGAAGATTGGATCCGTACTCATACGCCGCCTTATTATTCTGAGGTAGACCCATGTATGGCTCGATCGACCTGCTAAAGTCCGACATGGCGACTGCTGGAGCGCTGGCAATGCCGACGTGATAGACATCGGGGGCAAGCAACATGGCGCGGATCGCAAAGTAGCCGCCCCACGAATGACCCAAGATACCGACTCGGCTCAAGTCCATATAAGGCCGTTCTTCGGCCAACTGCTTGAGCGTGGCGAGATGGTCGGGAATCTCGTGGCGACCGAAGTTTCCGTAGACCACATCCTGGAACGCTTTGCCGCGCTCGGGGGTCCCGCGTCCATCAACCTGGAATACGACGAAGCCCAACTGGGCCAGTGCCTGGGGATATATGACTCCCCAGTCCGTAAACGAATCCGGCACAAAGACCGTCTGCGGGCCTGCATAAATCGATTCAATCACCGGGTACTTCTTGTCCGGGTCGAAATTGAAAGGTTTGTAAAGGACACCATAAAGATCCGTTTCCCGATCGGCAGCTTTGACCACGAACGACTCCGGAGGCCTCCACCGAAGGTTTTGCAGCGCACTACTATTGGCTTCCGACAGAGTTTGTAGCAGCGCGCCGTCCGCCCGCCGCAATTCCACGACCGGCGGTCGGTCCAGACTGGAGTGTGTGTCCAGGAAGAACTCACTCGAAGGAGCGAACTGGATATCGTGCCGGCCGTTCGCTTCGGTCAGTTGCGTGAAATTCTTGCCGTCCAGGTTCACCCGGTAGAGGTGCGTGTCGTAGGGTCGCTGCTTGTCGCCGTGGGCGGTGCAATAGACCCAACCCGCCTTCTCGTCAACGGCAACCACCTCTACCACCGGGAAGCCTCCTGCGGTTAGCTGTCGGATCAGGGTTCCATCCATGTCATACAAGTAAAGGTGATTCCACCCATCGCGCTGCGACATCCAAATGAATCTCTTGCCGTCATCAAGCCATGTGAACGGACGCAGAAACCTGGTCCACTCAACGTAGTAGACGTACAGTCCGATGATGAATGTTTTCTGGGTTTCCGTAAGGATCACACGCGCGGCACCATTCGTTGGATTGGCGGCCATGAGAATCATTCGTTTCAAGGTGCGGTCGGAACGGAGAAAAAGCAGTTCCGAGCCGTCGGGCCGCCAGCCTAATATTTCAATGTACTGGTCCAGCTCCTCGCCGGTGTCCACGCGGACCTTCCGCTTCGAGCGGATATCTACGATGTACAGTTCAGTCTGGGGGAGGGGCTCGCCCGCCTTCCTCCAGCGCATCCACTCGACCTCTTCCGTCCGCCCGGTCCAGTGGACAATGGGTATTTGCGGCACTTTGCAGTAGTCGATCTTCGTTACTGCCAACCGAAAGCTATCCGGCGACCACTTGGCGCCTTCCACATCCCATTCGAAGTCCTTGATTCCATCGTTTGTAATTTGCACACTTCGGATGTCGTGAGTGGATCGCAACGTGAGGTTGTGCTCCGTTACGCCGGCAAACCACTGGCTATCGGGCGATAGCACCTCCTTGACAGGGGGCCAGTGCGCGAAAAGGCCTTTGCGAACGGCTCGTGGCGCGAGCCGCATTTCCTCTTCCTCGGACAAGATAGAGTTTCGCGTGATCGCGTAGGTGTCCAACTGCAGGACGAACCCGATGTTCTCCACGGTGAACTTGACCGCCGCCTCGCTCTCGTCCACGAAGTTGAATTTGTCAAAGGGTAGTCCCTGGTCGGGCGGCTCGTGTCCCAGCAGGTCAGCCAGCGCTTGGCGCAGACGCGCGGCGTCGAACAGGGGGGTCTTGGTGTTGGTGTTGGCGTTAGGATCGACCTTCCAAATAACCGTATTTTCTGGCGCTCCTTCGGCGTACCAGAAGCTGCTGCCGTCAGCCATCCAATGTGGCTCGATCGAACCACCTTTGACGTAAGAGGCGAACTCCAGGTACCGGTAGTACATCGCCTCCCGCTCCGATCGCTCCGCCTCCTGAGCGAAACCGGGAGAAGCGAAAACTCCCAGTCCAAAAACAAAAAGGAAAACCATGGATTGCCATGTCCTATGCATTCTTACATCCTTAACTTACGGCTTCAGGTGCTCCTGGAAGTAGCGGCGGATCGCTTCGCGCCAGTATGTTCCGCTCTTTCCGGCGCGCCAACTACGGTGACCAATTTCGGGAATTAAGATCAGATCGAACGGTTTGTTAGCCTGGATGAACGCCTCCGCCATCTTCATGGTATCCGACAAGGGGACCACATTGTCGCTGGTGCCGTGGATGAGCAGCAGCTTGCCTTTGAGATTGTCCGCTAAACGTAGGTTTGAAGCGTATTCATAGGCCTCTTTGTTGTCTCGTAGCAGCCCCATGTAAAATGTCAGAGGGCCGCCTTCTGCCGGCGAGGCCGAGGCAATGCCAACGTGATAGACATGAGGCGCCAGCAGCATGGCGCGTACGGTAAAGTAACCGCCCCAAGAATGACCGACAATGCCCACTCGGCTCAAGTCCATGTACGGCCGTTCTTCAGCCAACTGCTTGAGCGCTGCCACATGGTCGGGAATCTCATGGCGGCCAAGGTTTCCGTAGACCACGTCCTGGAACGCTTTGCCTCGTTCAGGGGTACCTCGCCCGTCAAGGATGAATGTGATAAAGCCCAATTGGGCCAGGGCAGGCGCCTGCCCATTGTAATTCTTGTAACCGGTAAAGGTGTTCGGAACTACGCTGACCTTTGGTCCGCCATAGATGACTTCGATCACCGAGTACTTCTTTTTTGCGTCAAAGTCGTAAGGTTTGAAGAGTACGCCCCAGAGGTCGGTCTTTCCATCTGCCGCTTTGACCACAAACTCTTCGGGAGGCTTCCATTTCAGTTCCGTGAGATCGTCGATCCTGGCTTTGGACAGTGTTTGCAGCAGCTTGCCATCAGCCCGACGCAGCTCGACGACGGGCGGTCGGGTCACAGTAGAGTGGGTATCCAGAAAGAACTCTTTTGAGGGCGAGAATCGAATCGTGTGGCTTGGGTCCCTTCGCGTGTCGTGCTGGCCGGTGGCCTCGGTCAATTTGCGAAAGCGCTGGCCATCCAGATTCACTCGGTAGAGGTGGGTATCGTACGGCCGCCGCTGATCGCCGTGAGCGGTGAAGTAGACCCACCCGGCCTTCTCGTCCACGGCAACTACTCGTCCAACCGGGAACGCGCCTGCCGTCAGCCGCCGGATCAGGTTGCCATCATAATCGTAGAGGTAGAGATGGTTCCAGCCGTCCCGTTCCGACAACCAAATAAATTTCTCAGTGTTCGGTAGCCATGTAAAGAGCCTCTCAAGGAGCGACCACTCAGCACCTATCAGAAACGTTTTCTGGGTTTCGGTCAGCACAACACGTGTGGCACCGGACTGCGGATCGGCGGCCAAGAGATCCAACTTGTTGCCTTCGCGATTCATACGGAGGAGGAACAGTTCCGAACCGTCCGGCCGCCACCCGGGGCGAAGGTCAATCCAGGCTGCCGGTTCCTTGCCGGTTTCGATGCGGATTTGTCGTTTGGAACGGATATCCATGATGAAGGGTTCGATCCTGGGTATGCGCTCGCCCGGTTTGGCGTAGTCGTAATACACCCATTCCACTTCTTCCCTTGGCTTCAAGTAATGCACGATCGGCACTTTGCGTACGCCGCGGAAATCCACTTTCGTTACGGCCAGTTTGGGGCCACTCGGTGCCCACTTGGCTTCCGAGTTGTCCCACCAGTAGTCTTTGATGCCATCGGTGGTGAGTTGTATGCTGCGACCGTCGGAGGTGGATCGCAGCCAGAGATTATTGTCCTTAACGCCGACGAACCAGCGGCGGTCAGGCGAGAGCACCTCCGTAAAGTCCCCCCATGAAGAAGGGTTGCGCGTGACCCGAGGAACCTGCCTCATTTTCTTTTCCTCGGATGGAATAGGGGCTCTCGTGATCGCATAGGAATCGAGCAGGAGGACAAACACCTTGTCCTCCACGGTGAAACTGACTGCCGTCTCGTTCTCGTCCACGAAAGTGAATTCCTCAAAGGGAAGTCCTTTATACGGTGGTTCGTGTCCGAGCGTAGGAGTAAGCGCCTGGCGCAAACGTGCGGTGTCGAACAACGGCGTCTTCGTATTCGCCTTGGGGTCCACCTTATAGATGACGGTGTTGTCAGGAGCGCCCTCGGCGTACCAGAAGCTGCTGCCGTCAGCCATCCAATGGGGCTCGATCGAACCACCTTTGACGTAAGAGGCGAACTCCAGGTACCGGTAGTACATCGCCTCCCGCGCGGATTGCTCCGCTTCCTGAGCGAAACCGGGAGAAGCGAAAACTCCCAGTCCAAAAACAAAGAGGAAAACCAGGGTTAGCTGTGTCCTATGCATTCTTATAACCTTAACTTACGGCTTCAGGTGTTCCTGGAAGTGACGACGAATGGCCTCCCGCCAGTAGGGGCTGACCCTGTGGAGGCTGTGACCCTTCTCAGGCAGGAGCACAAGGTCAAAATGCTTGTTTACCCTGATCAGCGCATCGACCATCTTTATCGTCCTTGAAAAGAGCACATCGTTGGTGCCGACAATCAGCAGCAGCTTACCTTTGAGATTGCTCGCCAAGGGGAGATTGGAAGCGTATTCATAGCCTTTCTTGTTGTTCTGCGGAAGGCCCATGTAGTATTCCCAAGGGATGACACCGCCGGCGATGGGAGCCGCCGAGGCAACGCCGACATCGTAAACATCGGAGGCGAGCAACATGGCTCTGAGCGCATTGTAGCCGCCGCTGGAGTGACCCATGATTCCTACCCGACTCATATCCATATAGGGTCGTTTCTCCGCCAACTGCTTGAGGGCGGCCACATAATCAGCGGTCTTCTCCGGGCTCCCGATGTTCGCGTAAAAGACGTCTTGAAACGCTTTACCCCGATGGGCCGTTCCCCGGGGGTCCACGAAAAAAGTGATGAACCCCAGTTGCGCCAGTTCGTGGGCCCACTGATCGTGAAGACGGGGTATGAAGGTGCGTCGCACGGCCTGTGCAATGCGGGCGCCACCGTAAACTACCTGGATTATCGGGTACTTTTTGTCCGGGTCGAAATCGAAGGGCTTGTAGAGTACGCCATATAGATCGGTCGTTCCGTCGGCCGCCTCGACCACGAACTCTTCCGGCGGCTTCCACCTGAGTTCCTCGAGACTTTCGATATTGGCCCGCGACAGGGTTTGCAGGAGCGTCCCGTCGGCTCGCCTCAACTCGACGATCGGCGGGCGATCCGGACTTGAGTGAGTGTCCAGAAAGAATTCCTTCGACGGCGCAATCTGGATCGCGTGCTGGCCAGGGGCTTGAGTGAGGCGCGCAAACCCCTTCCCTTCCAGGCTCACTCTATACAAGTGAGTATCGTAGGGGC
>JADFSH010000007.1 GCA_022560875.1 Planctomycetota bacterium | reverse complement strand
GTGACCACGCTGGTGCGCTTGCCCGAGGCGAGATCATCGGTGATGATCTGGCGGACGAAGTCCAATGATTGCTTTTCCTCAGCAGTGGTCATGAACGATAAATCCTGCGTTCCTATACGTTGGCGTTTCGATGGGCCAGACAGCGCTCGATGCGATTTATGACGCTTTCACGCCCAAGAATGAACAGCGTATCGAAAATCGCGGGACTGATCGTCCCCCCGGATACTGCGATGCGGATGGGTTGGGCGACCTTGCCGAGTTTGCCGTCCGCGTGGGTCTCGGCGTAGGACTTTAGCGCCTTTTCAATCGTCTCGACGGTCCATTCAAGCAGTTTACGAAGCTCAGGGATAATCGCTTCGAGATGGTCGTAGCCACAAGGTTCACCATTGACGAGGGCTTTCCTCACCGCTTTTGTTTTTTCGTATTGGATTTTATCATCAGCCTCCAAGAAGAAGTACGATTCGTTGATCGTGTCGGACAGCGTCTTAGACCGCGCCTGATTTGCTCGAGCCAGTATGTCAAATACATGCCCGCCGCGACGTTGAGTGAACAGATCATACAGACCCGAAAAATAGGTTTGCCAGTAGTTGCGGTATATCCTGACGAACTCGTCTGCGGGTAATGCCTGGATGGCGTCGTGATTGAAAGCGCGGAGCTTCTCACGGTCGAACTTCGCCGGAGACTTCTGCACTCGATCGAAATCGAAATTCTTGCACAGGAAATCAGATGTGAATTTTTCAAGATCACCACCCGGATTCCACCCCAAGAGTGCCAGGTAATTGATAAGCGCTTCAGGCAGGTAGCCGGCACGGCGAAAATCATCGACGTTGATCTCGGGCAAATGACAGCCAACACTTAACGCTAGATCTTCTGCATCCAACCAGTCTAATTGGCAATCTCGATCCTCTTGCCATCTTGCGATCGCCGCATTGAATGCCTCGTCGCCAGCGACTGACTTTTCCCGGTTTGATTCGACAAACACTCGATAAGCTTTCCGCAGCGCCTTGTCCTTGTCGCGTTTGGACATCTTCGACCCGTCGGGATTGGTAATGACCGAGATGTGGGCGAACACCGGCTGACGGAAGCCCAACGCCTCCTGCAGCAGAATGTGCTTGTGCGTGTTCTTGAGATGCTCCTCGGCGCGAATAACATGGGTGACTCCCATCAACTCATCATCGACGACCACCGCGAAGTGGTATGTCGGGTATCCGTCCGCCTTCTGGATGACGAAGTCGTCGAGCTCGGTCGCATCGATGGTCACATCGCCGCGCACTTCGTCGTGAACGGTGTTGGTTCCCTCGTCCGGCACCCTGAATCGCACCACATGCGGCTTGCCTTCGTCAGCCCATTTCTCGCGAGTATCGGCATCGGTATCTAGAGCCGCCCGGTCATACCGATAGTTTTTTTTCCCCTCACGGGCCTGTTTCCGCGCCACATCAAGCTCCTCGGTCGTCTCGAACGCCCGATACGCCTTGCCCTCTTCAAGAAGCTGTTCGATGTACTTGTGATACAGATCAAGTCGCTGCGACTGGAAGTACGGTCCGGCATCTCCTCCCCCACAGCCCTGAAATACTGGTCCTTCATCCCACTCGATGCCGAGCCATTTGAGATCCTCAAGAAAAGCAAGCTTTGCAATGTCATGCGACCGCTTCTGATCCGTATCCTCGATGCGAAGGATGAATTTTCCGCCGTGTTTCCGGGCATACGCCCAGCAGAACAAGGCGGTGCGGGCCCCGCCGACATGAAGATGTCCTGACGGACTTGGGGCGAAACGGGTTCGGACGATCGGGGGTTGGCTCATCAGGAGGGCAGGGTAGCCGCGATCGAGCCGGAAGTCGAAGCAATCAGCTTTCTGTTGCGGACTTCTTCATACGACGCCTCCGCAAGTGATTGATCAGCAACCGCATCGGTCCGGACAAGGCAAACACGGTAAACGCCACCGCTAACACTTCCTGAAACCACGGAGCGGACACCACGATGATAATGACAATACCCGCGACATACCCAAAGTTGCGCTGCCCCCGCACATAACGGTTCACGAAATGAATGTAGGGAATCGATGAGACCATCGCACAGGCGCACAGCAGCGTTATCAGCGGCACGCCGAACGCCGTCCAACGGGCAAAGGCCAGTGAAATCTCATCCGCTCCCGCCACGCCGGCGGCAAGATAATGCTGATGCAGGACAATGAGGCTGGCGACCGTCCCCGCCGCGCCCGGCGAGGGAAGGCCGCGAAAGATCATGTGATCCTCAACACTTGCCGTGGGGGTCTCGACATTGAATCGGGCCAGACGCAGGGCCGTACACGCCACATACGCCGCGGCGACACCCCAAAGCACCTTGGCGAAGGTATTGTCCGCCATGGGGCCAAGAATATGCACCGTGCCTTCCGATCCGACGTAATTGCTGACCAGCCTTAGCATCATGAACGCCGGGGCGACCCCGAATGTCACCATGTCGGCCAAAGAGTCGAGCTGCGCGCCGATTTCGGAGGACGATCGCGTCAGGCGCGCCACCGACCCGTCCACCGCATCAAAGAACATTCCCAGGAAGATCAAGGCTCCGGCCAGGGTCAGGCTCGACCATTGCAGGAGGCCGCTGTAGTCGATTGGTTTGGAGGCGTAGTACACCGCCGCGAACCCGGCAATCAGGTTGCCCAGGGTGAAGAGAGTGGGCATGACGGTGATGGGAGGAAGCCGCCGGCGACCGCGCGATCGTGTGCGGACCGCGGTTGCCGTTCGACCGTCGCGAGCGGCAGCTTTTGAAACCTCCTTGGATTTGGTTTTCTTTGAGGCCATCAGTGATCCGAGCGTGGGGTGGAAACGGAATGTAACTCGTCTCCGGAGGGGGGATAGAGTTCGGGAGCGATCCGAGGTATGAACACGAGCATATCGTGAGAGGGTGGTGATGTGTTAATCTTCAGCAGCAGTTCGCCAAGGGTTGTCGCAATGCTTGTTGCCAGCCCCGGGGATTCGACGGCTTCATGGGGGCCGAGCATTCGTCGTTTCGAGAATGGTTGATTTCGGATCCCGGAAGATCCCTCCGCTTCATCTCCAGGCCACGAGATCTGCGGGGATTCATAAGTCAGGACATAAGCCAGACCCGGATACAGGGGCAGAGTCAGGGCCAGTTCGTCGATGCGTTTTCCTATGAGCAATTTATTCCCGGGAATCAATTGCGCGCGCTGCAATGGCCCCGTGTCGAGAAACGGAACCATTTCGAGCTGCAGGAAGGGGCCATCCTCCATCTGCACGGTCCAGCACCGGATGAGCAGTTGCAACTCACCGGTCCTGAATCTCCTGACCCGACCGTTTATAACGACATTCTGTCCCTCGGGTTTAATCTGGAGATGATGCAACGTGCGCCAACTCTCGATCTGGCCATGCCACTCGGAGTGGTCCTGCGTAAAGGGTCCGATCCCCTGCTTCAACCTCTCTAGCAGACCGGCATCGATCACCACGAGACGAAATCCGTTTCGACGAAGCCGTTCGAGCAGCTCCGGATCGACGGGCGACGATGTGGATAGCGAACTCAGTACCTCCGCGATTCTTTCGGAAGCACTCTGAACGATCCAGCGCTGAACTTCCAGGCCGTTATCCACGTTGGTGAAACGACTGAGAATTCTTGCGGAAAGCGTACGGCTCGGCGAAGACTCGTGCGCTTGATTCGCTCCGTCCCTTGCCGTGGAAGCGCAGGCCGACATCATGAGGGCGGCGACCGGTAGGTGCAGGATTTTCATGACATATTTTGTCATACGCTCGCTTTCATGATATGCCCGAGTTTGGGGTGTCACGAATGCAACCTCAATCTGTTTCTCCGGAGGCCGGCGAGTTGACGATCATTCCAGGAGAATGACTTTTCGACTCAGCCCGGCTCAGGCCCGGCAGGGCGACGATGTTCGCCTGAGGATCGCTGAGGGGGCCCGTGATTTCGATGCCAAGTAGTTGGTCCCCGAACGATCCAATCACTTCGTTGATCAGCATCAGGCCGCCTCGGGCCTGGAACTTGAGATCCAGCTCGAATGATTTCAGATCAAGTGTCCCGCTGCCAATAAGCTGAAGCGGAGCAATAGCATAATCACCAACCGAGTTCTCGAAGAACAGTTCTTCAAAGTAGAGCATCTCACCGGCGATGTAGAACTCCGCAGCGGCATAATTGAGATCACCCCCGACGGGAAGCTTCAACTGCAAAATCTGAGCGAGACGAAGTATGAGCGGCATGAAGGCGACCCGCCTGCCGACAGCCAAAGCCATGCCGCGACCGATCTGCGTCTCCTTTCGCCCGCGCTTGCCGGAGAGCGCCACCGTACCGAAAATTTCCCCGAGAGGCGGTGACACCGAAATTGCCGGAGCGGAGTGAGAATCCGACCGGGTGTCATCCGGGTTCGCCGACGCATGGAGAAAACCATCGAGACCCACCCCGACCATGTCAATATTGACCTGATAATCCAGATTGTCGCCAAACCCAATGCTGGCGGACCCGACGATTTTTCCCCCGTACATGTCTCCCTTAAGGTGAGGAACCCGAATGCATTTTTCATCCTGATCCAGAAACACCGATCCGGTGATGCCGGTCAGTACCCGGTCCTTGACGAGCATGCGATGAATATCCGCGTCGATTTTCACAACGGGCAGTTGGTTCGGCAGGAAATTGAATATCACCGCGAACACTCCCTCGACCTCGGCAAACTCACCCCCGGCGACAAAGCCGGCGTTTGCCGTCTCGATCCGCCCGGTGAAATCGATTTTCCATTGCGTATTCCCCTCTTCATCACGGACTTCCTGGAGATGCAGCGTGCCGTGACGAAGACTGCTCTCTTCGCTGTCCTGAAATTTGACTAGCTCGACCCATTGCCTGATCCGTTCGGGCAACAGCGCCTCAATCTCGGGTGATCGAAGCCTGCCGTTGTATTCAACGACGAGATTGATATCCATTTCGTCCTTAAAGTTGATCGTCCCATCCAGATTGAACGACCCGCCGTTGTGTTGTCCTGAAATGTTTCGAAGTAGGACCAGACCCGGCTCGAAAACAATCTTCGAGCCGGGTTTAAAATCCATGGCGATCGTACGATCGTTGAGTTGCACCGAAACATGCAGCGGCTCCAGAGAGATATCAACCTTTCGAACTCTGCCGGAGCGGGGTGATTCGTAGGAAAAGTTTGCCTGGAAGCGTCCGTGCGGAGACAGTTTCCGATAGTACTCAATTTGCGATTCCGCCCCGATCAGCGAGAGCATCTCGGTGACCAGCGGCGATTCGAGACGACCGTCTTGCCAGATCCCCAGTACGTTCAGATCGCTTTCCTCCTGAGACGTATCATAAGCGCCGTTGAGGGTTATCGTGCCATCTGATCGATCTCCGGTTTTCATCATCAGGAACAGGTTGTCAAACTCAACCTGTTTATTGACGAGCTTGATGTCACCTTCCTCGCGGGTCAGGATCACCAGTTGGTCGTCGAGAATAAGATTGATCTCATCGGGAAACACCTGAAGCTCCATGCGGTCAACAGTATCCCCCACGGCGTGATAGTTCAGATCGAGACTGAAATGCCCGCTCGGTTGATATTTCTCCCAAAGTTGACGCACCTCATCGCGCCGTTCAGCGGGAGCAAGATTGACGAGATAGGGGCCGAGGGCGAGCCGCTCGAAATTGATATGTAGGAAGCTTTCGGGTCGTGGTGAGGCAAGATCGACAAAACCATCGGCGGTGATTGTGCTCTCTTTATTTCTGCCGGAAAAATTCTGGAGTTCGATGTAGTCAGGGGTAATTTTGATCACGCCGTGGACGTCATCGATCAGGAATTCATCCGGCCAGATGAGCCCCACCGTACCGATCATGTCCGCGAGTTTGTCGGCAGGTTCTGCGGATCCGTTCAGGGTGAGCCTGATGTCGTAATCAAATTGTCCGTCGTCGTTTCTTCTGAGAACACCTTCGTAATCCAGGCTGCCGTCCAGGCCGAGCCCCTGGAGCATTTTTCCAGTCCGTGAAAGACGCGTGCCCGGCCAGACTCCGTCTACGCCCTTGTCCGTTTCTTTCCGTTCCTGAGACGACAACGGAATGGAGGCGTAAAGGAGATCGGTGAGGCCATCCTGCTCGATATGCATCGACAGTTCCGGTCGGGTCTCGAACTTTCCCTCCTTACGAATATAGGTGATCTCTCCTTTGATGAAACCCTTGCCACCACCCTGAGTGGAAATTGGCAGCCCCCGGGTATCGTCATCGCCGACCAGCACGACGCGGTCGGCGAGAAGCTCAAGACGACCGCCGTGAACCGTGATGGGATAGGGAAAGCTCTCATGCACGATGCCGAGGGAATGAATGTCAACCTCACCGGTCATGACCACATTCTGATCGGGCCCTGCGGGGCGCTCGAAATTCAGATCGAGATCCATGCTTCCCCCGAAGACGAAATCACTCTTTTCATCGAGAAGCCCGTGCGCTCGAAGCGTCTCATAATTCTGCTCATGAAATGACGCATCGTAGAGCCTCTGCTGCTTCTCACTCAATGCGTCACGAAGCCTCTGATCGAACGCCACATTCTGTGCGGATACCTGAAGCGAGATCGCGGCGTTCGGACCCAGAGGCGAAATCTGTCCCGTAACCCGCACTTGGGCTCCGTTCGACCCCGTTGCGGTCAACTCATGAATGACCACCCGATTCGTGTCGAACTCAGCGCGAGCCTGGATGTTTTCCAGTTGATACGGAAAGATATCGTACGCCCCGCGGCCGTTTTTAAGTGAGATCGAGCCGTTCACTTCGATTTCGGGTGAGTCGGGAGTGTCATCTGTCGCGCCGCCTTCGGATACCTGGCGTCGCAGGACAATGCTCGAATCAAGAGTCCACTGGGTCAGCCTGAACTTCTCAAGAACTCGGGCAATCGGGGCGGGCAATTGCACCACCGAGGTCTCTCCGTCATCGCCCCGCTCAAAGACATAATTCTCAATCTCGACGGTCATGTTGAAAGGGGATTCATCCAGGACACGCCTCATCCAATCCCCCTTATGTTCCCAATCGATCATGGGTATCGAATCGATGGTGAAAGTCACCTTGAATGGCAACCCGTTGGTTGATGCCTCCCCGCTCGGCGCGCCCAGGGTTCCGACCAGATCCAGGAGCTGGACCTGGTTATCACTGAGCGAAATCTCGCCGCTCCGGACAAACATTCGCGGGCGACTGATTGACGATTGAATTTTGCCATCCTGATACGTCGCCCACAGGTCTGTCGCCTTGATGGGAAGTGACATGGCCACGTCCTGAATGGAAAATCGCACCTCCATGCTTTCCTCCGGCAGATAATGAAAGCTCACCCCGTACACATGCCCTTCGAGTTCCATCTGTTCCCACCAGACCCGCACGATGCTGGGACACATTCGATAGGTTGCGTTGTTCAACTGAAGGCCTTCGGCGAGTCCTGAGAGTTCGAAGGTGTTTGCATTCCAGTTGCCGCGCACCTGGAGGCCATTCGGGTTGATCGGATTGAAATTTTCATCAATCTCGTTCAGGGTGAAATTGAACAAACCCTTCTCAAGGTCGAGCGGATACAGGATGCCGGTGAAAAGACGAAGTCCCCTCGGACTGTAGTCCGAATCGACATGCGACCCGACTTCGATGACGGAATGATGAATGCGTACCGCCGGGGGCAGGGTGGGACCATCATCCCAAAACGGCGTAAGCTTCATGAAATTCATGTCACCACTTTGTTGGGCATCTTCACTGAGACGAATATGCAATCCATAGACATCGACGTTTTTAATGGAAAATTCCCGATGCCTTATGGCCGTCGTGTCGATCACCACATCGAGACGCTGAAGTCGGGCAATCAATCCCGCATCTCCCTCCATGCCGGGAACCCGTAGCTCCAGATCGTCAAAAATGAACTGGCCATGCCCCTTGTATGAAGCGTTGCCGATGGCGACTTCCCCGCCAAATCGACGTTCCAGGTGCGGTTTGACCAATCTGATGATGAACCAGGAGCGCGTGACCAGAAAAAAAGCGATGGCCGTTACCAGGGCCAGTCCCAGCATTACGCGAAACAATCGCATGATCCAGCGGCGGGGTTTGCCGGATCGAGTCGCCGTCTGTTTTGTGATTGAGGAATGGCTCATTTTCAGCCGTACTGTCCAGAGTTATCGGTAGTGGGAGATCATTATTGAACCACAGCCCGCTGCTTTTCCACTTCCCTTAGGATGCAGTTTTATACGTATCGTCTTACAGATTGACACCATAAAGTCACTTCTATTCATAAGGTGTATTCCTCCCATGCGTATAGCCCTGACCGGAGTGTCCGGTTTCATAGGATCGGTTCTTGCCCGTCGATTGGTTGAAGCTGGACACTCGGTAACCGGACTTATCCGGACCTCAAGCAAGAAGGATCACATCGCATCCTTCGTGGATCGCTTTGTGGTCGGTGCCCAGGATGATGATGCCTGCTGGCCTGAACTCCTGGAGGGAGCTGATTGTGTTATCCACAACAGCCTTGATTGGTCTCTGCTCAAGGATCCGGTCGATCTCGATGGCCATCTCAAGAGTAATGTCATGGATTCGATCCGGCTGCTCAATGAAGCCGCCCCGCGTCAGTTCATCTACATCAGCACGATTGCCGTGCATCACGATATGAGGCCCCGCTGGGAAGGTCAGATCGACGAAGATCACCCCCTGAGACCGGATACGCTTTACGGGGCCTGTAAGGCCGCCATCGAGGCCCACCTCTGGGCGGCCCACTATTCCACCGGCCAGCATACCTCCGCCTTCAGGCCCTGCGCTGTGTACGGCATCGACCCGCGTCTGGCCCGCTCCATCGGCTTTCCCTTCATCCGCCAGGTCCGAGACAGCCAGCGTTTCGATCGCCCCGGAGGCGGCAAGTTCGTTCACGTGGATGATGTGGCCGACGCGATCATCGCCGCCATCGGCAATCCCGAGGCTGCGGGCCGGGCCTACAACCTCGCGGACTGCTACGCCCGCTGGTCCGACTTGGCCCAGATGGTCGCTCAGCTTCTGGGTAAGGAGGTCGAGATCGACTATTCCAGCCCCCCCGAGCCGAAGAACGTGTTTTCCAAGGATGCCGTGCAGTCGCTGGGCGTGAAGCTCGATCGCGGGCATGAAGGCATCCGCAGTTACCTGAAGCAGTTGATCGAGGCCATGGATCGCGGGGCCGTCGAAGATTGAAGCAACAGGTTTCTTGGGACGGGTACGCTCGTTTCGTACAATACGAAAGCATGCACTGGACCGCCATTCTCGAAAAACGACAGTTCCCCCCGCACGCCCGAATCAACGGCGATCTCGATTGCATCGGGTGCGGCTACAACCTGCGCGGCGCGCTGGCGGGGGGGTTATGCTCCGAATGCGGGCTGGGGGTGAGCTCTTCCCTGTTTGAACTGGCCCGACCCGATGATGTCGCCTCGGGTTTTCGCAGCATCGCCATGTCCTACCTCCCGAATTATATGATTTTCATTGCCATTCTCGTGCCGAACCTGTTCGGCATGGACATGTATGTGCTGGTGGGGCTCTTTCTCCTGATGGCCACCCTGTACCGGATGACCGGGGTCTGGACGCTGCGCTTTCGCGGGGCCATCGCGCAGCTGCCGCGTATCGGGCCGCGTCTGAACCTCTTATTTATCGCAACATGCCTTGATCTTCTGATGATCACGGGCTGTCTCATCTTCTGGTATGTGCTCATGGTCAGCACGCCTCCCCCGTTCAGCCCGTTGCTCCAATGGAAAAGCATAATGGGGGGCATCTGGTTGTTGGTGATGGTGAGCGGGATGTTTCTTGCCGGCCAGACCGCCCTGTCACTCGCCACCATGCTTGAGTATGAGGTGTGTCGGCGCGAGTTGCTTTTTCAGCAAATTCTCATCGCCGCCAGCCCAGTGTTGGCGGCGTTGCTGATGGGCTTCGGATTGGGATTCGTTCTCTTCAGCGGTTTCGCCATCTCCAGCAGCATCATCATCATTGCCGGGACGGTCGCTCTCGCCCTGATCCTTTGTCTGGCCATTGTCTATACGTCGGTATCGCTGTTGCGTCTGTCCGGGGCCGCCGCGCAGGAGCGCGAGACGATGGACCATCTTGTCGATACCGAACGCGTCAAAATGGAATTGTCCCACACAACGAAGGCTGAAGAACACGACATTCGGCTCGAGTAGGGGAGTCAGGTTGTTTTTGTAGTCTGGATTTACCCGAACGCAGCCTCAGCAAGATCGATCGCCTTGCCCAGCGCCGCGGCCTTGTTCACCGTCTCCTCGTATTCCGCCTCAGGCTTTGAGTCGGCAACGATGCCTGCTCCCGCCTGGAGATGCACCGTCCATTTGCCATCGCGATAACTTGAAGTGGGGATCACCATCGTGCGCAACGCAATGGCGATGTCCATGTCGCCCTTGAAGTCGATGAAGCCGATACCCCCGGCATACGGTCCACGTCGCGTGGGTTCCAACTCATCGATGATCTGCATGGCCCGGACCTTGGGGGCCCCGCTGACCGTCCCCACCGGCAGGGTTCCCCGCAGGGCGTCCCAGCAATCGAGCCCTTGGCTTAGCCTGCCCGTGATCGTTGAACTCAGGTGCATGACGTGGCTGTAACGTTCAACTTCCATGATTCGCTCGATGGTTATCGATGAGGCCTCGCACACGCGGCCCAGATCGTTACGACCCAGATCGACGAGCATCACATGCTCGGCACGCTCTTTGGCATCGGCGAGCAGGTCACGCTCCAGGGCGAGATCCTCCTCCCGCGTTTCCCCCCGCTTGCGGGTCCCGGCGAGCGGGCGACTGGTGATGACCCCCTGTTTGGCCTGACAGAGAATTTCCGGGCTTGAGGCCACCAGGATCGATCCCTGAGCCTGCAAGTAGATCATGTACGGGCTGGGGTTCACGATCCGCAGAGCGCGATAGATCTCGAAGGGGTCCGCCGTGGAGCTGCGCTCGAAACGCTGGCTGATGACGATCTGAAACGCATCTCCCGCGACGATGTACTCCTTGCATCGCTCGACCGCCGCCTCGAAATCCTCTCGAGTGAAATTGGCCTTGAGTTCCCCCTCGGGCGTTTCATGCAGGTTCATATCGATCGGACCGGCGGGAAGTGGCACGCTGTGCGTTTCCAGTCGTGTGACGAAGGCCTCGAGCTGAGCGCAGCCCGCTTCGTAAGCATGACCGATTGATTCGTATTCGTCCGTTATGACATGAACGATCGCATGCAGCACCTTCCTGGCATGATCGAAGACCGCAACCTCACGATACAGGCCGAAATGCAGGTCGGGCAGATCCCGGTCGTCATGCGGCGCATGCGAAAAGGGGAGCTTCTCCGGCTCACCGTATCGCATGGTGTCGTAACCGGCATACCCGACCCACCCCCCGGAACAAGGTAGGTCAATCGGAGAGCCTTCCGGGCTTACGATCTTCCAACTCTCGGTCAAGCGCTTGGGCACGGCCAGTGGATCAGCCTCTTCGGTCGTGGTGGATTCCCCGGTTCGATGGTCGATAACCGTGACCTGGTGGCCTTTGGCCACCACCTCCAGACACGGCTGGGCCCCGAGAAACGAGTGCTGCCCGACGTTCGCCCCGCCCTCGACCGACTCGAAGAGAAAGCTGGGGGCGGTCCGCTCATCGGCGGAGACCAGCCGACGATAGGCCAGCACCGGGGTGAGTTGATCGCTCATCAGGTGACGGGAAAGGGCGATCACATTGCCCTGTTTCGCCAGTTGCTCGAATGTCTCACGATTGATGGGAGTCATGGGGATATCAGGAGGTGAGCGGGTGGTTATTCGAGGATTCCGGGGGTTACCGGGGGGCAGTCTAGCGTTCTGGAAATTTCAGCGACGCCCGGCAGGGTCCAACCGGTACAATCGCTCGGCAGGATCACGCCCAACCATGAATGAAACACCGTCCAACAATGGCTCTCCGAGCTACGTCGCCGAGCTACGAGGTATCTCGAAGACCTATTTCAAGCCCGATGGTACGGTCCTTGTGGAGGCATTGAGGCATATCGATGTGAATATCCCCCACGGCGAGTACGTCGCGATCATGGGGGCCTCAGGCTCCGGCAAGTCCACCATGATGAACATCCTGGGCTGTCTCGATCAGCCGACGGAAGGCACGTACCTTCTCGATGGCAAGGATGTGGCCCGGATGGATGATGACGAGCTGAGTCGCGTGCGGGGCCGGAAAATCGGCTTTATCTTCCAGGCCTTCAACCTCATCAGCGAGCTGACCATCGTGGATAACGTCGAGGTGCCGCTGTTTTATCAGGGCGTGCCCAAGAAGGAGCGACGGGAGCAGGCAATCGAGAAGCTCAAGATGGTCGGGCTGGGTGATCGGCTCACACACCGACCCAACGAGTTATCCGGCGGCCAGCAACAGCGGGTCGCGGTGGCGCGGGCTTTGGTGACGAGCCCCTCGTTCATCATGGCCGACGAACCGACGGGCAATCTGGACACCAAAACGGGGGTCGAGATCCTCGAACTCATCTCGGATCTGCACAATCAGGGCATTACGATTCTCGTGGTGACCCACGATCAGCGAGTGGCCGACCGATGCGAGCGTATCATCTGGCTCACGGACGGCGAGGTCGAGTCCGACCGCAAAGTCGAAAAAGCCGTTTCGTAGCCCAAGAGCCCCCTTTTAGAATTATGTTAAATTCTCCCGGTCCCATTCCGGGAAGATTTCACCACGGAGCGTACACGGAGATGACACGGAGGGAGATTTTGATCTGGATCGGAAAGGGGCGAAGAAATTGATTCATAACCGATTTCAGGTTGTCCCCACCATGTTTCCCTTTCTTCACTTCGTGTCCCCTCCGTGCCCTCCGTGGTAAAATCCCCTCTTCAATGAAGATTCTCGGCATTGATCCCGGTCTTCGACTCACCGGCTATGGATGCGTTGAGCTGTCGGAGAACAATCCTGAGCCGACACTGATTGAGGGGGGCGTGTTGCGACTCGATGCCGATCAGTCGATCCCCTACCGTCTCGGGCAGCTCTTTGAAGATCTCAGCCAGGTCATCGAGGAATTGAAGCCGGAGGTGATGGTGGTCGAGAAGCTCTATTCACATTACAAGCACGCCCAAACCTCGGTGCTCATGGGCCACGCCCGGGGAGTGATCCTGCTGGCGGGCCAGATCAAGGGCGTCACCATCGACGAGCTTCCCGCCACGGAAGTCAAGAAGGCGATCACCGGCTACGGCCACGCGACGAAAGAGCAAGTCCAACTGGCAGTCGCGAAGCAACTCGGACTGGCCGAACCCCCCTCCCCTTTCGACGTGGCGGACGCGATCGCGATCGCACTGACTGCAGCGCGACGGCTGTCACTGACCGGCAAATGAAATGATTTGGCTTGTCAGGCGTTTCATTCAGCATGGGACGGCCCTTCCGTATAATCCTCCTATGGCTTCTGGCGGGATTGCTGATGACTATCGCTATCGCCTGGATTCCCGCTGTGCCCCCGTTACGGAATCTGAAGATCGGCAAGAGTAGTTTCCCACGGGGCATCAGCACCGGGCAGACATCAACTGGCGAGCCACATTGGAATTTTACGCAGTCCGAACACATCACATACACCAGCATCACCGCTAGGCCCAGCACCAGTGGTCCTGTGATTCGTGGAATCCCCATGGGAGCAACCGTGCCATCGTGGAGCCGCATGAACAAACCGCCTCCGCCGAATCGCAAGGACCAGGTTACATGGCGCCTGCTTGAGGTAGCCCGGGGTTGGCCGATGCGAGCCCTTTTCGCCACATATATCAACCAACCACGTCGGATAGGGGATTCGCATTTGAACATAGTTGAAGGGATCGCGGTCTACAGAATACCGCAACCTAGAAGCACAGGCCGGGAGTATATTGCCCTCCCTACAAGACCTATCTGGCCGGGTCTGATGGTTAATTCATCGCTATATGCGACACTGCTCTGGTTACTCAGTGGCGGAACCAGACGCGCCCGAAAAGGCTGGCGAATCCGTCATGGCAGATGCCCCCGATGCAACTATGACCTCAGGGGCGTCAATCACGAACGCTGCCCGGAGTGCGGTACGCCGGCTGCCGCTCCCCTATTCGTCGGCTAATTTTTTCTTGTCATCGGACGAATCACGATCGTCACTTGCGTCCCCACGGCTGGGATCGCATCCTCGTTGACCACCCATTCCGGCGGGCTCACCACCTCCTGATCCGAGATCACCTGGGCGAAACCCAACACCTCGTCGCCAAAGGTCACAAGCCCGATGATTGAGCCGCTGTAGTCCGCGATGTAGTACTCGCCCGGTTCCATGCCCTCGGGATTCGCCGCGAAACGCGACCCGCCAAAGACCCACGGCGTCTGGGGGAAGTCATGGTTACCCTGATGGTCGCTGATCCAGTTACGGATCGGCACTTCGATCATCTTCTCGTCTTCATTCTGATAACGGACAAAGACCATTACCGCATGGCCCTGGGGCGGGACCGTTTGATATTTGTCCTCCTCGTAGATCCACTTGCCGGGCTTTCCCGGTTTGTGGCCCGCCAGAAGAAGCGCGGCATGGACCTCGCTCGGCTTGGCCTTGATGGTCATCAGCGATTCATGCTCGCGTGTGCCGGGTGAGCAGGCGATCTGTTCGAGCCATCCCCCATCAAGGCATACAACTGCCTCGATCTCAAGGATGTGCCGATCCGGATACACCGTCAGACCCTCATAGGGCTGAATCTTTCGATTCGCTGGCGGATTGGCGGGAACATTCGGGGTTGGGGTAGCCGCATCCGGGCGAGGACGGTTCTGGATCGAAGCCCGTGGTCGGGCTCGGGTCCGAGTGGGGGTTTGGGCCTGAGTCCGGGCCTGGATCGGGTTTCGCGACATTCTCACCGACTTATTCACACGCGGTGCATAGCCCTCCCGCTCCCAAAAGGCACAACTGACCAGAAGGACACCCGCCAGGAGGAGTGTCAAACCCTGTCCGACAATACGAGAAGCTCTTTTCATTCCAAGGCAAGGTTCGTACATTTTTCACCATTGGCAAGCATAAACCAAGTGGGTTACAGAATCTATCGACCAAATTCTCCCAGCCGGGTCTTCCCAACTGGATGATCTACAATGATATCTGAAACCGGCAACCGACCGGTTCACCAATCCGACTGTCCGGTTATCCACTGTTTCAGATTGATATCATCCTCTTGTGAACATGTTTGAACTCACTCGCACTGTCCGCTTCTGCATCAATCTTTCACGGGCGAGACCATCTCGAGATGTGCGTCACAACACATTCGCGGCCTTTCCGAGCATGGACGGCATCGGGGTGTATTACGAGATTGAAGTGAACTGTCGAGGCGAACCCGATCCCACGACCGGCTACGTGATGAACATCTCCGCAATTGACGAGGCGGTGCGGGATCGGGCGATTCCCCTGATTCGCCGGGTGGTCCTTGAACAACCCGATCAGGAGCCATCTGTGGTGCTGGCCGAGACCATGCGCGCCATCCAGGAGTCGTTGGATAGCTCGGTCTCGTCGATTCGCTGGCGATTGAGCCCCTACTATTCACTCTCGATGAAAGCCGACACCATGGATCGATTCCTGATCAGCCAGCAGTTTGACTTTGCCGCGGCCCACCGGCTGCACAGTCCCACTCTGGATGAGCAAGGCAATCAGGAGACGTTCGGCAAGTGCAATAATCCCAATGGCCACGGGCACAATTATCGTCTTCAGGTCGATGCTTCGACCTCTCTCATCGATAACCTTGATGGACTGAGACTCGATCTGGCCGGCCTGGAACGCATCGTCAACGAGCAGGTGATCCAGCGTTTCGACCATACCCACTTGAACCTGGACACACCTGAGTTTGCGACGCTCAACCCTTCCGTCGAGCACATCGCCAAGGTCTGCCATGACCTGTTGCTCCAGCCTATCGATCGTATCGGGGGCCGTCTGGAACGGGTCACGATATGGGAGACGGACCGGACCAGTTGCTCATATCCGGTCCCCTGAGTCGGTACTGACTCAATGCGGCTTCGGTGCTACCCTATTGATCGTTGATTTGACCAACTTCACTTCCCAGAGGAATGACGGATGAACCACGCTTTTAAACGACTTTCGGCTTTGCTGGTGATGCTCGCTCCTGCGGGGATCACGCTGGCCCAATCGGACTCGGTGATCGATCTTGCCGCGGTCTCGGATGCATCGCTCACGTCAGCAGCGGATGAGCTTGATCCTCTGAAGAAGTCGTTCAACAATCTCTATTACTCGTTGAGAAATCAAGGTGGCATGTCGGACAAAGATCGTCCGACGGTGACCCTGCTCCGAGAGCGGTTTTCAAGTTTCAACGAGACAAACCCGGAACATCAAAAAGGCTTGATGTATGAGCTTCAGCTGGCGCTGTGGCTGAAAGATGACCCTCGGATTGACCAGCTCTATGAAGGTCTGATGATGCTCAACCCGGATGAAGCCACCCTCGGTCTCTCCTGGGCCGATTACTTCTTCCAGAAGGCCGACTATAGCCGGGCCGATCGCGCGTACGATCGCCTGGTTAATCTGTATCCGGAAAATACGGAAATACGGCTCACGCATTCGCGTCAGCTTAAGGAGCGAAACCTTTACGCGCGCGCGATTACGATACTGCAGCGTTATGAGTTTGATTTCGGCGAGTTTCCCGAAGCCGCGGTGTTGCTCTCCGACGCGTTATTCGCCGATCACCGGTTTGAGGAAGCCATCTCCGTACTTGAGTCCATTCCCGATGATGTTTCCGACCAAGAGCGCCCGTTCAAGGATGCGGCGGAGGCGTTACTCGTCGATATGAGGCAGTACCTTGAATACTGGCAGCAAGAGCAGGAAATACGCGCCCGAGAAGAGGAAGCGAATGATCTGCCCCGTGCCGAAATCATCACGACCCGAGGGCTTATTGTCGTGGAACTGTTTGAAAATGAGGCCCCCAACACCGTCGCAAATTTCATTGCCCTCAGTGAAGAGAAATTTTATGCCGGAACCAGGTTTCACAATGTCCTGCCCAATTTATTGGCCCAGGCCGGAGATCCCAACTCGAAACCCGGCGCGACCGGCATATTGGGAGATGGCACCCCGGGGTATTACATTCGTGATGAGCACTTTGCCGAGAATCATCGAAAACATTTTGCCGGCTCTCTGGCCATGGCCAAATCGCCGATCCCGAATACTGCCGGGTGTCAGTTCTACTTCACGCATACCCCCCTTCCCATGTTCAACGGCAAGAACACGGTTTTCGGGCGGATCCTGAGCGGACTGAATACCGCGCGTCTGCTGCAACAGGACGATCGAATCGAAGTTATCAATATCGTCCGAAAACGGGATCACGACTATATCCCCGAAAAAATCCCCCTGAGCGCCGGTCCAACCCGCATTGAACTCAATTCGAAGACCTCGGACTTTATCGATCCTGGCGACAAACAGAACAAACAAGAGTGAAACCTGATCGGGGTCGATCACCTGTGTAAAGGGCCGTGTTGGCCGGAAAAGAGTCTTCGGGGAGACCACGACAAATCCCAGACCGATCGCGAGATCCGAATTCTGGACTTGCCTGATTGCTATCGATCAGCCGTCGGGCAAAGGTCGGAACGGATCCAGACTTCAATCCCATCGCATTATTTCGAAAAAATAATACTGATTCCTGATTCGGCGGGCTTTATAGGTCGATGGGCAAGATTCCAAGGGGCAATTCCTGCCCGAATGTTTGAACCATGCCCCAGCTAAAGGTGTCCAGAGTGAGACATCGCGGGGCTAAGTGAATCATCAGGAGAATTCAAGTTATGCCTACGAATCACAAGTCACCTTACGCTTCGTCCTTCAAGTCAGCGATGAAGCTCGGCACCCCCTGCGGTGTCGCCGTCAACACCATCGCCAAGAACAGCAAGAAGAGCCCCAAGATGGTCTTCGAATCACTGTTCAAGGCTGGACTCTGCTTCCGTCAGAAGTTCAACGGCCAGTTTGTCTACTGGACCAGCGAAAAATGCAAGAAGGGTACTGCAACAGTCCGCAACGAATGCCAGCACAACATGTGGCAGTGCTTCATCGATTGGTTCATCAGCTCCGGTTTCTGCACCCCTGAGCAGCTCAAGAATCATTGTGGCAGCCAGCAGGAATTCATGGCGTTCTGCCGTAAGTTCTTCGCCAAGCAGATCAGCGCCACCACCGGCAAGAAGAAGAGAAAGGTCCGCAAGACAGGGCGTAAGTCAACGACCAGGAAGCGCACCACAACCAAGGCCAAGAAGCGCAAGACCACAATCAGGTCGAAGAGACGCAAGACCACTCGTAAGCCCGTCGGTCGCAAGACCACCAGTCGTGGAAGCTACAAGTTCCCGACCGCCAAGCGTCGTTCCAGCACCCGTCGTTATCGCAGAGCTGCCTGATCAGCTTTGCGTTGTTTTTTAAACGACCACAGCGTCCGCCTCGGCGGACGCTTTTTATTTGATCGTATCGTGTGATCGACCCCCTACGGCAGTTCCGCCTCACCCAGAAGCCGGAATGACTTCTGTCTCAGAATGACCCCCGCCAGCACATGATCATCCACCGCCAAGGCGATGGTCGGCGTATTGTCACCTCTGGGACGCAGCATCAAGGGATATGCGAAACGGATGCTCAATTCCGCCCCCAGCAGATACAGGCACATGCGGGAGAGCGTCTGGCCCTCGCACAGCTCGACGATCAGCAGATCGACTTCGGAAAAGGCCATGTTGTGCTCACGGAGCAAGGCCCGGGCCGCATCGGCGTTGCTGGGAATGATCCGAACCACCGCATAATCAGATGATTCCAGCACACTGAAGCCGCACAGATGGACGTCGGAGGCATCGTCGAACAGCTCGACCATCTCCAGAAGCTTGCCCACCCGGTTATCCAGAAACACACTGAACTGACGTACCGATGGCGGTGCGTAGGACTCAGCGGTAGATTGCGGGACCATTTGACTCATGGATCGTTCCCCCGGTCGATACTGATCGCTCGTGATCGATCCCCGGGGTCATCCGAGGCAGTTAATTCACTCCACAGAGAGAATACCTCAGGAAGCGGTCTCCTCGCAAGGAAAATCTTTCCTATCTTCACTATTAAGGACTTATTTCGGGGTCTAAACCGATTCTACCGCCGTGGAGATGAAATCCACCTCTCCCGGATCAGGGGTCAGGTCAGCCCGTGCCAGTTCCCCCAGGAACGCCCGGACTGCTGCTCGGCCCTGCTCCCCGAAATCCAGCGTCCACTTGTTGACGTACATGGAGATGAACTCGTCGGCACGAGCGGCACCCATGTCCCGGGCATATCTCATGGCGTATGCGATCGATTCCTCGCGATGGGCCAGGGCGTACTCCAGGGATCGGGCGAGCAGCCTGGTGATCTCGCGGAGGGTTCCCGGGCCGTGGGCTTCCTCCAGATCGCGGCGGATCACATTCCCCCCCAGCGGCAGGGGCAGGTTTGTCTTGCCGGTCCACCACTCCCCGACATCCGCGACCAGATGAAGCCCGGCATCCTCGAACGTGAGCTGGCCTTCGTGGATGATCAGCCCCGCAGGAAATTCGCCGCTCACCACCACGTCGATGATTCTGTCGAATTCGATCACTTCGAAGGGGAACCCCCCCTTGCCCAGCATCAGGCTGAGCGTGCCGAACGCCGAGGTCCGCTCGCCGGGAATGGCAACCTTGACCGGCGAAGTCCGCATGTCCTCCAGCGTCATCGGCTCGCGGCTCACCAGCTTCGGCCCATAGTTGTCACCCATGGATGAGCCGCAGGAGGTAAAGGCGTAAATATCCTTGACGTGGGGATACTGTGCGACGCTGATGGCGGTGATCTCCATCTCCCCGCTCGCCGACCGCTGGTTCAGCGTCTCAATGTCCTGCATCACCGGCTCGAAACTGAAACGCCCGGTATCCACCCGCGGCGGCTCGCCGTCAATGGCAAACAGCGGCCACCACATGAATGCATCATCAGGATCAGGGCTGTGGGCGAGGCGGAGGGTGATGGGGTGACCAGCCGTCATGCAGGCATGGTAACCCGTAGGGCATCTTGTGATCCAAATAACCCACCCACTGCACATATCCATAATGTGTCTATTGGCAGGAGCTTGTACTAACGATCTTCGCTAAACACTAAAATCCTGAAGAATCCATCTCAAACCCATCACAACTGGCTTGCACTTCTGTATCATTACCCGCAACCCAAACAAACAGCGAACCCGCATCTGCAATGGAGTAAAAGGTATGGCGACACAACAACAGGCAACCGCCATACCTGAACCACGGCCTTACGCTGGGCCAGCTACTCATCATCTTCTCAATCTTGGTGATGCGCGGAAATTGTCCTGGATTGAAGATGAATCAATTCATCTCGTGGTGACCTCGCCCCCCTATTTCAATTTGAAGAAATACAACGATCATCCGAATCAACTGGGAGATTTGGACGATTACTGTAATTTTCATGACCAACTCGCTCGAGTCTGGGAGCATTGCTACCGAATTCTCGTTCCCGGTGGACGCCTGGTTTGCAATGTTGGCGATGTCTGCATTGCACGGAGGCAAAATAAAGGCCGGCATCACGTTCTGCCATTGCATGCCGATATCTCTGTACGAGAAAGAGAAATCGGTTTTGATTACCTGACTCCGATTTTCTGGAACAAGATAACGAACGCATCATTTGAAACCAACGGCAATGGCGGCGGATTTCTGGGCAAGCCGTACGAACCGAATGCCATCATCAAGAACGATGTGGAATACATTCTGATGCTTCGAAAACCTGGTGCCTATCGAAAACCCACTGAGGCCCAAAGAGCATCTTCCCGCTTGACGAAGGAAGAACAAAGCAATTGGTTTCGCCCAATCTGGACCAATCTTACGGGTGCATCTACGCGTCAGCACCCCGCCCCCTTCCCGATTGAACTCGCCTACCGCCTCATTCGCATGTTTTCTTTCACTGAAGACACCGTGCTCGATCCGTTTGCCGGCACCGGGACCACAAGTGTTGCCGCGATCAAGGCTGATCGAAACAGCATCGCCAATGAGATTGATCCGGAATATTTCAAGATGATGTCCAAGAGAGTCAAACAAGCAGGTGCACAAGGACTTCTTGGTCGCTCTACTCCAGAAATTTCAATCCGATCACGACCATGAATCACATCTCATTTTCCTGCAATACCGCCGTTGCATGCCCCAGCAATGAAGACATGAATCTACGAAAAGAGAGCTCTACGCCTGGCTCACTGAACCCCGGGGACTTTGATTGCCTTGCGGTCAAGAGAAGACAAGCTCCATCATAAAGTCCCTCTCGTGTCATCCGGGTAAGTGTTTCCTCATAGCGTTTTGCATATGAGGCAATTTTGAATTCCGAAAACACTTTAAAATGCGGCTCCTTCACCGAGACCTGCTTCATTGAGCCGTCTGCTTCTTCAAGCACCATCAGAAAACCCACCCATGGATTCGGCGATGGAGCAAACGCTCCCTCTCGATAGGCGGTTTTTATGTCTACCGCATTGCCAATCGCTTCTTCTGTTCGGTTGTTGTAATTGTTTCCGAATGACGGCCCTACTTGAGACTTGAATTCTATAGCTGCCACCAATTTCTCGTTGAGGACAATCAGGAGATCCCACTTCTTTTCAGGTCTGAAATATCCGGGGAGTTCCATCTTTGAGCGGCAAAATATACTCGCTTCTGGAATTCCATTTTCAACAAGCAATCCATATACAAGTTCTATAAAGCCATCGACATGTTTTCCTCCCGTTACGTCCGCCCTGCTTCCTGAATCTTTTCGACCCGTTTTCTTCCCTTGTTTTTTCCTTTGAGAACCCCGTATCTTCCAAAACTGCTTTATTGCAGCCTGAAGTCTTGTTTCTAGATTCTTTAGCTTTAACATTCGGACCTCACGTCGAAAGAACCGTCCACATATCTCAATCTACTCTCCCTCTGTCCCCACCCCCAGCGACCGCCGTTGAATCTTCCCCGTCGCATTGCGCGGCAGTTCATCCAGCACCCTGATCTCCCGCGGCACCTTGAACTGCCCCAGGCTCTTGCGGCAGTGGCTGCGCAGCTCCTTCTCATCGAATTCCGCCCCTTCCTCCAGCTCCACGAAGGCCAGGGCGACCTCTCCTCTTGATGGATCCATCATGCCGATCACGGCGGAGGCGTGGACGCTTGGATGGGCATCCAGCACTTCCTCGATCTCGCGGGGGAACACATTTTCACCCGCGATGATCAGCATCTCCTTGATGCGTCCGGTGATGTACAGATGCCCGTCCGCGTCGATGCGCCCCATGTCGCCGGTCTTGAAGTAACCTTCATCGTCAAAGACTTTCGCCGTCTCCTCCGGCAGCTTGTAATAGCCCTTCATGATGTTGGGGCCTTTGATGCAGATCTCGCCCTCCTCATCCACCCCCAGACACTTGCCATCGGGAGTAATTATTTTTTCCTCGATACGGGGCAGGGGCGGGCCGACGGATTTCGCCTTGTACATTTTCGGCAGGCAGATATTCGTCACCGGCGCGGTCTCCGTGAGCCCGTACCCTTCATTGAGCGTGACCGAAAATCGCTCCTTCATGCCCGACGCCACCGCTTCGGGCAGCGGCTCGCCCCCGGCCAGCAGCAGACGAAACGAGGAAAAATCATCCGCCGCCGCGCTCTTGGCGCTGAGCAAGGCGTTGTACATCGAGGGGATCGCGATGAATGCGGTGGGCCGATGCTTTTGCATCAGGCTCAGCAGCTTGCGGGGATTGAATCGCGCGGTGTAGACCACCCTGCACCCCACCGAGAGCGGCAGCAAGGTGAGCACGGTAAACCCGAAGCTGTGAAACTGCGGCAGCACCCCGAGCAGGGAATCCCGACTCGTGAAATTCGCGCACTCGGCGCACTGCTCGACATTCGCCAGCAGATTGGCCGCCGTGAGCATGACCCCCTTGGGCCTGCCGGACGTGCCGGAGGTGTAGAGCAATACCGCGATAAAGTCTTCGGGGCGCGAGACCGATTTTCGCAGGGGCGGAAACCCCTTGAAGCTCATCTCATCCAGCTTCAGTGACTTCACACCTTCGGGCATCTCCCCGAAGTGCTCGAGCATCGGCGTCACCGTCACCACCACATCAAGCTCCGCATCGGCGATGACATACTCAAGCTCCTCGCGACTCAGAAGATAATTCAGCGGCACGATCGTGCGCCCGAGCAGCCAGCTCGCCACCAGAGCCAGGGGAAACATCCCCGAGGTGGGCAGCATCACCCCCACATGGGGCCGGTCGCTGGCTTTCTCGATGGCCTTCGCCAGATGCAACGCCCCGATATAAATCTCGATGCCTTTCCACGCCCGCTGGTCATCGACGACCGCGATCCGGGTGGGAAGGAAGATCAACCGTCGCAGAATTCGTTTCAGTAACCGCATGATTTCAACATCCCATGCACAAAGTTGGCGAAAACATCTCGATCTGTACGATACGAAACCCACACCGATCGGCCAAGGCCGCAACTGCCTGTCATTGGATTCAGGATGGAGACAGAAATGCGTTCACCCTCTCGATTCGTCTTCCTGGCACTCCTGACCACGCTTTTTGTGTCAGGTTGCGAATCCGTGCCTTCCACCACATCTCTCAATCTCGCTCAACGGGATTATCAGGCCGGCCGATTTGAGTCCGCCCATCGCAACGCCCTCAAGGCGCTCCAAACCCCAAACAACACCGACCGCTATAAAGCCGCCTATCTCGCAGGATTGAGCGCCTTTCAGCTTGGCAATCTCGATCAAGCCGACCAACACCTCCTCCTCGCCCTCAAGGCCACCAATAGCCAGACCCAGGCCAGAACCAAGGCCATGCTCGGCACGATTCGACTCGACCAGCAGAGGCCGCTTGATGCCGCGAACCTGTTCAAGGATGCCGCCCTCGCCCTGTCGGGGAATGACGCTCGCCAAGCCGCCCATCGCGCGGCACTCGCCTTCCAGCAAGCCGGGGATGAGACCCAGGCGGAAACCTGGTTCGCCAAGGCGAGCGGCGATCTTTTTGGGCAGACCTATGCTCCCGTCCGGGCACCTGAAATGACCGAATTCACCCTTCAAGTGGGGGCATTCCGCGAGCGGGCGCGGGCTCAAAATGCCGCGGATAACGCCGCCGAACTGGCGAAGGATATTGACATTGGCACGGTTCGGGTGATCCCCCGCACCAATGATCGGGGTCAGGAGCTTTATATCGTTCAGGTTGGACAGTTCGCCACCCGACAGGAAGCCTCCCGGGCCAAGGCGAAACTCGGCAGGCTCGAATACATCGTGACCTCCAGTCTCCCGGACCCGTCAACCCCCGGAATTTCTGGAGCCCCCGGAATTTCTGGAGCCCTCGGAATTTCCGGAACCCCCGGAATCATCAGGACCCCCTTGGCCTACCCCTGATCCACAATTATCGTTTTTCGACGGTCTGACCTGGATCATCCATCTAGAATGGATGGAATGGTGATGCGAATGAATCAACCCGGGTTCGCAGCCTGCCTGTTAGGCGTGATGGTGGGGATTTCATCGTCTTCCCTCATCGCGCAAACCGGGGATCCCGCCGATCAGAATCCGATTGCCCCACTGCAGACCCTCCTCCCTACACAATCTGATCCCGGCGATATCGAGCTTCTTTCCCCTCTGCCCGACAACGGTACGGTCCCGCCGATTGTCCAGTGGAATCCTGAATACGAACAGGAGCTTGCCTACCGGGCCAGGGTTCGCGGCTATGAACGCCAGTTCAAGATAATTCGCCATAAGTACTTCGGCAATCGCAAACTCCCGAGCCTCCGGCAGCAGGGTTTCGACGAGTTGACCGAATTCACCGATCCGGCGGCGTTCAAGCCGATGGTCAGAGTACTCGCCCGCGAAAAGGATGATGTGCGTCTCGCCGTTCTCGATCACCTCGCTCAACAAGATGAAGATGGCATGGCGGTACTGGCATGGATTGCGATCACCGATGATGATCAGGCCATTCGCCATGAGGCCTCCAAGCGACTGTCGGCCCCCGCGTCGGATCGGGTGCTGGAACAACTGGACATGGCCCTGCGTAGTTCTGATCACACCGTTGCGATGCATGCTGCGGTTCTGGCGGGAACCCTCGATGCGGTGGAGGTGATCCCCCTGCTTATCTTCGCGCAGGCCGCGGGTACGCCGGCCAATCAGCAGACGGGTGATCTGGCCTGGATCGCCATCGAGACGCAGCGGGCCTACGTGGCGGGCGTTGTGGCGGTGGCGGGAGATGCATCCGGGGCCTTCCAGCCCATCATCGGCAAGATCAGTGAAGGCGCGATTTTGCGGATCGTTGATGCGGTGGTCATCGTCTATCGCACCGAGGTGCATCGAACGTTGGTTGCGATGACTTCCAATGACTGGGACCAACCCACCGACGGCCTCAATTACAACATCAACGCCTGGTGGCACTGGTACAACGAAGAATACGTGCCGTACAAGAACGAGCAGACACTGCTGGCGAATCTCGAATCAAGCCCGCCACTTGGAATCAATGCATCATCCAAGCCCTGATTGATGCTGAATCGTATTTAGCAAATCGTGTGAATCTGAAACTCGAATTCCCCCGCCCCGATGAAGGGCAGGCGACCGAAGCTGCTTGACAGACAAGCGGTTGCGGCCGATGATCGCGATTGACCGGGGATGGTCCCCCGGTGCTGGCTGAATCAACGCACTATACATTATTAGCCGCTTAGCTAGACAATTGCCCAGCAATACGGAACTGTTCAAGCAACAGTTAGACCGCGATCTTCAGGATTCTCGCAGACAGGCCCGACAGCCAAGCGAGTGCGTTTCGAGTTGGGAGGCATGTGATGGACAGAATACGTCACCTAAGTTGTTCGCTCATTACTGCCGTCGTGCTGAGCGTGCTCCTGGGTTGTGAAACAGGGCCGCGCGGCCAGGCCGATGCGGGGCCGGTAGCCGCTTCGGCGCTGGTAGGCCTCTGGCAGGGCTTAATGGATCTGGAAGGGCGGGAGCTCCGTGTCGAAATCGAGATAAGCCAGAACTCCGAGGGGGAACTGGCCGGCGCCGCGGACTTTCCCGATACCAGCACCCTCGGCGTCCCGCTTGAGGTGGAACTCGCTGGCGACACTGTCATCTTCAGCACTGGTTCCGGTTCCCTCATTGAGGGCCGGCTGCAAGACGATCTCCGGTCCATCCGGGGAGAGCTCTTTGTGGCTACGAGAGACAGCTGGTACAGCCTCGTTCTGGAGAGGGACAACGAAGCGTTTCGCCGGTTCGAGGTGCCACGTCTCACCGACGCCGGAGCGGTCCAGCGCGACTATTCGTATCGACCTCCGCGGGCAGCAGCAGATGGCTGGCCGGTGTCCACCCTGGCTAACGAAGCTATAGACGAACGGCCGATTACGAGCTTGCTGGAAAGTGTGCTCCGGGAGGAGCAGGGACTCCCTGAGGCGATCCTGATCGCGAGGAACGGAAAGCTCGTTTTGGAGGAGTATTTCCACGGCTATTCCAGGGACCGCATACACCCGATCCAGTCGGTCACAAAGAGTGTGTTGTCACTGCTGTTAGGCATCGCTCAGTATCGCGGCTTCGTGGGCGGCATGGATGAACCGGTTTACACGTTCTTCCCCGAGCACGTGGGCAAGAAGTGGATTGATCGGAAGTATCCGATCACTTTGGCTCATCTCCTAACCATGTCTGCGGCGATCGGATCGGGCGATGCCATTGAATCAGCCACGGCCATGCACCGATCGGGTGACTGGATCGGTTACTGGTTGGATCTGGATCAGGCCGGCACACCGGGAGTGGTCGCAGCGTACAGCAGTGGGCCTGCGATCTTGCTGGGGGGCGTCATCCGTAACGCCACGGGGAAGTACGCTGATGAGTTCGCGGAGGAGACGCTGTTTGCCGATCTGCATGTGTCCAGCTACCGGTGGCAAAAAGCTGGCGACGGAACTCGTGAGACGGGTGGGGGCTTGACTTTGACGGCCTACGATCTCGCCAAAATGGGCCAACTCGTGCTTGATAAGGGCATGTGGAACGGCAAACGGGTGGTCTCCGACACGTGGATCGCAGAGTCGGTTAAGCGACATCTGCCGCTGGCCGAAGGTGCTCTGGGTGGCTCGCCCTATACGACAGGCTTCGCCTACCACTGGTGGAATCAAAGCTACGAAGTGGATGGGATTACCATCCAGGCGATTGTGGGACGCGGTTACGGGGGCCAGTACCTGGGGATCTTCCCGACTCTGAACACCGTGGTTGTCCTGAACAACGGAGAATGGGGCCAGCCACAGGAGCGGGTTTTCGACTACGACGTCATCGTCGAGAAGTGGATCCTCCCCGCACTCAGGTGACGGCGAAAGCGAGGCAGTGAATGTATCAGATCATCCTCGGCGCATGTTCCTACGGATTGCGATTGGCCGGGGATGGTCTCCGAACTCGGGCTGAACCGTCGCGCTGTTTGCTTTTTCCGCATAGCACCGCAATCGCCCCGTGATACGGAACTGGTCAATCAACTGCGAGACGCCAAGCGATCGACGAGCCGCCGACACGCTTACAGAAAACACACCGACTTTCGGAAATCCGCAGTGAGGAATCTCAACGAGTCCATGCGACAGCCAACGGTCATCGCAGCGTGTGTTATCTCACTGGGTCTCGTGCCTGCGGCTTGCCATCAGAATGAACAGTTCGCCGGAGCAGATCCACCACGAGCTTTCCTGGATGTTCCGCAGTCAGAGTCGAGCCCGAGACGAATCCTCTTTGTGTCAGAATGGGAGGGGAAGGAGGAGATCCATGTCATGGATCCAGATGGCTCGAACATCCAGCGACTGACCACCACGAAGACGGGCACGGGCAGCTGGCAACCTGTGTGGTCACCGGATGGAAGAATGATCGCCTTTGGGTCCGACCGCGACGGCAACCGTGAGATCTATGTGATGGATGCCGATGGCTCGAACATCCGCCGGCTCACGCACACTTCCGACAAAGAGCGGATGCCAACGTGGTCACCCGATGGTAAGCAAATCGCCTTTGTGTCCGACCGAGGCGGCAACTGGGGGATTTACGTCATCCATGCCGATGGCTCGAACGTCCGCAGGCTTGCCTACTACGAAAACGTGTATGTAGCACGCCCTGTCTGGTCGCCGGATGGGGGTAAGATCGCCTTTTCGTCGGGCGTGCAATTTCCTGACGGCGAGTGGGAGTGGGATATTTACGTGATAGATGCTGACGGCACGAATGTGAAGCGGCTGACCCAGCACGCGGGAGTCAATTACCAGGCCAGCTGGTCGCCCGATGGAAAGCACATAGTCTTTGACTCCACACGGGACGGCAACTGGGAGATTTACCTGATGGAGGCTGACGGCTCGAACGTGAGGCGACTGACCCAACACGAGGCGATCGACGCGCGCCCGGACTGGTCATCGGACGGAACGAAAATCGCCTTTCACTCAAGACGCGGTGCTGATCACGCGGATCACTCTGAAGTTTACGTGATGGAGGCTGACGGCTCGAACGTGACGCGGCTCACCTATAGCAAGACGTTCGCCGTGCACCCCGACTGGTGACAGTTATTCCTGGAGCCTCATAGACGGGAACTTCAGGTACGTTAAGGCGCGCCATAACCACTCCATCGGTCCGAAGCGAAATCGGTTGGCCCACCAGACACAAAACACGATCTGAATCGCGAAAAACAAGACGGCATATCCCGTGACCGCCGCCGGTCCCAGCCAGAAGGCGTTGCCAAAGGCGAAACCATAGAACAGTGTGCCGAACATGATGGACCCGGATAGATAAACCGTCAACGCCAATCGTCCAGCCGCCCCGAGCGGGGCCAACAGTCGTCTGCCGCGATGGTGCTGAGCCAAAAGCGTAATGCCCGCCGCATAGCCAAGGGCCAGAAGCGTGGAGCCATAGGTAAACAAGACATCGCCAAATAACTGCGGCAGGAGTGTCGCCTGCTGCTCGCGGAACACTGCATAGCCCGTGGTCGCGTTGAGAATCCGTTCTGCGCCCATGCAGACAAGCCCGATCGGGAACCCCCACCAGAACACCCTTCGAATGAGCGGCATGTGCCTTGGAATGTCCTGGAAGAATCGCCTTCTGCCCACGTAGAGCCCGAGGAGAAACATGGCGAACCTCGCAAGGCTCGACTCGGGGCCTAGAGAGTGGGCGAATGGATTCTCCACAGAGGCATTGTCCGCCATGACCTCAGGCATGGAGCCGACCGCGTACACGTGTGTTTGGCGACGTTCCTCCAGCTCCGCCCTGGCCTCTGCGAGACGGTCGGAATCATCGGCGGTCAGGGCCGTCGGGGTCGGCTCCAGAAACGAAGTTGCCGCCCTCCCGATCGGAAACACGGCCAGGAGACAGATGGACAGGACCAGAAGCAGCCGGGGCGGAACTTTCCTGAAGAGCACAAGCACGAGTCCCATTTCCGCGTACGACATCAGGATATCCCCGTCGTAGATCAACCCGTGGGCCGCCCCCATGACGAAGAGGATGATCAACCTCCTGAGATAGACCGGCGCAAACTTCGACCCCCGCGCTTCGGCCCGAATCATTTGGAGCGCGAAACCGAGGCCGAACATGAACGAAAACAGGCGCCAGGATTTCGTCTCGAAAAAGAACCGCATCCCCGAAAAGGCGAACTCGTCACCGGGTCCGTTCCAGGCAATCGAGTAGGCGCCGAAGTTGAACATGTTTACGAGGAGTACACCGAAGAGGGCGAACCCTCGTACCATGTCGATGGCCTCAATACGCCGCCGTGGATCGACTGGGGCCGGATTGCGAGCTACTGTCTCGTTGGAGGAATTCATCGTCACTTCCTCAGTTCGGTATGTTGATTAACACCGTGATTTGAGCCAATAACAGTCTATGTATTCCTCCGTGGCGGGACGTAGCATTACACCCTATTTACAAGAAAGCAAACTGCTCTAAAGCGCATCCTGATCGTGCGTTTCTTCCGATTCCGGGGCCGCATCCGTTACCGGCGGCGGCGGCGGAGTCAGCGGCTCCCACACTGCACCATCCTTCACCCACTGTTCAAACGCCGCGATGACCTCGTCGCTGAGCTTGTCACTGTCCGGCGGCATTTCCAGATCTTCCTCGTGCCTAATCGCCATGATCAGCCAGCTTGCATCCGGGTCGCCGGGCACCACCGCGGGGCCTGACATTCCCCCTTCGAGCATTCCCGCCATGGTGGTCTGATTGAGATTGGCGACTTTTCTCAATCGCGACGGGTTATGGCACTTGATGCACTGGGTTTCGATCACCGGTTTCACATGCTTGCGAAAATGCACCAGACGAGGATCATCTGCCGGTGCGGCCTCCCCGTCATCGTCATCGTGTCGGTCATCCGGAGCTTCACCGATCGGCACCGCCACGGGGACGGGCGTGCCCGCCCCGTAGGCATAGACCAGCGTTCCACCATGATGGGCCGTCATGGCGATCCACATCGCGGTGACGATGCTGATGATCACGGCGACACAGGCGGAGGCGATGCGAACTCTGGCTTTGGTCACCGCCCCGACCAGAAGGACCACCGCCGTCCCCAGCGCGAACAGCCAGACTTTTTCCGCCATCTCCTCGTGCTCATTCACCAGCTCGTTGATCTGAGCATATGCAACGTTCAGGTCGTTATGGGCATCTTCCCCGGTACCCACGGCAAATCGCGCGATAAAAATCAGCAAAACGTACGCCCCGAATGCCGTCCACGCCATGGCCCGGCTCTTGCCTCCGAGAAACGCCGCAAGCATCACGAGCAGTACGCCCAGCATCGACAGGGCGATAGGCAGGTGGACCGTTGCCGCATGTTTCATTTGCGGATCGCTCATCGTTTCGCGCATCGCTTCGAAAAATGCCATCGGGTCCATCAACAGTCTCCTTTGTCTTTCTACTGTCTTACTTCATGAGGTCCAGCACGACCTGGCCGAGTCGTTCGTATTGATCGGGGGTGTTATAGACCTGGCTCGAGGTGCGAATCAGCCATTGTCCGCCAAAATCGAAGATCGGTATTTCAATGTGATGCTCATCATAGAGATAGTCATGAAGTTGAACCGGATCATCGAAGCGACTGACATCACCGGGAAACGGAAATGACACCAGTGAACCGATCATGCTGCCGTCGAGCGGCGTCGAAGGCCCCACCCCCCACTTCTCGCTCAACAACTGCTGCACCCACATCGCCATCTGATGATTGTGACGAAGGACATCCTCCCATCCCAAGGCGGCGAGATAGTCAATCGCATCCTTCACGCACAGCCAGGGGGTGATGTCGCGGGTGCCCTGCCAGGCAAACTCCGCGGCCAGCCCTTCATCAAGAAAATGGCTGATGGTGGGCGGATGGATGCCCCGCTGCTTCTCCGGGCTTACCCACAGGAACGCCGCCCCGGAGGGAGCGCAAATCCATTTGTGCAGGTTGCCGGTGTAGTACGCCGCGCCGAGTGATTCGACATCAAGGGCTATCATGCCGGGGGCGTGGGCACCGTCGATGAAGACGTCCACGCCCTTTTCCCGGCAGAGCGTGATAATCCGCTCGACGGGAAACAGCACTCCGGTGGGCGAGGCGATGTGATCGATCAGCACCAGACGCGTGCGATCGTTCAGGGCCTCGGCAATGACATTGACAAGCTCATCCGGCGAGGTCACGGGAAATGGCGTCGGAGCCTCCACGTAGGTTCCCCCCGCGCGTTCGATGAGGTGACGCATGGTGTTGCGCACCGCGTTATAGACGTGGCTCGGG
Organism: Planctomycetota bacterium; assembly: GCA_022560875.1. Classification (GTDB taxonomy): domain Bacteria; phylum Planctomycetota; class Phycisphaerae; order Phycisphaerales; family SM1A02; genus JADFSH01. The sequence goes on along the minus strand of JADFSH010000007.1, from coordinate 25,763 downwards.
GTCAGCAATTCATCGCCCGGCCGGAACGACAGAGAGCGCAGTACGGCGTTCACGCCCTCGGTCGCGTTGGTGACGAACCCGAAGTTTTCCGGTTTCATGCCGAGCAGCTCCCCCACCGGACGCTTGGCTTCGGTGAGGAGTTCATTGCGATTCCGATCGAGCAGTTCAATCGGACGGGCGTTGTATCGCCTCAGCCATCGCTCCCGGGCCTCGACCACGACCCGGGGGCGGGCCCCGAAACAGCCGTGATTGAGAAAGGTGATAGCCGGATCGAGCATCCAGTCGGTGGCGATCCCGCTGCGAAGCGGCACGGGCGGCGAGCAGGTTGCCGGGGGGGTGGTCCGGGGGGTGGCCGGGGGAGTCGATATTTCCCGTGAGGTCATGGTTCAAGCGTAGCTGTCTCGTGAGTGGCCGTCACATGGGCATGTGAGGGGTCGCCCAAGCCACCGGCACATCTGAGAGAAAAAATTTCTGTATCAGCACAATAGTATTTGCTATACGGTAATTGTAAGGGTAACGTAAACCGAACAACTTGACCGATATAACTTCAAGTTGGGTTCATGGTATTGTCGAAATGCTGGACATGAGAGTATCAAACCACTATATATTGGGGACCGATAATAACAAACCCCAACGGAGTGTATTATGACGTTCCCTCTCGTTCAGACTGGTCCCGGCGGCATCTACACTGCACGATACATGGCGCACGGCTCACGAATTCTGGCGATCGCGGGTGGTGACCAGGGACCGATCGGGGCGGAAAACCCCTCCGATGCCAACTCGGGACATGATCAGGGCACTTCCCGCCAGCCCTGGAAACGACCCGGAACGAGCTTTGAAGGCCACGCGTCTTTCGAAGAATCAGACATCCAGCCCGCCCCCACGCTCGCGGCCCGTCTCCTGGGCATCGATGAGGTCGTGATAAGCGACGAAGCCCGGATCGCCTCCGCCGCCGTGCCTCCCCCCGCTCCCCCCGGTGCCTCCGCTCGGCCCGTCTTTTCGATTCCCTCCGTTTTTGAAGTTCTCGATTCGTGGCTTGACGGTCAGTCGGTTATCCTTTTGCATCTCAAGCATGCGATGGATCGCCTGGCCGGTCAGTTGGAACCCGCACTCGCCGTTTCTCTTTCCGGTTGTCAGACAAACCAGGATTTGCCGGTCCGTTTCAATCGCACGCAAGAATATTTTCGGGCCTTCACCGGCGATTCATCTTCGCAGGAGTTGAGAAATGAATCTCACACCCAAGCAGCTTCGGATTCTCACGTTGATTCGCGATCAGCGTGTCGTATGCGGCTGTTCGCCGACGATGCAGGAAATCGCCGACGAAGTCGGCATCAGCAAGGTCACGGTCTTCGAGCACGTCGAAGCCCTTATCAAAAAAGGCGTCCTGCATCGCGAGCCCAACAAGGCTCGCTCTTTGTCCATCTGTGAAGGCACCATCCTGCCGGATGAATCGCAGCCCCTGAGCTTTCCCCTGGTGGGCAAGATCGCCGCGGGCCTCCCGATTGAAAAATTCGAGCAGACCGACCGGCTGGACCTGGAGGATCTTTTCGGTCCCCGCATCGGCCAGAAGGCCGGCACGTTCGCCCTCTGCGTTGAAGGTGATTCCATGAAGGATGAAGGCATCCTCGATGGTGATTATGTCCTCGTCGAACGGCGCGACACCGCCCGCAACGGCGAGCGCGTCATCGCACTGCTTCCCAACGGGGAGACCACGCTCAAGACATTCTTCAAGGAACGCAATCACATTCGCCTCCAGCCCTCCAATCCGGACTTCGAGCCGATCATCGTCTATGAATGCCAGATCCAGGGCGTTGTCATCGGGGTGATGCGAAGGTATTGAGGGAAGCGGCGCCAGTTCATCTGGCAAAGGCGACAGCTGCCTTGAATCGCTCCCCCTATTGCCTCTCTTCTCAATCTCCCACTTCGAACAGGTCGCGCGCCTTGCTCGTGGCGGTAGCCAGGTGCGTTCCGACGGAATCGTGGAACACTTTCTGGGCATGGGTCCGCTGATGGTTGGTCAGTCCGGTCGTCCAAATGCCGCTGGCGAGAAGCACAAGGCAGAAGACCAGGTTGGCCATCATGTCGCTTTTTCGAAACAGATGCCAGCCGAACCAACCGAGCAGGAGTGCGACCATTAGGGTGGCCACGAAGGAGAACGCCACATTCCGGAGCACGATCACCCCCATTTCCTTCCCCAGCGTGACGGGCACGATAAACAGGCAGATCAGCAGGAGACCCGCAAACATGAATGAAAGCGGCTTGATCGAATACCAGCCTCGTCTCTGAAGGGCAGCTTCCTCATCGATCGCCTCCATCGATTCGCTGTAGACAAATGGGTGCTGTGAAGTGGTCATGGCTTCTCCTCCGTGTCACAACCCAGAAACAGACGGTCGCCTATTAGTGTCGAAAACACAGGCCGGCAAGACAAAAAAAACAGCCCCTTCTCACAGAAAAACTGTCGCCGCCGGCGTTATGGGACCGGAATAATCGCACCTTGATTATCGGTCAATGCGACAAGTACAACCATGCGATAGCGCAGGATTTCAAGCCTTCAAGCCTCCAAGCCTTCTTTCTCACCCCCAGTTGGCCAGGAGAGTGAGCAGGTCGGTGACGTTGACTACGCCATCGAGATTGGTGTCCTCGGGGCAGCTCGGGCATATACCCCAGGCCCCAAGCAGTCTGAGCAGGTCCGTCACATTGACCACGCCGTCGAGGTTGAAATCTCCCCGCGCCAGGTCACAGATGTCAGGCACGCCGTTGCCGTTCACGTCCGGAACTTCCGAGGCGGCGAAGTAATCCAGCACTACGCTGACCCACGAGGTGCCGTCGCAGGCGTCGAACTCGACGCTGTCCCCGGTCTCGATGCGGATGGTCGCATCGCCGCTACCTACCAGCGCGTTGAAGTCTGCTTGGGCCACCACCAACTGGTCCTCATCGGGGGTCGATGGGCAGAGCGAGCCGTTGGTGACGAAAATGCGTCCTTGGAAGACATCGTTGAGATAGACATCCAGGGCCAGGAAGATGGAAGCGAGATCGGCAATCGCGGCAAACTGCAGCGTCACATCTCCCAAAGCTGCCGGGGGGGTGAAGAAGGTGTGGCTAACGGGAAATCCCAGTCCGATGGGAGACAATTCGCCGGACGCGTCAGAAAAAGTGCCGGAAAACTCGCATTCATCGGCGATGCCGTTGTTGTTGCAATCGTCAACCGGCAGTGGATCGGAGCAGACGGCTAATCGAAAATTGGCCATGGTGAAGGCGGTATTGTTGATCGTCTTCGCATTGTCGGCTGAGTTCACCTGGCCTTCGGGAATGCCGGTGGGAAGCCCGCCCACCTGGACGAGGGGATTGGAAAACTGCATGATCCTCGGACCGCCGCCGGACAAGCCCATCACCGTACGGAAGCTTAGGCCCGGATCCCAAAATCCGAATGAATAAGGGAAAGCGCCCTCACTATTAGTGGACTCGCGGTTATGGTGGCAACCCAGATTGTGACCAACTTCGTGAGCATAGGTGAGATTCCCCGCTGCACAGCCGATCCTACTTACGTTGAACGAGGATGATTGGAAGGCGGGGGAGACATTCCTCATCACCCACGCCTGCCCGCAAAGACTGAATAATGATGAGACGAACAGGCCGACGTTGTCGGCGCCGACCGCATCCCGAATGGCATGCACACTGTCGAGAAAGCCGTCGCCGATACTCGTCAGGCGGCTGAGATCGGTGTTGGCGTTTCCCGATTCCGGATAGACAATCTCATCCAAGAAAACCAAGAGCAGTTGCGTGTTGACCAGACTGTTGACAAATGCGGTATTGGTGTTGCTAACGGCAAGGAGCGCCTCTGCTTCGGTGTTGATCGTGCCTCCGGTGACGATCCGCGCATCCGTCGTGTACACGATCATGACGTCGATTTTCGATCCGTCAGCGACAAGATCGGATGAGGATTGTCCTAATGCCTTTTCAGCAGGTGGCGAAAAGATTTGATGCGGCCCGCCAGTGGCGCAGGGTGGAAAGCGGGAATTATCGATCTCCCAGACCTCATGCGCGCCGGGGGCGGTAGGCCTGATCTGATATTCCCCTTTCCCCGGAACCCGGATGTCCGCCGCAACCACGCCTTGATGGTAGACGAGCTGGAAGGAGCTGCCGGATATCCCCTGAATGCTGCCCCGGAGGGAGAAGGAATCCAAGAACCCGATTCTCGCTCCCGGAAATGTCTTGCCCTCCACCCGTCCCGTGAAGGTCGTGTCCGGGAACAGATTGAAGACGAGTTGATTGTCCCCCCTGAGATCCAGTTTCTTCAACAGCTCGGCATCGACCCCAACCGCGAGGCGACGCATGACTTCCGGTCCGATGACACGGCTCGTTCGCTGAACCAACCCGACTGGCTGGAGCAGTTGAGGGAGGGTTGAATCGGCACGCGCGGCGTCCGGAACCTGGGCTGAAACCATCGGGCCAGCCGGCCCGAGAGCACTCCACGAGGCGATAAAAACGATCGAAAGCGAGAACCTGCGGCTCATGATCTCACTCCATAGGGGTTTCGGAATCATTATAGTTTCATTTCTTATGAACGAAGATATGCCGTTTTGATAAAAATTCTGCGAAAAAATGAAAAATATTTCATCATCCGTTTCTTACAACTAAGCTGTCATCAATCCGGTTCGACACTCATCGGGGCTTCACCAGACGGGGGACCGAGGCTGAGGCTTTATGAGCCCCTGGATGCGTGAGCGTAACACTGTGAAACGCCCCCCAGGGGGGCTTATTCACAGGCACCTGCTCAAGTCTTCAAGCCTTCAGGTCTGCAAGCCTTCAGGTCTCCAAGTCAAAGATCCAGAACCTGCCCGCCGAGGCGGGGAGGCGGGCCTTCTTCCTCACCCCCAGTTGGCCAGGAGGGTGAGCAGGTCGGTGACGTTGACTACGCCATCGAGATTGGTGTCCTCGGGGCAGCCCGGGCATACGCCCCAGGCCCCGAGCAGGCTGAGCAGGTCCGTCACATTGACCACGCCGTCGAGGTTGAAATCTCCCCGCGCCAGGTCGCATGAATCGGGCACGCTGTTACCGTTCACGTCCGGCACCAACGGGGGGGCGATGTAGTCCAGCAATACGCTGATCCAAGAGGTGCCGTCGCAGGCGTCGAACTCGACGCTGTCCCCGGTCTCGATGCGGATGGTCGCATCGCCGCTACCTACCAGCGCGTTGAAATTGGCTTGAGGAATAACCAACTGGTCCTTATCGGGGGTCGCGGGACAAAGCGATCCGGTGAGGACGAAGATGCGTCCTTGGAAGACATCGTTGAGATAGACATCCAGGGCCAGGAAGATGGAAGCGAGATCGGCAATCGCGGCAAACTGCATCGTCACATCACCCTGCGCTTCCGGAGGGGTGGTGAAAGTATAACTGACGGGAAAGCCCAGGCCGATGGGGGATAGTTGCGGCGACACGACGGTGAACAGCCCGGCGAGTTCGCATTCATCGAGAATGCTGTTGGCATTGCAGTCTTGGCTGAATCCGCTGGAGATTTCACATTCATCCAAAATGAGATTGTTGTTGCAGTCGGGGGATATGAAATTCGTGAGGTCACACTCATCGAGAATGCCATTGGCGTCGCAGTCGAGGGCGGGATCTGCTGCGATCTCCTGCGCATCGAAAAACAGGTTGTTGTTGCAATCCATGCATTCGTCAGGAAGAAGGTCCCCATCCTCGTCAATACTTGTACCATCGCTCAAGTCTATTGCGTCGAATATGCCGTTGGCGTTACAGTCCGTGGCGCATGCACAATCCACACAGTATATTATGGGAAAGCCAAATCCGAGTGTACATCCATACCGGCCGATAGGCTCTTCAGGAACGAACATTGGCGAGAGTTCGGTATTTGCGATCTCTTGTAGGGTTACACTATTGAGACAATCTTCGCTCACGTTTGTAACGCAGATTCGCACTGGGGGGACTAAGTTTCTCAGGGTCATGGCGCTATTGATCGCCCCCAGCTGATTCTGTATCCCTCCGTCGGTCAGAACGAACAAGTGACGACTGCCGGCGAGTGTCGTGGTTTGAAATGAAATGATCGCTGCATCAAGTGCCGATGTCAGATTGGTGCCTCCACCAGGTAAGACGGGCGTTAGCAGATTACAAAAGTCCTGCGCCTCGATGGCAGTCGAGATAACCCGGTACGATATAAGATCGAAGGCAGTGTCTGAAAAGAAGATGACCTGGACGCCGAATGGGGTCGTGCTCGGATCAGGCGCATTCGGGCCACAGGTAAACTCCCGGATTATGTCTAACTCAAGGGTGAAAACTGACCGTGTAATACTGCCTGAACCATCTATGATGAAGATACGGTCCTCGACTGGTGTAATAGGTCCGACTTCTATGGCTCCAGCTATCTGGACACAATGCAGCGAGTTCAAACAACCAAGTAACAGAGTCATTCCAGATGTAGTTTTTCGCATGTCAATACTCCTCTGCAGGGTACAAAAAAGGCCATTTTCCGCTTCCCTGTTCTCTATGCCATCATGACGAGAATTCTGCGAAAAAAATGAAAATTTATTTAATAATCCATTTCTGACACCGTAACGGACATCACTCTGGTGCGACATCCATCGGAATTTCATCAGACAGGTGGGCGGGGCTGAAGCTTCATCTGCCCCCGGATGCGTGAACGTAAGACTGTGAATAGCCCCTGGGTGGGCATATTCACAGGCACACGTTTAATCGCAAGCACCTTCATTTATCGTCATACCTTCAGCGAAATGCCGCTTCGGTCCTTGCGGACGCGACCTCGGATCTCCAGCAGGGTCAGGTCGGCCAGGAGTTGGTTGACCGGAAGCCGGGTGCGGGCGGCAAGCTGATCGACGAGCATCGCCTGGCCCGCATCCCGCAATACCTCGACGATGGCGAGCTGTCCCGGGGTGAGATTGCCATCAAACAGGGTGGCTCCATCCGACGCTCCCTCATGCCCCGCCGCTTCCAGAGCTCCGCGCATGAGATGGCTGGACGCGTCGAGTTGACGCAGGACATCGGCATGATTGACCACCAGAGCCGCGGCTCCTTCCTGGAGCAATTGATGGCAACCGGCCGAAGCGGGCGAATCGACCCGGCCGGGCAGGGCCATTACCTCGCGTCCATGATCCTCCGCCGCGACATGGGCCGTGATCAGCGCCCCACTTCGTCGAGCGGCCTCCACCACCAGCACCCCGAGGCTGAGGCCGGAGATGATTCGATTGCGGCGGGGAAAATGCCGGGCCAATGGCTCGGTACGCATGGGATATTCACTGACCATCGCCCCGTGACCGTCAATCGCCTTCTGAAACAGTGATTCATGTTCGGGTGGATATGAGTGGGCCAAGCCGCAGCCCATAACAATCACCGTGCGTCCTCCCGCCTGCAGGGCCCCGCGATGCGCTGCCCCGTCGATCCCCAGCGCACCGCCGGAGATGATCGTCAAACCCGACTCGGCCAGCAGCGCGGCGAACCGCCCGGCCTGTTCGCGGCCATACGTGGTGCATTTTCGGGAGCCGACGATGCAGATCGCAAGCCGGTCCTCATCCTTGAATTCACCCTTGATCCATAGTGCCGCGGGTGGGTCGGGAATCGCCGCCAGCAGCGCGGGGTAATCCTCATCGCCATGAAGTATGAGCTGAACGCCCGCCTGCTGCATCGCCTCGCGCTCCTGGTCCGGTCGGCTTTCATCGATGGCTTTCCGCAGGGAGGTTGCGGTTTGTCTTCCGATGCCGTGTAAGTCCGCCAGTTCGGTAACGGTAACTTCGGCGGCACGCTCATCGCTTCCGAATCGCTCGCGCAGCTTGCGAAGCGTGACCGGTCCGATACCCGGCGCGAGGAGAAGTCTCAATGTCGCATTGCTGATGTGCTGGGGAAGATGAGCCATCCCGGAGTAACCTCAGAAGGAAGGTCGCCACGACGGGGGAATGCCTGACCATCAGGATCCTTCAACATCCATCTTACCATGAATCCGGCGGAACGCGAAGGGCGATTGTGACACAATCTGGCGCGGGTGCCCGCGGCGGATGAAGCTTGCCCGTGAGGTATCAGAAACCGTCTGTCAAACACGCATTCGTCACGGGCAGACCTGTTGAAGCAACCGGCCAGTCCAAGGCACGCCCGAAAATCAATCTTCAGCACCCTCTCTCAGCCAAAAAGCAGGACTCCTCACTCCTTCACGTACTTATGGATATCTTCTTCAGCGATTTCATTCCCATCCTCATCAACGTACACATATTCGTATTCGTCATCATCATCCCCCTCGTCATCTTCATCAACGTATTCATAGACGTATTCGTATTCACCCTCTTCATCACTTACATCCTGAGCCAAGCCTTCATCCACGTCTGAGTCTTGCTTTGCGTCTTCGTCCGCTGCCGCCAGATCGATCTCAACGAGCGGCACGATGCGCATAATGTCTTCAGAATCGATGACCTCTTCCGATGTATCCTCATCATCCTCGATACGATTCTTGATCTCCGCCAACTCGATTTCCGAATCCGCGGCACGCCACTGTTCCTCACAGACCCGCTGCTCCGGGGGCGTCTCCATGGCATTCACATCAGCATCATCATCAACATGCCGCCAGACAGATCGGGGGGCCTGGACCGATCGCGTCATCTCCAGAGCGACTGCTTCTTCCTGGCCCCGGCTTGATCTTTTTCTCGTGAGGCGTAGCGAACGGAGATGATCCACCGCCGACAGTGCGGGATCAAACAGCAGTCCAAAGAAAACACACAACACCCCCACCCCGAATACCCACAGCCGTCTCCTGCCGCTGGTCAGACGGGTCAGCAGGGAACGACGTCGGGTCGTAGTCACAGAGTTTTGATCACGAATCGTGGCTTCCACCCACTCGCTCAGGGGTAGGGGTGGCGCCAATGAACGCAGAATGGGGGTGGAAGCGGCAGGCACGATATTCAATTGTGATGCCGCAAGACGTCGCAGCAGGGCCGGCTCCCCGGCATCAAGTTGATCAATCACTTTTGAGGTTGCCGCAAGATGAAGCGAAGTCTGATATTCACGTGATTGAATGGCCTGGAGTTGGTCCTTGAGATCGCGCAAATTCTGCTCGACCGGTATGAGAATACCCGTGGTGCATACCAGCAGGCCCGCGATAACATAGAGCCATCCGCCATCGATTCGGATCAGCGGTTTTGTCAATTTCATGCCGCCTCGATATCGGCGATATCGGACAGAGGTGATGAATCGGGGCCGCAGTCATTGAGATACCGGATCAACCCGTATGACTTGCGCGATTACACCATCGAAAGCTCCCTGCCGCTCATTCTCTGGTGCGAATTGATCGACAATCAGAACATGCCTGACCCGCAACCATCAGAGTCGCCAGACTCGATCGGGCAGCCAACACCCAGGGCGTTGTCTGATACCGACGATCGACGTTCAGACGCGCGAATACGACAGGACACACTCCTCAAGTGCAACCTGGGGGAAGTGCTGAATTTCTCGAAATCCGGCATGCGACTCCGCCGGAAGCGAATCCCCACCCGATCCAACGTCCGCGTCAAGATATCCGACGGCGAAACGAGCGTGAAGGTGCACGCAGTCATTGTCTGGGTCAGGAAAATCGGCTATCGGTGCTATGATCTGGGTTTGCAGTTCATTGACCTGAGTGAAGAGGAAAAGTCCATCATCACTCAGCTTGCCATGTACAACCGATTCCAACGCACAATGTAAACTGATCACGGATCGCTCAATGGGCGCTGAACCAGAATCGCAACCGGAGTTGACCGGGTATTGCGAGAGGGATACTCTGCCTTCACTCTATTGCGGGGTAGAGCAGTCTGGTAGCTCGTCGGGCTCATAACCCGGAGGTCACAGGTTCGAATCCTGTCCCCGCTATTTGTAAACTGATTAGAGCCAGTCATTTACGACTGGCTTTTTTCGTGCCCCGATCTCGAGATTGACGCCGTGGCCTGTCTGGGCTTGCCGGAGTGTTCCGGTACGCAGGATGTTCATCGATCGTAATGGCCAGAGGGGCGACGTCTCGTCTCGGTCCGTTGATCTGATCCAGCCCACCGCCGCAGTGCTCATCAGCGAGGGTCCAAGATCTCCTATTCCGATCCACGATAGCCATACGAAGAATGTCCGATCAAAATAGTGGATACGTAGCCACTTTCTGGTCAGTTGGAACAGCGCGAGCAATGGCGAAGTGCCGAGTCAGCTTCTTGCAGAGACCGGCAGAGTGAGTGACCGCAAGCGGAAAAACGCGCTGATCAACCTGAACAGTCATCCCGGCAAAAGGTCAATAATCGCCCAGATAACCACGCAGAAGTTTCTGTACAATGAGAAGTACAGAGTTTTCGGCAGGGACAGGAGGACTCATGTCAAAACCCACGAGGGGCAATCTATTCGTCGTCGGTGGTGCGGAAGACAAGGAGCGAGGCAAGCTCATCCTGCGGCGATTTCTGGATGCCGCAGGAGCGGAAGCGGCACGGATTCTCGTCGTGGCTACCGCCTCGGCGCGGCCCGAGAAGCTCCTTGCCGACTACGAGAGCGCTTTTCGCGAGTTGGGCGCAAGTGACATCCACTTGTGTTACCAGGAGCAGCGGGCCGACGCGCAGGACCCCGCCGTGATCGCCTTGCTCCGCCAGGCCACTGGGGTTTACTTCACCGGCGGCGACCAACTCAAGCTCGTGACCACGCTCGGCGGGACGGGATTTGCAAGCGCGCTTCACGACTGCTATCGGTCAGGCCTGCACATCGGCGGTACCAGTGCCGGGGCCTCGGCGATGAGCACGGTGATGATCGCGCGCGGGCGCGGTAGATCCGCCCCTCGGCTTGCCTCCGTGAGGCTGTCGCCGGGGCTGGGCATTCTCCGACGCGTCATTGTCGATCAGCATTTTCAGGAACGGGATCGGATCGGCCGACTGATGGCCGCCGTCCTCCGCAATCCATACATGCTTGGCTTCGGCATCGACGAGGACACGGCGTTTATCGTATCGCCCGACGGACGGGTGGAGGTACTTGGCCGGGGCACGCTCACCATCGTGGACGGGGCGGAGTTGATCGGCTCGAGCATCGCCGACATGAAGGAGAACGAGCCCATCGCCTTTGCGGGCATGAAGGTGCACGTCCTGGGAACGGGATGGGAATTTCAGATCGGCTCACGAGCCATCACGGTGCCCCACCACCACCACACGCCTGCATCGGCGTCGGATCTCATCACAACGTCCACGATCCCTGAAGGAGACACGGAATGAAGCTGCTCACCATGCGTGCGCTCCGTGGACCGAACATCTATCACAACAAGCCGTGCATCCTGATGAGGGTGGACCTGGAGGAGATGGAGGAGCGGCCCAGCAACACGCTCCCGAACTTCCGCGCCCGGCTCGAAGTGAAGATCCCCTCTCTCCACGAGCATCGGTGCAGTGTCGGCGCACCGGGAGGGTTCCTTTCCCGGGTCGATGAAGGCACGTGGATGGGTCACATCATGGAGCACGTGGCCATTGAGTTCCAGTGCCTTGCCGCGATGGAGGTCGGGTATGGTCGCACCCGCGAAACCTCAACCCCGGGCGTGTACAACGTCGTGTACCGGTACATCGAGGAGCGATCCGGTCTGTACGCGGGCGAACAGGCGTTCGCACTGATCGAACATCTCATCGCCGGCACCGAGGATCAGTTCGATCTTGCCGCCGTGATCCAGCAGCTCAAGGAGTTGCGGGAGCGCTATCGTCTCGGCCCGAGCACGCAGGGCATCGTTGACGAGGCGATCCGCCGTGGCATCCCCTGGAGGCGACTGAACAACCGCTCGCTGGTCCAGCTCGGGCACGGCTCGCGTCAAAAACGTATTCAAGCGACGACAACAAGCGAGACGTCCATGATCGCGGTCGAGATCGCCTGCGACAAGGAGGCGACGAAGACGCTGCTCGACGACGCCGGCGTGCCCGTTCCGAAAGGTGAGGAGGTGCGCACACTCTCGGGCGCTCTCGAGGTGGCCAACCGCATTGGCTACCCGGTCGTCATCAAGCCCAGCGATGGTAACCACGGAAAGGGCGTCACGGTCGGGGTCGCCGATGACAAGCATGTCGAACGCGCTTTCGAGGCCGCGAAGACGTTCTCACCATACATCATGATCGAGCGTCAGCTCGTCGGGCACGACTACCGGGCGCTGGTCATCGATTACCAGTTCATCGCCGCCGCCCACCGCGTGCCGGCTCACGTCATCGGCGACGGGGAGCGTTCGATCGGCGATCTCATCGAGTTAGTCAACGCCGATCCCCGCCGAGGGTACGGGCATGAGAACGTGCTCACCGAGATCGAGGTCAACGCGATGACCGAGCGCGTTCTCGAGCACCAGGAGCTGACCATCGACACCGTCCCTGAACAGGGCCGGTTGGTTGTCCTGAAATCCACCGCCAACCTCTCCACGGGCGGCACCGCGACCGACGTCACGGAACGGGTCCACCCCACCAACGTGGCGACGTTCGAGCGAATCAGCCGGATCATCGGGCTCGACATCTGCGGGATCGATGTGATCGCGCAGAACCTCCACGAACCGTTGGCGGAGTCCGGCGGTGGTGTGATCGAGGTGAACGCGGCACCGGGTTTTCGAATGCATCTCGCGCCGAGCGAGGGCATCGGTCGCAACGTGGCCGAGCCGGTGATCGACATGCTCTTCCCCGGAGGCGACGACGGGCGGATCCCCGTCATCGCGGTGACCGGTACCAACGGGAAGACCACTACGACGCGTCTTCTCGCGCGCATCATGAGAAACCAGGGCCTGAGGGTCGGCTTCACGACGACGGACGGAGTGTACATCGGCGGCAACTGCATCATGCCGGGCGATATGACGGGCCCGTTCGCGGCGAGTGTCGTGCTCAAGGACCCCACCGTCGACTTCGCCGTGCTCGAATGCGCGCGGGGGGGCCTGCTTCGACGCGGCCTTGGCTTTAAGGCGTGCGACATCGGCATCGTCCTGAACGTGGCGGAGGATCATTTGGGCCTGGAGGACATCGAGACTCTGGAAGACCTCGCCCGCGTCAAACGCGTCATCGTCGAGATCGTCAGACCGGGAGGGTGGGCTGTCCTCAACGCGGATGACAAGCACGTCGCCGCCATGAAGGATCACACCCCGGGCAACGTCGCGTACTTCTCCATGGATGAGAACAACAGCATCATCCGGAGCCGCATGGCCCGCGAGAAGACGTCGTGCGTCTACGAGAACGACTACATCACGATCCTGAACGGCTCGTGGAAGATCCGGATCGTCAAGGCGGTCGACGTCCCCCTCACCTTCGGCGGACGTGCGCCGTTCATGATCCAGAACGTGCTCGCGGCATCACTCGCCGCCTATCTCAGCAAGGTCAAGCCCGCCGACATCCGTCAGGCGTTGACGACGTTCGTCCCCGGGCACGGCACGACGCCGGGACGACTCAATCTGGTGCAGGTGCGCGGGATCGACATCCTCATCGACTTCGCCCACAACCCCGCGGGCTACAAGGGTCTCTCCGGTCTCATCTCTCGCATGCCCGCCGAGCGCAAGCTCGCGACCATCTCGGCGTGCGGAGATCGTCGCGACGTCGATATCGAGCAGATGGGGCAGATCGCGGCGGAGATGTTCACTGAAATCGTGATCCGGGAGACGCCCAAGTACCGGCGCGGTCGCGCCGAGGGCACCATCGCCAAGTTGCTTCAACGCGCCATCCTCGACGCGGGCTTCCCCGCGGAGAAAGTACGGATCGCTGACGATGAGCCGCACGCGGTCAGGCAGGTGCTTGAGACCGCCCGCCCCGGAGATCTTGTCGTCATCATTGCCGACGACATCGACCGTTGCCACGCGGAGGTCGAGCGATTCAAGGAACGCGAGGAACCCCTCCAGGTGACGATTGCCGACATTCCCAATGTTGACCACTACGACCAGGGTACGCGAGAGCCGTCGCGGCATAGTTCTTGACGTCGTTTGGTTTCGTTATTGAGCTGCCCATGATGCCGCCGATTGAAGAACCAAGGCCGGGGCCTGTCTGGGTCTGCCGGTGCAGGGGCGAGCTTTGCACCTTGCGAGCGGAGCGGCAACGTCACGTGTCGCGCGCCTCGATCCCTCATCATGAATCCGCTCATCATGTTCGTCAATCACTTGTTGAATATCTATCACCGAGATGCCGTATCCGCGGATCTAAGTGAGATGTTTTTTCACAATTACTCGGTGCCGCCGCCACCAATTATGTCTTACAGGTGAAACGTCCACCGGCCATCGTTGTGCTTATAAAGCATAAAGACGATCTCATCGGTGTCGGCAAACAACGCCCGGCCGTCGATGTCGATTGTAGGTGTCAGCGTAGCCGCCCGTCGGAGGGCTTTCACGATCTTCTCACCCCATCGCTCTTCAAATCGAGTTATGAGAGTGGCCCGATCCTCAGGGCCCCGGAACTTGTGCGTCTCGCCATAGAACTGATCCACGTACGAATCCCATTTTCCGGCTTCCGCGAGTTCTAGCATAGATGCCACGGTCGCGATCGCAGCTTGTTCGGGCGATGCCGGAGCGTCAACGACAGAAACGTCGACGGATCTCGCTGGGTCGGCCTCGGCGTTGCCGGGGCTGCAACCAATCACGTTTATCGTCACAAGAATGCCGGCCAGAATGCAGAGAGTCTTCATCGTTCGGCCTTTCAGTTCAGCTATTCGATATAGATTGCGGGCTACCCGATCTTGTGCGGATTTTCAGCCGTAAGAATCGATCCGCATGTCAAGATCGACCGGACCTGAGCTGATCTTTATTGTACGACTGACCTGAATCCCTAAAATGCGAGTAACTGGGATGATCTGGACTTGACGGGACGTCCCTCTTGATCTCGTTTCGCCCCATATTGCCGCCCCCGCGACACGTCGTATCTTGATAAATACAATTTAATATAGATGTTTACGGCGATCTCCCCTCACGCTCTCATAACCCGGAGGTAGCAGGTTCGAATCCTGTCTCCGCTAATTGCAGGGTCGGTTACTGACGCGACCGGCCCTACTGTTCACGATGAAACGCCGCCGAGAAACCTCGGCGGTGCTGTTTAGAAGTTGTATGACAGGCCCACGAAAAGCCCGAAGTCCTCCGTCAGTTGCACATCACTTTCGTCAGCGCTTTCGCGAATGCGGGTGTAGAGAGGTATTCGACCGGTCAGATTGAGCGTCAGGTTGTCATTGATACCCCACGTCAGAGTCGGACGAAGGGCGATCTCAAAACGGCCGGTATTCGGAACCCCGAGCGATCCGTCGAACACCCCCCCGGGCCCGACGACGTCAGCGCCGTCAAACCGGTCGCGTCCGGACCAGAATGTCTCGGCATACAGGCCGAGAATCAGGCGGGTGTCATCGATTTTGACGGCAGGCCCGATCGTGAATGTCGCACTTGGTGCCGTTTGGTAGTCATAGCGGTTCTCGTACAGTGGGATCGTCGCGTTGACGCTTCCCAGGAACATCCAGTGCTCATCGAGTCGGAACAGCGCCTCCACCCCGAGAAACGGATCGACGGTGCCGGTTCCCAACTGCAGATGGCTGTGACGAGGCACCGTCACTCCAAGATCGCCGGCCTCGTCATGGCTCAGATACGAAGCCGCGGTTACTTTGTTCAAGCGGCCGGTTGGGAGACTCAGGCCGCCAAGGAGCGATACCTGATACGACTCCTCGAAGGCCAGGAAATGTCTCACACCCAGGCGAATATCGCCCAATCCATCGACCGTCTCATCCCGGTGGTGCTCGTCGTCCTCATCAACTCGAAGTGTGATCCGCTGGTATGGGACGGCAAGCGAGATTTCCGTGAGCTCGGTCAGCGCATACCGTGCGATCGTGTCGGTCCGAAACACGCGAAACTCGGCATCACCGTGCTCGGCCGCCTCGGGACTGCGTACCGTGAGTTCTGCGAAACTCACATAATCACCGCCATGAACGAGCCGTGACAGATCGTGATACTGAAAGTTCACATCGAGGCGAAACGCACCCTTCTGCATGGGTTTGTCGTAGATCGAACGTCCACCAGTTGTGCCCTCCGAACCGGAGAGAAGCGGGGTCGCTCACCCCGGTCATTGCGCGTGAGCGCGCTGGGTAAAGCCGAACAAGGCGGATGGCATGGCGATGAGCCCAATGGCGAATGGACGCAGAAAAGAGATTCTCATTCCTCGGGATCCTCCAATAGGAGTGCGACACGAAGCGTATTTTGTCCCGTCCTATGCGCGGTGATTTGTCGGCGAGACCGTAGTACAATCGTTTCCTCTGCTGCATGCAGGCGGCACGGCGGTCTCAGCGGAATCTACGCTGTGAATCGGACAACGATCCTTGCATGCGAGATCGCCGGTGAACGGGCACACTATCTTGCCGGGACAGTCGGCGCGATCAGAGGAAGATGAGGATGAAACCGCGTAGGCGGTCGTGCGATAGATGCCGCAGCGATGAGAGTCATGAGCTTCAGCAAGATAGTACTCCGTGGAACATGAGAGTTGATAGCATCAATGTTATAGGTAGTATCGCCCTTGAACCTAGGTGCAAGGTCAAGAGAACTCTCGAACTTTGCTGCATCTTTTCTTGGTTGATTGGAGACCCTCGAGCACACCGCAGCGCCCGGATCGTTCTGCCTCACGACAGACCTTCATCCACTCACGGAGCATGCGATCAACAACCTTGAGGTGCTTGATTTGCTCAACGACTTTGCCGAGGCGAGCGGCAATCAGATCCTGAACCTCTTTGCAAGGCGCAGAATCGTCGTGCTGGTACCCCAGGAGGGAGGTGATATCGGACAGGGTGAATCCGGCAGCCTGGGCAGAGCGGACGAACCAGAGCCGTTCGAGCGCGTCGGTTCCGAATATGCGGTAGTTGCCCTTGCTGCGAGAGCCGGGCCACAAAAGACCGCGTCGCTCGTAGTATCGAACCGTTGACGTCGGAACGTCCGCTGCCCGGGCCAGTTGGCCGATTGTATAGTGGTCCATGACACTATTATCTACGACATTGAACCATGGTTCAATGTTTCCCAAGAGCTGAGGTTTTCGTTCGCTGCCCGGATATCGCTCTGTATCGGTCGCAATGAGGGGGTAAGGAGCGGGAGGACACTATCCCAACGGATGTGAGACGAATTGGTTCGGGGAGCTTCGGATGGCAAGGTGGATCGCCGGTGGGCAAGATCTCGACTGTGATAGCCCCATCAGGAGTGTGAGGGCTTTACGCTGAGTTGACTGAGCGCTCGTGCCCCAACAATAATGGCGGCACTTCGCGGCAACGCCGGCAACGTGAACTCCTGCGAGAAATAATGAAGAAACAGGGCCGGTCGGAGTCCTGGGTCGCAAGGCCTCCGTGCTCAAGATGGATGGGGAACGTGCCGGCATACCGGGAAACTATGATGTTCTGGTACGATCTTCACCCACAGGATGTCCTGATCTCATCCTTATGGAAAGGATGTCATGGATCGGCTATCATCCCGCCACTGAGCCGGCGAGAGTCGTCGGCTGCTTTTCGATAGTCTGGGACGGATTCACGAAGGTCTCCAAACCCCCCCGTGTGCCGTGCCGAGTTTGGAGTCTGTTATGAAGATTTACGTTGGAAACCTGAGTTTTTCGAGCACCGAAGAAAGTGTGCGCACAGTTTTTGCCGCGTACGGCACCGTGGATGAGGTTTTCATCGCTGCGGACCGGGAAACCGGACGATCCCGAGGCTTCGGCTTCGTGACCATGAACAACGATGACGAAGCCAAGGCAGCCATCGAAGGCGCCAACGGTCTTGACCTCGATGGACGCACCCTCAATGTCAACGAAGCTCGACCGAAAACCCACTCCGGTGGCGGCGGTGGCGGCGGTGGACGCGGCGGCGGCGGTCGGGGTAGAGGCGGCGGCGGAGATCGCTGGTAAGCCCAAAATCACCGATTGATACGAATTCACAGCTCCGTCGAATCATTTTCGACGGAGCTTTTTTGTGTGGGTATCGTTTTGTAGGGCAGCCTCCGACCTTTTGTCCTATGGTCGGAAGCATGCTGCGGGCGGGATTCCGGGGGTTATTCCGGGGGTTGACATCTCGTTGGCGCAACTGGCGTGGCCTCGTATGATCCGCCCCGTGGTGGATGAGATGATGATCCCGAAGCACCGCCGGCACGGAAGCCCCAGCAGGTTTTTCGTCAATACGATCTATTGCATTGTTTTCGCGGCAATGCTTGCTCCCATCCCCGCCGCACTCGCCCGACAGACCGTACGAATCACCGGCGACCGGCTCAGCGGTTTCGTCCTGCCCATCAGCCCGATCGATAATGACATCACCATCGAGGCCATGCGGGTCAATTCCTGGACCGTCGATGATACCAAGCGCCTGCTGCTGGAAGGCGATGTGCATGTCAGCATCGGCAGCTATGAGTTCGATTCCTCCGCCGCGGTGGTGTGGATCAATCGAATTCCCAGCGCATCCGGGGTGATCAATCAGATCGCGATCTACTTCGACGAAGTCCAGGGAGCGACGCGCCGGGCCGGGCAAATGGGGGCGGGCGGGCGCGAACTGCTTATCACCGCCAGCTCGCGCGGGGCGGTGAATCTCACGGCATGGTCGCACGATCCCCGCCGGCCGCGTGGCAGCGTCCTGCTCAAGCAGGCTGAAGGGCGACTCTCGGTTCATCTCCGGCGACTGCTGGCGTTGGAAGATGAGTTGACGCTGAGCCTGCAACCCCGGATCGAGCGACCACCCCCCAGGAAGGAAGACTACGTGCCGGTTCCGGGGGGACGTCCCACCGCAGCCGACATCGAACTGCCGCAGGAAATCAAACTGCCCAGCCTTGAGGATATCACGCCCTGGTTGCGCGACCCGGCGGGATCGATCACCTACATCGCCGAACGGGTCGCCTACACCCCCGGCACGGATGAGGACATCATCACCCTTTCCGGAACCTTCGTAATTGAATACATCGCCAATCTACGGGCCAATGATTTTTCGCAGATCACCCTCTCGGCGCAGCGGGCGGTAATCTTCATCGATCCCGGTCTTACCTCCGGGGCGGGGTCGGGCCGGCTCTCGGCCGACTCGATCCGCGGCGTCTATCTGGAGGGTAATGTGGTGGCGAGTGCGGATGACGGCGACTACACCACCCGTGCCCCGCGGATGTACTATGACTTCAAGACCGGGCAGGCGGTCATGCTCGAAGCCGTCCTGCGTACGTACCTGCGTGACTCGTCGCTTCCCATCTATGCCCGGGCCAAGGAACTCCGTCAGATCGCATCGAACCAGTGGAAGGCGAAGAACGTGGTCGTCTCCACCAGCGAATTTTTTACGCCGCATCTGGCGATCGGAGCGGAGCGGATGACGATCACCCGTCGCCCGGCCTTTGCGAATCCGGACGAGAAGGAAACATACCTCGTCAGTGAGAGTAACACGATGCAGGTCGGTGGCACGCCGATTTTCTGGTGGCCTTCCTTCAAGGGAACCCTCCGCAGCATTCCGCTCCGCAGCGTCTCGTTCGGCACGCGCAACAACGACGGCCTGCGTCTGCACACGTCATCCGATCTCTTCTCCTTGATGGGCCTGGAAGAGCCAGCGGGTATCGAGGCCCGGCTCGATCTCGATTACTTCTCCAAGCGCGGCGCCGGAGTCGGGATCAATGTTGATTACGAACTCAACTCCGGCAAGGGCGAAATCGATCTATACGGCATCAAGGACGATGGAATCGACCGGACCAGCAGCGGCCTGGAAGTGGATCAGAATGGTGCCTTCCGCGGCGTGGCACTCTGGGAGCATCAGAGCGACTGGCTTCCCAACTGGACGTTCCAATCCCAGATTGCCTACATCAGCGATGAGACTTTCATCGACGCATGGCGACCGGCGGACTTCCGGACCCGGCGGGAGTACGAAACGAGCTTCTATCTCAAGCACCAGTTGGATAACGTGGCCTTCAGTGTACTCGGGCAATGGGACCTCAACGATTTCATATCCAACGACTACCTGCTCGCAAGCCGGGGCTATCAGGTCAACCGCATGCCGGAGATCGCATACCGTCGCTATGGGGATACGCTGCTGGGCGACAGTGTTACGTATTCCAGTGAGTACTCGGTATCGCGGATTCAGTTTGTCTTCGAGAAACATACGGCCCGCCAACTCGGTATTCGCCCCGGGGCATTCGGGATCGGAATCGATGTCCCCATCGAAAATGCACTCCTGGCCCGGGGCCTGACCACGCGATGGGTCACCCGCTTCGACACGCGTCATGAGTTTGCGTTGCCGCTGGTGATCGGCAATCTCAATATCACGCCCTTCGTCGTGGGCAGGGTGACGATGTATGACGATGATTTCCTGGAATTTTCGCCGACCGAAATGGAGAAGATGCGAACCTTCGGGGCCGCGGGATTGCGCGCGAGCGCGCAGTTTCAGCATATCGACAATGCCGTGGAGGACCGCCTGTTCGACCTGCATCGCCTGCGTCACATTTTCGAGCCGAACGTGACGGTGTGGTTCGGTCACAGCGACGTCAGCGAGGACGATCTGCCCGAGTTCGATCCTGAGGTCGAATCGCTCGGCACAGGCTCTGTCATTCGGGCGGGGATGCGCAACGTCTGGCAGACCCAGCGGGGCGGGCCGGGCCGATGGCGTTCCGTGGATGTGCTCACGCTCGATACGGGCGTGGTCTACAACAGCAATGATGCCAACCGGGAATCACCCACCCCCCAGTTTTTCGACTACCGGCCCGAATACTCCCAGTTCGGCGATCATGCGTACGGCACAGTGGCGTGGTTGTTGTCAGACAGCCTTTCGGTTGTCGGCCAGGGGACGTATGACCTGGAAAACTCGAATATCTCCCGCGCCTCGATCGGGGCGGAGATGCGTCATTCGCCGCTGCTTTCGAGCTACGTCGAGTATCGATTGCTCAGGGCCAGTCAAAACGAACTGCTCGGGGTCGGCATGAACTATCTGCTCACGCCGAAATACCGGGTCAGCATTTCGCCCCAATGGGATTTCAAGGAAGAAGAATTCCGGGCGATCACCGGGCGTATCCAGCGACAGTTCCCCGATTTCACGCTCTCCACAATTGTACGTTACGACCAGATCCGCGACGAAACAACCTTCAGCGCATCGATCGACCTCGTAGAGTTTTAAAAGTTGAAATACTTAAAAGTTTAAAACAGAAATGAAGAGCAGAATGGGGTGGCGGCAATTTATTCATTTCTTCTCATCCGATTAATTTCTGTTTTCAACTTTTAGTAATTTCAACTTTTCTCAAATATGCCTTCCCCACAACGGACGGAGTCGGTCCACCTCCGCGCGATCGATCTTCGTCTTGTCCGACCAGATCGCCAGCTTCAGGGCATCGTGAGCGGAACTTGGATTCTCCCTCAACCGTGAAACATCATCGAGGGCGGCACGGATGAGATTGATCGACGCCTGCGTCGCCTTCTGAAGATTGCCGATGATCTCCAACAGCAGCGATTGCTGATCCGCCTGATCGCGGGGCTTCCAGCAGTCGTAATCCGTGGGCAGGGACACCAGGGCATAGGCCATCTCCGCCTCCCGGGCCAGCTTCGCCTCGGGAACTGCCGTCATGCCGATGAGGTCCGCCCCCCACTGCCTATGCAGCTCCGACTCGGCCCGGGTCGAAAACGCCGGCCCTTCCATGCAGACATACGTTCCCGTTTCATGCACCGTCTGGCCTTCAAGCGTCTTCGACGCGCTCAGCAGCCAGCTTCGCATGACCCCGCAACACGGCTCGGCAAACTCCACATGGACCGCGGCGTGCTCATAAAACGTCCGCTTCCGGTCGTTGGTCTGGTCGATGATCTGATCGACCAGCACCAGATCGCCGGGGTGAATATCCTCGCGGAGCGATCCCGTGGCCCCGGAGGCGATGAGATGCGTGCATCCGAGTTCCTTGAGGGCGAATATGTTGGCCCGATACGGAACCGCCGCGGGGTTCAGGACGTGCCCGTCGCCATGCCGTTGCAGGATGGCGATATTCACATCGTTGTATGTAGCGGTCACGATCGTACCACTGGGCCGACCGAAAGGCGTTTCGGGAAAATGATGCTTGACCCCCCGGGGGTCGATGCCGTCGAGCAGGGCTTCGCCGAGTCCGCTGCCGGCGATGATGCCGATGGTCATGGAGTCTGTCATGGCGACATCGTAGCGAATCCGGCGCGCCTATATTCACGCTCATGCCCACCCCGGAAAATAAGCCCCAAACGCAATCGTCATCGATAGCAAGTCCCACCCGCCCTCTCTGGTTCTATCACGCCATGGCCCTGGTGACGGTCCTGATCTGGTCCTTCAGCTTTCTGCACATCATCATTCTCAACGAGGCGATCGACCCGGTGAGCCTGGTGGTGCTGCGCAAGGATATTTTCGCCATCGGCCTCATCGCCCTCCTTCTCTGGCGCAGGCCGAAGCTCAGCCATCTCACGCGCAGGCAATGGGGGCTGGTCATCGCCATGAGCCTCGTCGCGGGGCCGATGTATCACTTCACGTTTGCCTGGTCCACCGGCGAGGGGCGTATCGATGTCGCCCTGCTGGGGCTGATCATCGCCACCGTCCCCATCCACACCGGGTGGATGGGGTGGCTGTTTCTCAAGGAGAAGCTGACGCTGATCAAGGTCATCGCCCTGGCCCTGGGGCTGCTGGGGGTCATCACGGTGATCGTCGGACGCCGGGGAGGGATTGATCTGCTGCCCGAGGAGATGGCCGGTCCGATCGGGGCGATGTGCGCTGCGATGTTGGCCGCGGGCGGATCGATACTCACCCGGGCCTGTCGAAACGCGTTGGGGCCGCTGGACCTGTTTTCGGTCACGGGCGCGATCCTCCTGATCACCATCGTGCCGTTCCACGCGATGACGGACTTTCAGCGTATCGGCGAGATGAACCCCCTGGGCTGGTGGGCGGCAGTGTATCTCGGCGTGTTCGGCTCGGGCATCGCGTACTTCGCCTGGGTCGCCGCGCTGTCCGGTCTGCAGGCTCTCAATGTGGCGATGTACCTGTTCCTCGCCAGCATCCTCGCGGCACTCTGGGGCTGGATCTTCCGCGGCGAAACCATCGGCTGGCCGTTCGCGCTGGGAGGCGTGCTGGTTCTGACGGGGTTGGCGTTGCCGGCGCTGGGGAAATCTACTTAGCAATCGCCTGCCACATCGCAATGTGTTGCTCGATCGTTAGGACTTCCGGTCGCATATCCGGCGTGATGGTTTCAGGGAATGTTCGACCCCTTCCGAAGATCGTACCTAACTGTTTGCGGCGTTTTGTGAACAGTTCGGTGATGAAGCGGGCGAAGGCGCGGCGGGCGGCTGGAGTGGAAAGGTCGGGAGGGGTGCGATTGTTACCTTTGTCAGGAAGACCCTCACCCCCTACCCCTCTCCCAAGGGGAGAGGGGAGTAAGCAAACCATGGCGCTGTCAACCTTCGGCGGGGGCCAGAAGCAGGTGGGCTTGAGGATGGCGATCTTTTTCACTTCGGCGAAGGCGCGGGTGATGATCGTCAGGGGGCCGTAGGCTTTGGTGGAAGGCGAGGCGAGCAGGCGGTCGGCGACCTCCTTCTGGATGGTGATGAACTGGGCGACGCAGTTGGGGTGATCCACCAGCAGGGCGACCATGAGCGGGCTGGCGATCTGGTAGGGCAGGTTGGCGATGAGCTTGAAATCCCGCCCCGCAATGGCGGCGATGATGTCGGGATTCAGCGTGCGTGACTTGCCCAGGCAGTCGCCCCGGATGAGGGTGAGGCGGCTCGTATCCGGGGGACCCAGTCGATCTTCGATCAGGTCTGCCAGGTCATTGTCAATTTCACAGGCGATGACCACCGCCCCCGCTTCGAGCAAAGCCTCGGTGAGCGTCCCCGTTCCCGGCCCCACTTCCAGCACCACATCCCCCGCCTTCACATCCGCCGCCCCAATCAGCTTGACAAGCTGGTTCTTGTCGTACAGAAAATTCTGACCGAGCCTCCGCTTGGGCTTCAGCCCCCGTTCATTCAGCAGGGCGCGGATTTCTGAAATCGTCTGCATGGGGAAAGCATAGTCTTGAAGAAGGCCGGAAGGCTTGGAGACCTGAAGGCTTGGTGCCTGATGCCTTTCCCCCTAATGCCTAGTGCCGAATGCCAAGTGCCTCTCTTCTCACGCCTTCCCCTGATACTCACCCGTTTCGGTGTTGATCTTCACCATCTGCCCCTCCCCGATGAAGGGCGGCACGCGAACCCGCGCCCCCGTCTCCACCGTGGCTTCCTTGAGCTGGTTGGTGGCGGTGGCCCCCTTGGGCTGGGGGGCGGTTTCGGTGATTTTCAGTTCCACGGAGGCGGGCAAATCAATGCTCAGCGTCCTGCCGTCAAACATGACCACGGTGACATCGATGTTTTCCTTGAGCCACTGGGACTGCTGCTTGGGAATGATATCGCCGTCGATCTCAAGCTGGTCGTAGGTCTCGTTGTCCATGAAGACAAAGGGTCCGGTGCCCTTGCCGGAGGAGTCGTAGAGAAACTGCATCGTCCGCTTGTCGATGTTGACATCCTCGAGCTTGTCGGAGGAGTTGATGCGATTGATCTTGATGGTGCCGGTGTCGATGTTCTTCATCTTGGCCTGGACATAGGCGGGGCCTTTGCCGGGCTTGACATGCTCGGTGCTGAGAACGATCTGAAGGTTCCCCTCGTACATGAGGGCCTTGCCGGGCTTGAGGTCGGTGGCTTTGATGGGCATGGGGGTTGAATCTCCGAAACTGGTGAACTCCACAGGATAGCACCCTCGTGGAAATAATCCCGTCTCCACTACTCCTCCGTCACCTCGATGACATGCTCCAGGGTTATCTTTCTGTCCCAGGCCACACCGGGAGGGATGAGCGGCGTACCGTCTTCCTGCCAGATGATGGTGCCGTTGAGGGAATTAAACGGGGCGAAGACGAGCCAGATATCAAGTTGAACCCGGACTTCCTCCCCGGGTGGTATCTCCAGTTCGAGGGCCACGTCGTAGTGATTCATCGACAAGGCTGCGATTACACTCTTTGCTCGCGTATCGGGAACTGAAACACCGTTGACGCGAAAATCGCCGATGAAGACAAACGGAGTATCGCTGGCGGATGAGGACGTATGACGATAGACCGAATTCAATTCGACCCGCACCGTCGCCCCGATCCGGGCTTGGATCGATCCTTCAAGCGAAAATTCGATATTCTCCAAGTAGTAGCGTTCAACAAGATCGTTAGGCCAGGAGCCAAGCTTGATCTGGGCGACCAGCCAATTGTCCGCATCGGTGGAGGTGTATCCCTTGCGAACCCGCTTGTCCAGCAAGCCCTGGCTCAGAGTCAGCACCTGTTCACGCGAGAGCGTACGCAATCGCAGGACATTCCATTCGTCATAGGTAAAACCGCCGGTGCCGGTCGTCTGGGCGATGAGCGAGTTTGTCGGGAGCAGGCGATACTTCCAGTTCATGTTTGCTAAGGGACTGAACATCAGTACTGCGCCGAGCAGCATCATGGTAATGCCCGCCAGCATTTTTTTCGAAACCGACGAAGTCATCGTCATTGCGGATATCCACCCCAAAGCCCCGGTTCACCTTCTAATCATTCCCAAGGCATTTTATCCGGATTTTTACAGCGCGCCTCCGGAGATACTGGCTCTTCTGGATCAAACCGCCAAACAGGTGGCCGAAAAGCTCGGCGTCACCAACCATTTCCGAATCATTGTCAACAATGGATTCGGGCAGGAGGTCGACCATATCCACTATCACTTTCTCTCCGACCGAGGGATCGAAAAGCTCCGGTTCCTGAAGTAAGAACAGACAAATTTCTTGTAGCCAATAAACGCGCAATATCTCACAAACCATTTGACAACTGCAGACAAACCCGTATA
>JADFSH010000059.1 GCA_022560875.1 Planctomycetota bacterium | reverse complement strand
CCGGATGGGGAGGACGATGAGGAGCGCACTGACGACGAGGCCGATTCCAGCGAGGACGAACTCCAGAAACGCTTCGATAGCATGACGTTCGTCGTGACCACAAAGAAGCTTGCTCGGCTACCACATTGGGTAAATGTCACCGACGTGTTCAAGAGCGATAGCGATGCTGAATTCCTGAAACAGGCAGGAGTGAGCGGATTTGAGGACTCGAATTATGAGCGCTACAGCCAGCGACTGGCCCGGCTGCGTGGTATTCGCAAGTACGTGTACAGAATGGACGTACTCGAGCGGAAGCTCTCCTACGACGAGGTCACAGAGATCTTTGTGCGTGTGAACTCTTTGGGTGCCAAGCTGCGCAGCTCCGATCTGGCGATGGCCCAAATCACCGCGAAATGGCGAAATTCCCTCAAAGAGTTCCAGGCCTTTCAGCTGGATTGCAAGAAAAGTGGCTTCGATCTCGATCTAGGAAGCATGCATTTGCGGAACTTAATAGCATTTGCAACAGGACAGTCTCGATTTCGCACCGTCAGGGGCTGAGTGTCAAAAACCTGCAGACAGGCTGGAAAGAGAGCCGTCATGGTATGGAATTCGCGATCAACTTCATGAAAAGCAACGTTGGGATTGACAGCCCAGCACTCTTGTCTTCTCCTTTTGTCCTTATTGCGCTCGCTTATCATGGACACAAGCGCGGCTACAACCTGTCATCCGAAGAGTCAGAGCAATTGCGCCAATGGGTATTGCTCGCCAATGCCAAAGGTCGTTATTCACGAGGCTCCAGCGAAACAATTCTCGATCAGGATCTCGCCTTATTGCGCAAGGACGGTGGCGCGAAGGAGCTTATCGAACGTCTACGGCAGCAAGTCGGTCGCCTTGATATATTGCCTGAGGAACTCGCAGGCCGCACCCAGCGCAGCGCACTCTTCAAGACCATGTACATGGCTTTTCGAGATGCAGGGGCTCGGGACTGGCAATCTGATTTAGTCATCGCCATCAACCACTCAGGAGCCCAGCACAAGCTCCAATTCCATCACATCTTTGCCAAGGCGATCCTCAAGAGTCGGTACAATAACCGCGAGATCAATGACATCGCGAACCTTTGCTTCATCGCGGGAAAGACGAATCGCAAGATCAGCGACAAGGCACCCCGCACTTACTTTCCCGCCATCACCAAGAAGTCCGGCCAGGTCCACTTTAAGGCCCAATGTATTCCAACGGACGATGCTCTTCTGGGAGTAGAGAACTACAAGGCGTTCCTCGAGAATCGCCGCGCACTGATTGTCGAGCGGCTCAACCATTTTCTGGGAACTCCAAGCAGCTAAGTCGCCACAGATCAGTTGCTCACCACCGCAGTCACTGTCGAATCACCGGTGAAATCTGGTCCTTATCCGTTCACGTATCCCGAGTAATGGAACTGCGTCCGTTCATTGACCACCAGAATACCACCAGCACTCCACGGCGCGCCCACTGTTTTAGGCGCACTTTAGGCGCACCCTACCCAATTCGATACCGGTTCGAGTCTTGTCAAAAATGAAATCGGCCCTGGCGTTTGCACCAAGGCCGATTTTGCAATGCCCTGTATAGGACTCGAACCTATGACCCGCTGATTAAGAGTCAGCTGCTCTGCCAACTGAGCTAACAGGGCTTGACGATGGAGTGTATCGGGGTCGTCAGGGCCGTCAAGCTTGTGGATTCAGACCGAAAATATCGCCACATCGTTTGCCGCTGCCGTGTTATTCTCAAGATGAGACAGCCCGGCGCGGGTTTCCTATCATCTGCCTTCATGTGGTCGATGTGATCATGATCGACTCACCAATGCCCCGGTAGCTCAGCTGGATAGAGCAGCGGTCTTCTAAACCGCAGGTCGCAGGTTCGAGTCCTGCCCGGGGCGCTTCCCCGATACAGCCTGTCGTGAATGGGAAGGCGAATGGGTCGGAATTGGAACGGCCGCGTGGCAATGCAGGCATTCAGTGGGTCTCGTCAATTTTATCATTGTTATCGCGAACTCCCACGATCCGGGAGTCGTAGCGAATGCAGCGTCTTCATACGCTTCATTTCTCTGCATTGGTTTGCCATCAAAATCTGAACCACTATGTGCCGCTCCGGCTCCTTCACGGCTGTGCGGAATGCGCGGCGTGATCTCCATTAAGGGGCGGTAGAAAAGGAGACATCATCATGCAGCGGAGAAACATTCGAAGATTGGTATTTGGAATCGCCCTGACGATTATCGCCACGGGAGGTCTGTACATCACTCTACAACAGTCAAGGGGTAGCGACCTCTTGACCGAAGACCAGAAACTTCGTAACCCGGATGAGATGCCCAAGATTCCAGCTCCCGGCAATGGGCTCTATTCACGGGAAAATCTCGTAGTCACGAAGGATCCTGAGCCGGATGACTCGGATTAATCAAAGATCAATCGGTGACATTGCGATATGAAAAAGGGCGGCCTCGGTCATTGAGGCCGCCCTGAATATTTGTTGACGATCTATTCACGCTCAGCGACAAGACCAAGCTCAGTCCTTTTTGTCCGCCGCGACGTCGATCTTTGCTAGGTAAGCTGAAGGATTCTCATTGAACTTCTTGATGCATTCCTTGCTGCCCAGCCGTACGAGACGGTTGGCGAAGACATAGTTCACGGCATCATCGTCGAGCTTGAAGTCCGGGGCGACGACGCAGTAGCCCATTGGATAATCAGCCATCTGCTTCTTGATCACCGCGGCGTCGAGCTTGGCGATGTAGGCGACGGGATCCTTCTTGAATTTTCGGACGCAGCCTTTACAGCAGAAACGCACGAGGCGGTTCTTGTACACCCGATTGACGGGTTCGCCCATGTCCTCCGAGCCCAGCGGCTCATCGTCCATGACGATGCAAGTGACGAACGGGTAGTGGGGGAGCTGCTGCTTGATGATTTCCGCATCGGCCGTTTTGAGGTACTTGTCGGGATCCTTCTTGAACTTGCCAATGCAGCCCTTGCAGCAGAAGCGGACTTCGCGGCCTTCATGATTGAAGACGATTGGGTCGCCCATCGAGCCCAGCTCGCCGCCGGAGACGACACACGTGTTCAGCGGCCAGGCGTCGCCCTTGGGTTCCTTGGTATCATCTTCGGTAAAGGCCAGGCTAACGCTGGCCACACTCACCAGAGCCATTGCCATCAGCAGGCGTGAGCCCCAGGTTTTTTGTTTGCGAATCAACATCGTTCGGCTTCTCCATTAGGGTATGGGTTTTGATGCAAATAATTGAATTACTGGCTTGAAGTCAGGTTGCACTGCAAATGACATCCGAATGTTCCTTGTCACTTTGTGTCTACCGAGGGTATATCGCTCATCCGTATTGTCGCTGCTCGCACCTTTCGCGTCCCGGAATCCTCGGTCCAGATCAGCAGCAGGTCATCACCCACCCGTCCGAGCTTGGGAAAGCCGCTCGATCGGGCGGTGGAGGTGCCGGCGAGGGTGACGATCTTGCCCATGTTTCCATCCGGTGAGACCCGACAGGCCACGATCGCCCCGGCCATCAGGGTTGAATCCAACCAACAGAGAATGGCCTGGCCCGAGTCA
Source organism: Planctomycetota bacterium (assembly GCA_022560875.1). Taxonomy (GTDB): domain Bacteria; phylum Planctomycetota; class Phycisphaerae; order Phycisphaerales; family SM1A02; genus JADFSH01. The sequence goes on along the minus strand of JADFSH010000059.1, from coordinate 15,677 downwards.
TCGAGTATGACATCGACGCGTCCCATTGCACCGGAAGGATCGACAATCACCGCCTTGTTGAAGGTTGCACCGTCATTATGGGAAAACGCGACGCGGATCTGTTGCTGATTGCCGGCCTGGGTGTACCAGGCGACGACGACGAGCGATTCCTTCGCGGCAACGGCTGGACCGTTGACGGGGCAGCCCGCAATTTTCCAGCCATCAACATGCACGGGAGCGGGGGAGGTCCATTCCATGCCGTCATAACGGACGAACCAGATGTCGCGGGTTTCATCAAAGTCACGATCCCGATAGGCGATCAGCGGGCCTTGCGATGTCATCACCGCCGAAGTGCCGCAACATTCACAGATGCGGTCATCGAGCAACATGCCCTGAGTGACCTGATCCGTCACCAGCGCGGTGCGCAGAGTCATGCTGCCGTTGCCATGGCCGGAATCATCAGTGTCTTCCTCATCGTCGATTTCCATCTGTCGTCCATCAAGCCAGAAGGCGCGCACGCCTTCGTCCTCCGGCACAAGGGAGACGAATCCATGTTCAGTCTGGGTACCGTCGTTATGAGCAGGTCCGAGCAGGCTCCAGGTTTCACCATCGTCGGTCGAGCGGGCGAGCCTGACGTCGTAGGCGAAGGTGCCGGGGCCGGATTTTTCCAGCCAATGGGCCAGAAGGGTTCCGTCCCGACCGATGGCGACGGAAGGCACATCCGCCCAGTTGGCGAAGAACTCGACACCCTCGATGATCGTGCGGGGGGCAGACCAGTGTTCGTTCTCAAAGAAAGCGAAACGAAGACGATATGAGCGTTTCCGGGGGTGGTCCGATATGCCGGTCTCGACGATTTCGAGCCAACTCAGAATGGCGCGATCACCACTCACATGGAGATTGGGTGCGAATGAGCCTTCGGTCGCGGGCGGGTCGATTTGATTGATGGCGGGGGGGGTTGCATTTTCCTCAGAACCGGGGCGCACACTGGTCGGGGTAATCCCCACCGCTGAGATCACGGGAATGAGCAGGCTGTACATCATCATTGTCAGAACAACGTATGGCACTCCGGTTTTCATGCAGGTTTTTCTCCTGTTTCACGGTCGTCCGGTTGGGGGGATGGGGGAGGTTCCTCATGATCGGCCCCGGGGGAGAAAAGATGAATGACGTCCATCACCATACAGACAACCACGGGCACGACAAATAGCGTCGGCACCGTCAGCCAGGCGGTGGCGGTGTCGCCCAGCCCCGTATGGCGCTTGAACTCCTCCACCGAGGCGAAGAGCATCGGGACCATGAACATCGCCAGCAGAACCATGAGCATCCCCCCGAGGCTGGGAATGGCCATGGGCACCATGATGTCCGAACCCTTGCCGGTCGAACTGAGTACGGGCAGCAGGGCGAGAATTGTCGTGGCGGCGGTCATAAGACAGGGGCGACAGCGACGAATGCCGGCGGTCATGGTCGCGCTGCGAATCTCCGGAATCGTCAGCGGCTTGTCGCGCTGAAACACCTGCTTGAGATAGGTGGCGAGAATGACGCCGTTGTCGCTGGCGATGCCGAACAACGCGAGAAAACCCACCCAGACCGCCACGCTCATGTTGATGGTGCCCATCTGAAAGAGGTCGCGCATATTCGTGCCGAACACGTCGAAGTTCATGAACCATCCCTGGCCGTAGAGCCAGATCAGCATGAAGCCGCCCGACCAGGCGATGAGGATGCCGCTGAACACCAGCATGCTGGTGACCACGGAGCGAAACAGCATGTAGAGAGTCATGAAGATCAGGAACAGGGCCAGGGGCATGACGATCAACAGTCGCTTTTCGCTGCGCACCTGATTCTCGAAAGTGCCCGCGAAGGTGTAGCTCACGCCGTCGGGAATGATCAGTTCTCCGGTGTCGATCTTCGCTTGCAGATAATCCCGCGCCTGCTCGACGACATCGACCTCCGCGAAATCCTGTTTGCGATCGAAAAGCACGTAGTTCACCAGGAACGTGTCCTCGGACTTGATGACCTGCGGCCCGCGGAGATAACGGATCTCGGCGAGTTCGATGAGAGGGATTTGCTCGCCGGAGGGAGCGGGGATCAAGATGTGCCCGAGGGATTCGATGTCATCGCGCAGCTCCCGGAGATATCGGACGCGTACGGGGAAGCGTTCGCGCCCTTCGACGGTGCGGGTGATCATCTTTCCCCCCACGGCGACCTCGATAACATCCTGAATCTTTCGAATGTGCATGCCGTAACGGGCGATCTTTTCGCGATCGATGTCGATTTCCAGATAAGGCTTGCCCACCACCCGCTCGGCAAACACGAACGCGGCGTTGACGGAGGGAACCTCCTTCAGGAATTTCTCCATCTCCATCCCCACCGCCTCGATGGTTTCGAGGTCCGGCCCCTTGATCTTGATTCCCATGGGGGCCCGCATGCCGCTCTGGAGCATGACGATACGGGTCTCGATCGGTTGCAGGAATGGAGCGGACGTGGTGCCCGGGATCTGGGCTACTTTGACGATTTCATCCCAGATGTCCTTGGGTGATTTGATGTGTTCCCGCCATTGCTTGAATGGCCGACCATCTGGATCTGGAATCAGTTCCCCGAATTCATCACGCGGATACGTGTCCGTGGCCCGGTCGTACTTGAATCGCAGACGCTTGCCACTGGCATCGATCTTGTATTCGGACTTGTAGTTGACGAGCGTCTCGATCATGGAAATCGGTGCGGGATCGAGCGGGGTCTCGGCCCGCCCGAGCTTGCCGACCACGGTTTCAACCTCGGGTACGGTATAGATCGCCTTATCAAGTTTCTGCAACACGTCCAGCGCTTCGCCGATCGACGCGTGGGGCATGGTGGTGGGCATGTAGAGAAACGATCCCTCGTTCAAACGCGGCATGAACTCCTTGCCCAGCCCCGGCATGGCGTGTGCGAATTTCACCATGCCCTCGCGCTGGCGGATCCAATCGGGCATCCATCCCCAGACCTGGGGAGCGCCCATCCAGATCGTCGCCCCGATAAGCATGCAGATCACGGGAATGACCAGAAGAATTTTAAGGTGCAGGCACAGCCAGAGGAGATAGGGATATGCCAGCCGGAAGAGCATGAAGAACAGGAGAAATCCACCGACCAGCGCGCCGACGAAAATCAGATTTCGAAACAAGCCGAGTTCCGGTCCGAGGGGTTCCCAGTGTTCGGTGAGGTAGACAAACACGATGATCGCCGCCATGAAGTTCGCAGCCCTCATACACGATTTGGCTACCTTGTCCGGCAGATGGGGTCTGGCAAGATGAAATAAACCGAAGCCCAGAATGATCAATCCCGCCGTCATGCTGAAGGTTCCAGCGATGAAGATCCCGACCAGGGCGATAAACGCGTTGAGGATTCGTCGCGGCCAGAGGTGATCGATCTTTGTGGTGAGCAGCATTTGGGCGAAGGGGGGGATTACGGTCAGGGCGATGATAATGGAGGCGACCAGGGCAAACGTCTTGGTGTAGGCGAGGGGCTTGAAGAGCTTGCCCTCGGCACCTTCCATGGTAAACACGGGCAGGAACCCGATGATGGTGGTCGCCACTGCCGTGAGGACGGCCCCGCCAACCTCGCAGCTGGCACGATGGACGGTTTCCAGCGCGGCTCGCCAGCGACCTTTCCCGTCGTCTTTATCAAGATCCGCCTCATCGAGATGGCGGAGGATGTTCTCACTCAGAACCACCCCCATGTCCACGATGGTGCCGATGGCGATGGCGATGCCCGACAAGGCGACCACGTTCGCATCCACGCCGAACGTCTTCATCCCGATGAAGCACATCAGCACCGCGAGCGGGAGCATGCCCGCAATGAGCAGGCTGCTGCGCAGGTGCATCACCATCAGGATCACCACGATGATAGTGACGAGAATTTCTTCCTGCAGGGCCGTGTTGAGCGTACCCAGCGTTTCGAGGATTAGCCCCGACCGGTCGTAATAGGGAATCACCGTCACCTTGCTGGTGGTGATCCAATCCGGCCAACTCTCGCGGGGCTCGGTCTTGAGCCACTCCGTCCATGCTTCCTGGTCGAGTTTGGAAGAGCCATCGAGTCGCGGCTCAAACCCCTGTGTGCGGGCAAATGATTCGATTTCTTCCGGGGTGGTCAGGTCCCAGTCGATCACCGCGCGGCTGGGCAGTCCCGGGGAGATTTCCTTTATCTTTTCCTTGATGTTCTTAATGGCCTGAAGCGGATTGTCGCCGAAGCGCACCACCACCACGCCGCCCACGGCCTCCGCGCCTTCCTTGTCCAGAATCCCCCGGCGCAGGGCCGGTCCGCTGATGACCGTCGCCACCTCGCGGATGCGCACCGGCACGTGATCCCGGGCTACGATCACGGTTTCTTCGATGTCCTTGATCGACTTGATGAAACCCAGCCCGCGAATGATGTATTCCACCTTGTTGATTTCGATGGTGCGGGCCCCGACATCGACGTTGCTCATCCGCACTGCGCTGAAGACCTGATCGAGCGTTACGCCGTAGGCCCGCATGGCATCGGGATCGACGTCGATCTGGTATTCACGAACAAACCCCCCGATGGAGGCGACCTCGGAGATTCCCTTGGCCGAGAGGAGGCTGTAACGAACATTCCAGTCCTGAATTGTGCGCAGCTCATCGAGATCCCAGCCTCCGATGGGGTTGCCATCCGGATCGCGGCCTTCCAGGGTGTACCAGAAGACCTGACCAAGGGCGGTGGCATCCGGACCCAGCGAAGGCTGCACCCCGTCCGGCAGGGTACCGGCGGGGAGGCTGTTGAGTTTCTCGATGATGCGCGAGCGCGACCAGTAAAACTCGACGTCCTCTTCGAAGATGACGTAGATCGAGGAGAAGCCGAACATGGAATAGCTGCGGATCGTGCGAACCCCGGGGATGCCGAGCAGCGACACCGTGAGCGGGTAGGTGACCTGATCCTCCATGTCCTGGGGTGATCGGCCCATCCACTCGGTGAAGACGATCTGCTGGTTCTCGCCGATATCCGGTATCGCATCGACGGGAACGGGATCGCGAGGGAGGCCGCCGAGGTCCCAGTCGAAGGGGGCGACGAGCACCCCCCAGCCGATCACGAACAGCAGCACCATGGTGACAATCAATTTCTGCTCAAGGCAGAAACGGATGAGCGTATCGAGCATGGAGGGGCGCTCATTCATTGCCATTTTCCTGCGAATCATCCGCCTGGGTTATTGCCTTGATCGAGCCCTTGATCACGCCGCAGCGGAGCATTTCACTGCCGAAGTAGGGGTTGTTGATCTGCTCTCCGACCTGAATCCAGAATGCGCCTTCTAAGTCGAACGCCATGGGACAGAAAACGATGTTCATCTCTGTGTTGCCCTCGTAACCGAATCGTTTTGATGCCTCGATCATGGCGACTGAATAGGTTTCAAAGAGCTTGCGGGCCGCCTCGATATCCGTGAGGTGCTGAATATGCTCTTGATTGGTCAGGAGTCGCTCTGAGAGGTCATGCCAGACCGGTTGAGCGACTTCATCCAGCTCTGAGTCATCAATGTGACCCATCGCGGCGTGCAACTCGCTCGCGGCGCTCTGAAAACCTTTCAGATCATCCCCGGCAAGGGCGGCCTGGATAGCGAGGTATTTTTCATACACTGGTTCGAGACTGCTTGTAAATGAATTGGCGGCGACAACCGGCGGGAGCATTTCCATAGCAGGCTGCGTCGTCGATGATACCTCCTCCATTTCCGGGGAGGGGGGACTCATCATGCTCTTTCGGGCCTGGATCTGCAGTGCGCTGTCGATCTTGAAATTACCCTTGATGACCACGAGATCGCCTGCGGCGAGATTTGCCCCCCCGGGAACGTCCTCGCGCACGATGTAGTAATCGCCCGCGCGGGGGCCGAGCACAATTTCCCGACCCTCGAACGTCGGTTTGTCCTGATCGGGAAGCTTCACGTACACGATCGCCCGCTTGCCGGTAATCAGTGGCGCGGTGATGGGAATGACGAGCGGCATGGGTTTGTCGGATACAACCGAAACGTAGCCGAGGGTTTCAGCCGGAACGAGATCCATGCCGCAGATATCGCAGGGGGCTTGTTCTTCCCTGACGATCTCCGGATGCATGGGGCAGATCAGTTTGCCGGCAAGATCGGTGGCGACGACCTCGCCACCCCCCGAAATCACCGGACGTACGATCGCGCGTACGAACATGCCCGGCTTGAGGCGACCATTGGAGTTCTCCACGTTGACGCGGACCTTGACGGTGCGGGTCGTGGTCGAAACCTGCGGGTCGATGAAGGCGATGTGGCCGTCAAAGACCTCCCCGGGAAACGCTTCCGTGGTAAATTCCACTTCCTGCCCGTACCGAATCCAGCGCAGATCCGATTCGTATGCATCGAGCTTCACCCAGAGATGCGAGAGGTCGGCAACGGAATAGATCGGCTCGCCGGTCTTGACGTATTCACCTTCGGCCTTGTGGATGGTGGTGACCACGCCGCCGATCGACGAATAGATGGTCATGTGATCGGTGATTTCCCCGTTTTCCTCGATCTGACGGATCTGCTCCGGTTGCAATCCATAGAGGCGAAGTTTTTCCCTCGATGCCTTCAGGGTTGATCGTGCAATGACCAGGGCGGTGGAGCTGGTGGATGCAGAAAGCTGCTTGAGCGCTTCGAGGTTGGAGAGCAGCTCGGATTCAGCGGTGAACAGCTCCGGGCTGTAGATGGAGACGAGATGATCGCCCTTGCTCACGGGAATGCCGGTGAAATCGACGTACAACCGATCGAGACGACCGGGAAAGTAGGCGCTGATGGTGGCGAGACGCGTCTCGTCATAGTCGATCTTCCCCACCATTCGCACCTCTACTTTGGGAAGAAGCCGGCGCACTGGGGTGACCTCGATTTCCGCCAGTCGCATCGAGGCGGGCGACATGGTGAGAATCGCGGCGGAGGAGTCGCCGGTATTGCCTTTGTCCTCAACCGGTATCAGGTCCATGAAGCAGATGGGACATTTGGCATCCGGATCGGGCAGACGCACCTGAGGGTGCATGGAACAGGTGTACATCTGCGGTTTTCCGGTTGCCTCCTCTGTCGGATCCAAAGTTGAGGTGATCGTCGATTCCTGTGAGTTCTGCGGGGTAGAGCGGCTGAAAAAGATCCCCACTACAAAACCGGTGAGAAGCAACATCACGGTCAACACGACCGGGATGGCGATCGTGAGAAACAATCGGGAGGGAATGTTTGTGGTCTTGCTCATTGTGTATTCATTTCATGCTGGGGGGATTCATCGTTGACGCGGGCCAGGCGGATTCCCGCGATTTGATCGAGCCGGGCCAGCTCTCGGGCCCGACTGGTCTGGCCTCGGATAAGAACCAGTTCGAAGGCCAGCAGATCACGCTGAGCTTCCAGCAGATCGAGAAAGCTCGATTCTCCAGTCTGGTAGGAAACCAGAGTGGATTCCAGGGACTGCATGGCCTTCGGCAAGAGCGTGTCGCGATACAGCGAAATCTGTCGCTGGGCGTCACGATACTCATACAGCGTGGTCTGGATGCGCGAGGTCAGGGTGTTGTCCAGATTTTTCTTCTCCCGGACGATCGCGTAACGACGGGCGATCGCCTCCCGGACCCCGGCCTCGTATTTTTCATGCCAGATGGGGAGATTGATGGAGAAACTGGCCACCAGCGGATCGTCGCCACTTTCGTTGATGCTCGGATTGAGGGCCTCATCCGTGACTATGTAGTCGAGACCGATCGTCACGTCGGGCCGTTCCGCGAGTTTCGCCAGACGCGTGGCGAGACGACCGCTTTCCATCTGGTGATCGAGAGCCTTGAGTTTTGGATTATTCTGACGGAGCGCTTTCAGCACTTCCTGATCGCTGGCCCCCAGTCGCTCCCGGGGCAGCTCAAAAGATCCGCTCAGGGATTCTGAAGAATCGCGATTGAGTGCGGCGTTAAGTTTCGCATTGATGGGATGTCTCATGTCCTCCAGCGACAGGAGATGGTCGCTGAGTTTTTCCAGCTCGATCTGAAGCCTGATGACATCGGGGTGCTTCGCGGTCGCCACCCGGAGCCGGGCCCGGGCGGTGCGCTCTAGTTGGCGGATCAGCTCGATGTTTTCCCTGGTGACCTGGATTTCTCGTTCGAGTCCGGCCCGCTGGTAGTAGGCGTCACGGACACCCTGGAAGACATCAAGCTTGACCGACTGATAGGCTTCATACGCGGCATCGGCCAGTTTCGACGCGATTCCTTCCTTGAGATCGAGCTTGCCGAACCACGGGAACATCTGGGCCACGGCAATGCGATGCTGCTGGGGACCAACGCGAGTCTCGACCTCGTTGATGAAAACCCCATAGGTGAAACGCGGATCGGGGAGTGAACGGACTTGGGGGAGTCGCTCCAGGGCGGCCTTCCAGTTTGCGAACGCCGCCTCAAGTTGCGGGTTGTTCAGTGCCGCGATGATCAGGAAGTCGTCAAGCGTGCTGGAGTCATCGGGTTGCGATGTTGTTGCCGGGGCATCCGGGGATTCCAGAGATTCCACGGTGGAGAATCCCTGATTCCGGGGGTCGGTCGTGTCGCGTTTCCATTCACGGGCGATCGACTGCTCGATCAGCCTGGTGTTTGAATCCAGACCGTTGGTGAAGCCATCAAACGGGCTTGAGCAACCAGCAGGTGAGACGGCCATCGCGATAGCGGGCACGACAGTCAAAAATTTACAGAACATGAAACACGCTCCTGCGCGCCAGGTAGAATCGGCGCTAACAGTCAGACAAACAAAACAACGCAATACTAAGGTGAGGGCATACATCCCTCAGGGAGCGCGTCGCTAGGTTTGCCAAACGCAGATGAGCGTTCTCACGGCATTGGATGTTGGATAATGGGATGACCCGGAATGAGTCAGACCGCGCCGCTCCGGGGCATCCGAGACCAGCACGGGGTCCAGGGCGGGCAGGCTGAGAAAGGTAAGCTGGGTTCGGATGGTGACGGTGGCGGTGGTCGCAGGGGCGGAGTTTACCGGGGAGTCATCGCTTTCAATGCAGGAACATCCCACCGGGGCATGGGCCGCCCCGCAGCAGCAATCGCACGTCTGGGCTCCGACAGATCCGACAGTGTTCATCGCGCACAGACTGTTCCCCAGTAAAAGCACCGGTTGAATGAGAAGCAGCGAGATGAAGGTGATACGCCAAAGCATGGTTAGCTCATTATTGTCATCAGTTCGACATACAGTCAACGATTGACGAGGCTCGATTATTGTATGTTAAACCTTCAATACATGGAAAAGCAGGGCAACCGGATTCCTCGATCCGCCTTGACATCCGGGTGATACCGACATTATCGGCATCTCCTGGACCTCACTTATCCTCTATATGACCGGATGATCGTCATTTTTTATCCCAGTAAGCGGATACTCAATGAGATCAAAGCTAGCCCGACGACTCCACCAGCAGCTTTCTGGCGGCGTGGCTTCCCATAATCAGGGGTTTTTTACGTTCGGGAAGGATGCGGATCGAATCGCCCGCCTCATCGATCACGTCAATCTGGACCTGGGATCCAGGCTTGAGCCCGTGCTGTTCGATAAATCGGAGAAAATCCTGGTCTTGATCGACAATGCGGCAGATGGTCACTTTCTCGCCTTGCGAACAATCGCTGAGACGACGAGGGGATGATTTTGGAAGCTGCCCTTGAGCGCTGGGGATGGGATCGCCGTGGGGGTCGGTGGTGGGATGGCCGAGAAAGACATCGATACGCTCCAACAGCCGGTCGGAAATCGTATGTTCGAGCTGCTCGGCTTCATCATGCACCTCCGACCAGTCCAGCCCGAACGTCTTGACCAGCAGCGTTTCGATAATCCGGTGGCGACGGAGTACTTGCAGGGCAATCCGTCTGCCCTTTGCCGTGAGCTTGACCCCGCTGTACGCCTCGTAATTGACGAGCCTGGCCGCATTGAGCTTCTTGACCATGGAGGTGGCGGTACCAGGCACAACCCCCATGGACTCGGCCAGATCGCCCATCGGGACCAGGTCCTCCTGGGCCCGCTGATGGAGCAGAAAAATATGCTTGAGATAATCTTCGGCAGCCTTGGACGGCATAGTGGGCTCCGTAGGTTCCGTTAGGCTGCATTCTAGCCATTTCCAGGGGGAAATAGTTCTTATCGTCTGAAGACTTGATTTTTATGGTATTGTGCTCTATATTTTGACGAGTCAAAATATTTTCAGGCTCATGACGGTCCTATTGCGCAGGATCGCAATGCCGATAGAGGGTCAACGATGACGATCTTGAGAATACTCGTGTGGGTGCTGGCAAGCGTGGTTTTGTGCCCGCAGGCGGTGTTTGCCCACATCGTGCCGCCTGAGAACCTGCATCCAGTGGCGGAATCGTATCGTCGCACAATGTTCATCCTGAACCTGAACCCGGTGGTGTGGGAGCAGGTCAGCATTGATGTCGATGTCATTGCGGACTATTGGCGGGGCATCGATCCGGAGGCGTCTGGTGAATTCCAGTTGAAAGTGCACGACATCATCGGCCGGGCCACTGTCGTTTCGGATGAGGAACGTGGCATTGAGCCGATGCCTAGGAAGGAGGCCGCCGCACAGGTCTTCGCGCTCCTGACCCGGGCGGTCAACGACATCGCCCGACAAAAGCTGGTGTCCGCACTGGACGATCTCGGAAGCCGGGAGGCGACTGAACCGGTAATGTCAGAAGCACGTGCCATCTTTGCGGCCTACGACGACGTGTTGCGTGCCACCGATCCCGTAGGATTCCGGCAACTGGGTCAGCAATGGCTCGACATGGCCACGGCCCTTGGTACGCCGGGTCTGCTTGGGGTCCGCATGATCCAGGCCGACCACGAACGGATCCAACTCGCGGTCAATGGGATCATCGGCACGATGAATACGCTCTACGGCGATTTTGAACCGGTGCCCGGTCGAGCGCTTGCGCCCTGGCCGGTCAATAGCCCGACGTTTGATGCCCATGCCTCACTACCAATCAAACTTCCGCCCGGCAACAACATCAACAAGCAGATTCCGAGACCGCGCCAGATTCTCAACATAGTCGCCCGGGGTGTGGATGAGAGGGAGACTCCACTTATCGCCCTGGGAGACATGGCGTTTGACAGCGCTTATATCTTTGGCGAGCCGATGAGGACGCTGGGGATGTCTTGCAACACCTGCCATAACAAGAGCATCACCAATCCCGACTTCTTCATACCAGGGCTATCCTCCCGTCCCGGCGGATTCGACGTCAGCAACAGCTATCTGGCCCCGCACGCGAACAACGGCATCTTCGATCCGCTCGACATTCCCGACCTGCGCGGCATCCGCTTCACCGCACCGTACGGTCGCAACGGTCGATTCGGCTCGCTGCGAGAATTCGTGCGAAACGGCATCGTCAACGAATTCAACGGCCCGGAACCGGATCCGATCCTCCTCGATGGACTCATCGCCTATATGAATGAGTTCGATTTTCTCAGCAACCCCGCGCTCGACTCCAGCGGCGTGCTCAACGATCGTGCCTCACAGGCGGCCAGACGTGGGGAGAAGATCTTCAACACGTCATATCGTGGGATGGCAGATCGCAGCTGCGCCACGTGCCATGTGCCTTCCTCGCATTTCCTGGACCGTCAGCGGCATGACATCGGGACCGTGCAGGGATTCGAGGCGAATTCGCTTGACCGCGCCATGGACACCCCGACTCTTCTGGGCATCACGCACACGGCGCCTTACTTCCACGACGGAAGTCAGCCAACGCTGCGGGCGGTGAATGAGTGGTTCAACGAGACATATGCAATTGGCTTGAGTGAGCGCGAACTCAGCGATCTGACCGCCTATGTCGAGACAGTCGGCGACGGCGTAGAGCCGTATGAAGACACCATCTACTACCTCGATGCCGAAATGGAGGAATTCAGCTTCTTTCTTTCGGCCTTCGACTTTCTCGAAGCGAAAAACAAGCCCGATCTCATCAGCGCAACATTCCAGACCATTGCCCTGGAAATCCGGAACCACAAATGGGAGCTACAGGACTATGCGGTCATGCCCGTGATGGATCGTCTGGCCGAAATCATGGATGAGGCCTACGAAGCCAATGTGATCGGCCAGCGCGGGCTCGTGCGCGAGAAGGTGAATGAGTATCGCGAGTTGTACACAGAAAACATTGATCGTCTGAAGTAATCATGCGCATTTCCCAAGCCGGCCAGGATTTGTCGTGGCTGATGTTGAATGGGATACAAGGAGAGTACGGAATGTCTTGGAAAAGATTTGCTTGTAGACCGGGAACAGGTCTGCTGATGGCGGCTGTTATGGGCATGAGCATCATCGGCGGATTGGGGGCAGCTTCGAATCCTGACTCGAATGCCGACGATTCGACCCCGCCACGACGTGAGATTGATCGGAATGCGCCTCCCATCAGGATCGCCTTCATCTCCTATGCCAATCCCCAGCAGGTCGCCCGGGACAGTGAAGCCGTGTGCAGGTACCTGGAGCCGTTCCTCGGCGTGCCGGTGAAGGGATTCGTCACCCTGGATTACGGCTCGTCGGTCGAGGCCATGAGAAATGAACAATCAGATCTGGCCTTCGTGGATCCCCTGGCGTTCATGATGGCCCACGAGCAGATCGGGGCCAAACCGCTGGTTCTGGAGGTCTATGCCACGGGCCAGCCGACGTATTACTCCTGCATCTGGGTACGCAAGGATAGCGGGATACGAGAGTTGAAGGATCTGAAGGACAAAGTGATAGCCTTCGCAGATCAGGTTGATATGTCCGGTCACCTGATGCCCCGTGACATATTCGTACGCCAAGGCCTTCTTCCCTCGAACAGGCTGGAAGGATCCTTTTTCAAACAGGTGTATTTCGCGGGGGGCGATGAGCAGGCGATCCGCGCCGTCTATAACGGGTTCGTGGATGCGGCGGGCATCAGCCAGTTTGCCTACCTCCTGCTCCGTCCGGAGGAGCGCGATGAGATTACCGTCATCGCCCGCTCCATCGACAGCCCTTCCCACCTGGTGATGGCGAGGCGGAACCTATCAGATGATATCTGCGAGCGCATCTCAGAGGCCCTGTTAGCGCTTGACTCAAAGAAGCCGGATGAAAAGAGGCTGCTGGATCAACTGTACGGCGTACAGGGCTTCGTCAAGGCGAAGATGTCGGACTTTGCCGATGTCGCGGACATCGCAGAACGCTACGGATTCATTCGCAACCAGCGGGCCTTCGCCCGGCCCTCGAGCGAGTCGTCCGGGCAGGATACCCCTGAGGACAGGCAATGACGGGTAATCCTCGTAGGCAGTCGTGATAATCAAGATCGAATATCTCGAAGTAAGGTACGGTCGAAATCCGCCGGTGCTGTCGATTGACAACCTGAGCATTGAACGGGGCGAACGGGTCGCGATCATCGGACCGAGCGGAGCGGGCAAGAGCACGCTCTTGCGCACCATCAAGGGGTATATGCGCCCCTCGCAGGGGAAGGTCGAGGTGATGGGGGTGAATTTGGCGACGGCGCGTCGTCGGGAGCGTCAACCGATCAATCGTCGCATCGGCGTGATATATCAGCAGTTCAACCTGATTCCGCGACTGAGCGTCGCCCGTAATGTGTTGTGCGGGAGACTCGGATTGACCAGTCGATGGCGATCGCTGCTGGGAATTTTCTCCGCCGAAGATCACGCCATCGCCTGGTCGGCCATCTGCGAAGTCGGTCTGAGTAAGAAGGCACACCAGAGAGCGGACACCCTGAGCGGCGGCGAGCAGCAGCGCGTTGCCGTCGCCCGCGCCCTGGCCCAGCAACCGACCATCATTCTCGCGGATGAGCCGGTCTCCAGCGTCGATCCGGCCTGGGCCGAAGACATACTGGAACTGATTCTTGAGGTACAAACCCATCATCAGGCGACTCTGGTCATGAGCCTGCATCAACCGGATCTGGCCCGGCGTTTCGCCGATCGCATCATCGGGCTTCGCGATGGCCGGGTGGTCTTCGACGCAGCGCCCGCATCGGTCACCGACACTCGTCTCAAGGAGCTATACCGTGGTCATGACAGCCTCCCTCTCAACGACAATGCCACCCGCTCCGGGAAGGATCAAACGCGCAGCGCTTAAGTACACGATCATCGGCAGCCTTGCCGTGATGCTTATCTGGTGCTGGATAGGCACCGAGATGGGCAGCTTTGATCTGGTCGGATCCGGTCCGCGTATCGCCGATTTCCTCGATCGTATGTTTCCTCCGGACCTGACGTGGACGTCAAGCCAGAATCGTCCTTTCGCCCCGCCGTTGCGTATTGCCTTGACCACCGTCGCCATCACGTTGCAGATATCGTTGCTCGGCACGGCGATCGGTTTCGTTCTGGCCATCGTGCTGGGATTTCTAGCGGCGGAGAACCTCACGCCGCACTGGGTACATCACCCGCTGAAGATCGCCTTGGCGCTGCTGCGATCCATCCCGGTCATTCTGCTGGCGCTGCTCTTTGTAACCGCTGTGGGACTCGGCGCCGTGCCGGGCGTCCTCGCCATCGGGGTTCATTCCGTCGGTATGCTTGGAAAGTTGTTCGCAGAGGAGGTCGAGGGAGCCGACGGAGGCGTGTGGGAGGCGATGGACAGCGCTGGAGCAAATTGGCTTCAGAAGGTGCGCTACGCCATCTGGCCGCAGGTCGCGGCTCAGATCTATTCGCTCACCCTGTTCCGGCTCGAAATGAACATCCGTGAGTCCGCGGTTTTGGGGCTGGTCGGGGTGGCGGGGCTCGGCCTCTGGATCGAAAACTATCGAAGGGCCTTCGATTATCCGAGCGTCGCAACCCTGGTCATCGTCACGATGATGGTCGTGCTCGTGGTGGAACAGTTGAGCATTTATATTCGGCGGAAGTTGAAGTAACTCCCTGTCGGCCTGTGTTGGAACGGGGGAGGGTAAGGCAACCATTTCTTTTATGAATACTAGATCACTTTTTCGACAAATCAAAATATCTGTCTACAATAATCCCATTGACGTAACCGGAATCCCCTGTGTGTCCATTAAAGTCAGGCAACGTATGCACAATTTGATCATGCATGTCGATGGTTTTCCGGACACAAGGGAGCGATCCTCCAGGCGGCTCTGGTTGTTGATAGCTCTCACGGGGATTATGGCGATCGGTGGCCAATTTTCCGGGTGTAGCCGGGAACCGACGCAAGCCGGTGATCAACAGCGCGGGCGATTCATTATCGCCGCGACCGTGGGGATGGTCGCCGACATCGTGCGTCAGGTGGCCGGAGATCGCGTCACCGTGCAGGGCATCATCGGCGAGGGAGTCGATCCGCATCTTTACAAACCCACCCGCAATGACGTCAATACCTTGCTCAACGCAGATGCGATCTTTTACTCCGGCCTCCTTCTCGAAGGCAAGATGGCGGATGCCCTGACCAAGGTCGCCAAGCGGGGCAAGCCGGTGTATGCGGTGACCGAATTGATCGACGAGGAATATCTGCTTGAACCGCCGGGGTTCGCCGGTCATCACGATCCGCATGTGTGGATGGACGTGCAGGGCTGGATGAAGGCGGTGGAGAAGGTCGCCCAGGCGATGGGAGAATTCGATCCCGAGCACGCGGATGAATATGTGAAGAACTCCGAGGCGTATCTCTTAGAGCTGGCAAAACTCGATGATTACGCCCGGTCGAGCATCGCTACCATCCCCGAATCCAGACGGGTGCTTGTGACGGCTCACGATGCGTTCAACTATTTCGGTCGCGCTTATGGTCTGGAGGTCATGGGCATCCAGGGGATCTCCACGG
>JADFSH010000058.1 GCA_022560875.1 Planctomycetota bacterium | reverse complement strand
TCTACAGAGCACACCTGACCGCAATTCCGATGCGCTCCATTGCCACCTGTGACTCGGTTGTTCCCGGCGTCTTTTGATCTGACTTTCCGAACTGTTCAGGTCGAGGATCAGCTTATCAAAAGCGATGTCTTGGCGAACGCGATCCATCCACATCCCCGACTGATCCATCTGAGGAATCCGGGTTATGAAAAGCACTACTTCCTGCCGCGCAGCACGATACGGATGGTGACATCCCGGGTCTCGTCTTTCTTCAAGGTCGCCAGCGACTTGCCCTTGGCCCGCCAGCGATACAGGCTGGCCTTGATGACGGCATCCACCTCGCTGTTTCCTGAACTCTCGAGAATCTCAACCACTTTCGGCACGCCGTCGGAATGGAAATGGAGGCGATAGAGCGGATTCCGAGGGGCGGAGGTGAGCGTTTGCAAGGTCGTGAAGACTGGCCTTTTGGTTATGAGTTCCAGCCCGGATGCGGCCAGCGGCTTGCCGAGCTTCCAGTTCTCAGGCTTGGCATCGATCACCGAGGTCGGATCGGATTCCTTGTCCGCCTGATCGCCCGGCGTCGGGGTCACGGGGACGACCTCCGCCGAGGGAGGGGCCGGCTCGCGTGGTTCGGTGGGTTTTTTCGCTTCCGGAGCCTTCTCGGCTTTTTTCTGCGCCGGGGTTTCGGAATTATCGCGGCGGGGATTGGCCTCTCCCTGATCCGCGAACAGACGACTGAGCGCATCCATCAACTTTTGAAACGCAATCATCTGATCCGGATCGATAACCGGCGGCCCGGCCTTCGACGGGGTGGGAAGCTGAGACTCGGTTGTCGGTTGGGTTGGCTCCACTTCTGCGGCCAAGTTTGCCGTTGGAAGCATTCCGGGGGGGAGGGCGGCCTGAAGCTCATCAACGAACGCCGCCTGATCCATCCTTGCCAGGGCCGCGATATGTTCCTCGTATTCCTCATAGCCCACCCAGGTCAGCGTCGAAGGGGTATCGACCTCGAGTCCCAATCGAGTTTCTTCCTCATCGAATTCCTCTCGATCGGGCGGCGGGGTGAAATCCTCGGGATTGAATCTCGCTTCGAGGTAGCTCACCGGGGGGTCGTCTTTGAGCGCGGCCAGAAAGACGGGAAGCATGATCAGCAGATGAATTGACACCGAAAGCCCGAGGCCGATCAGAAGGGGCAGGTTGTGTCGCTGACTTGTCATGATTCGGTTACGGCACGGATGACGCTTTGGTGGGGCGATCTGATGGTCGGCCCACGAGCTTGATATCAAGGCCCGCGAGGGCAAGCCGGTCGTAGAGTTGGAGGAACAGGGGCAGGCGATCTTTTTCGCCGCGTTCGTCCGCGGCAAGATAGATGACGGTTTCCGGATTCTCGGTTATCGCCAGTTGGAGGCTCTCGACCACATCGTCGAGGGCGATCGGATGTCGGTTGAGGTACAGATCGCCCTTCATATCAAGGCTGAGGGTCATGGCCGGAGCAGGCGTCGCCGGCGTGCCGGAGGCGAACTCCTGCATCTGTACGGGGAGCAGTTCCGCCCTCACCATCAGCACCATGGCATAAATGAAAAAGGTGAGGAGGAGGAAGATCACGTCGATCATGGGCATGATCTCCATGCGGACCTCATGTTGACTGCGCCGGAGGGTGAGCATGGGGAATCCTATGCCCGTCACACCTCGAGTTGAAGGGAGGCGAGCGAGGTGCTTACGTCGTCGGTGAAATCGAAGATCTTGTCCAGGCCCGTGATGAGGATCACCGACCACACCTGATCGCACGCCGCACACACGCGAAGCCGGCGGCTGCTCGATAACACCATCTTGCGGAGTTTCAGGAGCTGGGCGATGTTCGTCGAGTTGACGAAGTTGACCGATTTCATGTTGACGATGATGTCCTGCGTGAGTCCTTCGGGCTGCTCGATACGGCCCAGCAACATCTCAATATCCTCCGAGAACGCCGGATCATCGTTCAACTCGACGATAAGGATGTCGTCGGACCAGTCGGTAATGGGCACAATCAGGCTCCTGCCAGGGGTCACGTGGATTCATTGCCACCGACAGAGAAGGATACCACGTAACGGTACGACAAGGTATGACGGAGCTTCAGGAGCAGTGGGTTGGGGGGATCACGTGGCCGGGGCGGATTGCTCCAGGGTTGCAGCCGTCTCTTCCACATCATCCGCTTCAATGACCCGGGCGGCGGCGATCAGGTGGTCGCCGGGCTTCAGGTTCACCAGCCTTACGCCCTGGGTGTTGCGCCCGATGCGACTGATGGAATCCGCACTCAGCCGCACCACCATGCCGCCTTCACTGATGAACATGAGGGAGTCGGTTTCATCGACGCATCGGATCGCGACCACCTTGCCGTTACGCTTCGTGGTCTGGATATCGCGTCGTCCCTTGCCGCCCCGGCTCTGGGGCCGGCTGGAGCCGTCCTCGGACTGCACGAGGTATTCCGAGAGACGGGTGCGTTTGCCGTAGCCATTGACGGTTACGGTCAGAAGATCCGCATCACCCCAGACCCGGATAAGCCCGACGACGCTGTCATCCCTGGCCAGCCCGATGCCTTTGACTCCCGCGGCGTTGCGTCCCATGACGCGCACGTCATTTTCATCGAAGCGGATGGACATGCCCCCCGAAGTGACGAGCAGGATGTGATCCTTGCCGGTCGTTTCCACCACGTCGATGAGGCGATCGCCCTCGTTGAGATTGATGGCGATGATTCCCGCCTTATGAACGTTCCAGTAGTCCTTGATCGAGGTGCGCTTCACGCGTCCCTGGGCGGTGGAGAAAAACAGGTGATGTGCCGACCGCTCGAATTCCTCGATGTTCTGGAAAGCGACCACCCGCTCACCCTCCCGCAGATTCAGCAGATTGACGATCGCGCGCCCCTTGGCGGTGCGCGACATCTCGGGGATCTGATAGACCTTCTTGCGATAGACGCGCCCCGTATTGGTGAAGCACAACAAGTCGTCGTGGGTGGAGGCGACGAAGAAATGCTCGATAAAATCGCCATCACGTGAACCCGAACCCTTGATCCCCCGGCCGCCCCGGCGTTGCTGGCGATAGGTGTCGATGGGCATGCGTTTGATGTATCCGAGATGGGAGATCGTGACGGCGACGGTGTGCTCGGGGATCAGGTCGCCCATGTCGAACTCTTCGGATTCCAGTTCCTCGATGGTGGTGAGGCGATCCGAGCCGAACTTCTCCCGAAGCTCCTCCGTGTCCTCGCGGATCATCGCCGACACCCGTTGCTCGCTCCCGAGAATCGACTGGTAGTCGTCGATCTTTTCCAGCAATTCGCGATAGTCGCCCACGAGTTTCTCGATCTCCAGCCCCACCAGCTGGATGAGGCGGAAAGCCCCGATGGCTTCGGCCTGCACCCGCGAGAGGAGGATCCCGTCGCCTTCATTGGACATCGCGACAAAACTGTCCGGAATCATCGCGACATTCGGATGATCGGCGGCAATACGGAAGGCTTTCGCCGTGAGTTTCTCGATCGCCTCCTCGCGGGTCTTGCTGGCGCGGATCAGGGCGATGACCTCATCGATGTCGCAGACCGCAAAGATCAGCCCTTCCAGACGGTGGGCCTGTTTCTTCGCCTCGCGGAGCAGGTACTCGGTGCGCCGCCGAATGACATCACGACGGTGTTCAATGTAGTAATTGATGATCGCGCGAATGCCGAGCGTGCGGGGGCGACGATTGACCAGCGCGATGTTGATGATCGAATACGTCGATTGCAGCGGCGTGTATTGGTAGAGCTGCTTCTCGACGATGTCCGGATCGGTGCCCTTCTTGAGATAGACGACGATCCGCGTGCGATGCGTCTTGCCCGAGAAATTCTTCACGTCGGAGATGTCGGGAATGCGGTCATTTTTCGCCGCATCCACGATCTTTTCAATCAGGTTGTTCTGGACGACCTGATAGGGGATCTCATCGATGATGATGGTTTGCCGGTTGCCTATTTTTTCGTGATGCACCCGGCCCCGTACGAAAATCCGTCCGCGTCCGCTGGCGTACGCCGACAGGATGCCCGCCCGTCCCTGGATGATGCCCCCGGTGGGGAAGTCCGGCCCGGGCAGAATGTCCATCAACTGTTCGAGGCTGATGTCCGGATCTTCGATCATGGCGATGATTGCGTTGCAGACCTCGGTGACATTGTGGGGCGGACTGGAGCAGGCCATGCCCACGGCAATGCCGTTCGAGCCGTTCACGAGCAGGTTCGGGAACTTCGCGGGCAGCACCGTCGGCTCATGGCGCGTTTCGTCGTAGTTGGGCTTGAAATCGACCGTGCCGAGCTTGATGTCGGCCAGCATTTCGACGGACGCGGCGGTCAGTCGGGCTTCGGTGTATCGCATCGCCGCGGGGGGATCGCCGTCGATCGACCCGAAGTTGCCCTGCTTGTCCACCAGGGGGACGCGGATCTTCCAGTCCTGGGCCATGTTGACCAGGGTGGGGTAGATGACCGTCTCGCCGTGGGGGTGGTAGTTGCCCGACGTGTCGCCCGCGATCTTGGCGCATTTGCGGGTGGGCCGCCCGGGGGTGAGGTTCAGGTCGTGCATCGCCATGAGGATGCGGCGCTGTGAGGGCTTGAGGCCATCCCGCACATCCGGCAGGGCGCGGTCCATGATCGTGGACATCGCGTAAGTCAAATAACTGTCGTGCAACTCGCGCTCGATCGGCTGATCGATGATCCGACCGATATCCGGCGGCAACGGAGTGCTTGACTTGGCGTCGTTGTTATCGGGTTGATTTTGTTCGTGGGGGGGGTCTGTCATGGCCGCTTGCGAGTCGATTTTTCAGCCTGGTTCAGGCGCGTTTTGGGTCAACTTCACGTGGTCAGATTCACCCGTGGATTATAGGCGAAAGAAGGTGACTCGGCGCGTCGCAGCGGGTCATCGTGAACGGACTGTGGATACGCTGACGGGTAGTAAAAGCGTCATTTTCCTCATCCAGATGATTGTTCACTCACCCGCGATCGGCTTCAGGAGAGTTAGGTATTCGACATTGCCCGCACCCTTGCGACCTTTGGATGATTTACGCCCGGTGATGGGTGATTTTGTGTGGGCGATGACCTCGACGCCGAGATCCTGCATGGCCTCAAGCACGCGCTGAAAGATCACCTCAGCGTCGCCCTCCTCCAGCGCGCCTCCGGAAAGAATGGTCTTTTTTTCGTCGGAAGTGACCTCATAGTGGGGCTTGATGAGGGTGATGATTCGTGATTCGGATGTCGCCCGCAGCCACTTAAGCGCGGCAGGAATGGCATGCCCCTGCTGAGTCCAGGCAAGATCGATCGTGACCAGATCAACCCCGGAAAAGGGAGAGGGGGGTTCCGCATGCAGGGCATTGGTGCGTTCCATGGTGATGACGCGATCATCGGAGCGGAGTTTCCACGCCAGCGTGCCGTAGCCGGTGTCGATGGCATAGACGAGTTTCGCCCCGCGCTGCAGCAGGCAGTCGGTGAAGCCCCCGACATTGCAGCCGAAGTCGGCGCAGACAAGGCCGGTGACATCGAAGACGAACTCATCGAGTGCATGTTCGAGCTTGAGCCCGGCGCGGGAGACGAATTTGTGATCGTGATCATCACTCACTGTTGATCGTCATCACCAGATATGATGTCCGGGTTCGTGGCGTAGACGATTGACTGGTATCCAGGCGCGAATGATGACACGTCGAGGGTCTTTCTGCGCTGCTCGACAACCTTGTTGAATCTCTCCTCGAGTTCAGGGATGAATTCAGACCAGATCCGTTTTTCCAGCGGATCCGTGCTGTTCTGAATCACCTGTTTGAGACGTGAAATCATTTCCTCTTTTCGCTGAAGGATAAATTCATAGTCTTTTCTCGAATCTTCCAGTGCCTTGTCAATGATCACTCGAGAATCAGGCGGGATGTCGTCGTAACGGGGCTGTGTCTCAAGTGAAATAGAGATGGCGTGACGAGCCTGATTGAGGATGGTTCCATGCCTCATGCAAAGTATATAAAAGGCTCTGTACTGTCTGAACCTTCGATATCGAAGAATGTAGGGCCGATGCTCTTCCAGGAAAGCCATCCGGTTCGCCTCCGTGGCGGGCAGAATCGTCTGAATATACTGGCCCCAGGTTGGTGCTTGCTGCACCACGACGAGGCATGGCTGACCAAAGTGAAGACCGGCAGGAAGCGCCTTCTCAAGTTCGTCTAAAAGGTGCTCCTCGGTGAGTTGCGCCAGGTCCACCTGTTCACGAGTGAGAGCCAGTTGGAACCGGAAATGCCTCGCGGCCTCTAAGTCAATCTCGTTGAGGCCGATTTCCTTTGACACTGCCATCGTGGCGAAATGCTGGTCGATGGCAAACTGGTATTGCAGAACAAATATGTCGTCAATTGGAAGCTGTCGGTCATCTCGTTTGTGAACGATTTGAACGCCGACAATCCGACCTTCAAAAATAATTCGATCCGCCTGCCAGCGATCTTGCGATGCGGTCGCTCCCGTGGCGGACGCAACGAACAATGAACTCAGAAATAGCATCGCAACAGAATTGCCGAGACTTGCAAGAATCTTACGTAACATGGAAAACCCCTTCAGTGATGGTTACGTGTCGGTTCCAACTATTGCAATCCCCGCCTTCTCCGCCGCTTCGATCACCTGGGGCTTGTCGATCAGGATCACCCGGCCCGTCCCCAATGCCAGACACCCCGCCCCGGCTTCCTTCATCTGGGCGATCGTCTCCACGCCCACGCTCGGCACATCGGCCCGCATGTCGTGATCCGCAGCCGCGGTCTTGAGCAGGGTCCAGCCCTTGGCCTTGCAGAGTTCGCCCGCCCGCTTGATCATCGCTTCGGTTCCTTCCACCGCCTCCACTGCGATCACATCGCGCTCGCGCACCGCCATCGACTGGCCGATGCCCAGTTCCACCGCCTGCGTCAGCAGAGACCAGGCGAAGTCGATGTCCGCCTGCTGCTGTGAGCTTGGCTGGGTGTGCGTCATCTCACCTTCGCCGGCGAGGTGGTCAGGGATGTAGGTCGTCGAGTCGATGATCGTGATTCCATTTCGGGCCAGCTCATCGGCGATGGCGGCGAGCACAGCCGCGTTCCGTCGATCGTGCCGCAGATGGTTGTACCACAGACGGACGGCGCGCCAATCCGGCAGGTGCCTGATCAGCCTCAGCGGGTCGTGCATGCGGCTTTTTTTGACGCCCCCGACCATGACCGCCTGCGTCACCCCGCCTTTTTTGAGCAGGCGAATCCAGCGGCCCGGTCGGGCAATTCCCGCCCGGGAAAACTCATCGCAGACCCCCGGAAGGTCGGCATCAAATTGATCCCGCAGTCCCACACACACGATCCTGACCCCTGCGCTTTTCATGCCTTGGGCGACCAGCAGGGGCAAGCGGCCCTGACCGGCAATGAGGCCGACTGGGTTCTGGGAGCCGTGGGGGTCAGAGTCATTGGTCATCAAGGAATAGTGTATCTGGCCTTGAAGCACGGCGGAAACCGGCGGACTTGCATAACCCATGTACTTTCGGTGAGAATACAAGAATGAATGGGGATCTTGGGGATAAACCCGCGGCGGATGAACACGATGATCGAATCGAGTCGGAGATAACGCCGCCATCGGTGACGCCCCCCCCGGTGACGCCCCCCCCGGTGTTGCACCCTCACACCGACTCCGCATCGCCAATGGTTCCAGCTTCGCTTCCGCCGCCAAAGCCGCGGGTGTGGACGGTGTTTCTGTCGTTGGGGATCATTTTCGCGGCACAGATCGGAGTGGGGATCGTTATTGCCGTTGTTCTATTGGTTATGGGTTCCATGTCGGGAGGCTCGGAAAATGCCCTTGCGAATCTGATCGAGCGAATGGAGTATCCGTGGGTGTTGGCCGGTACTGTCGTTCTGTCCGAGTTGGCAATTTTCGGAGTGGCGATGGGAGCGGCGAGGTTTTCCCGACAAAAAACTGTCGCACGTCTCGGACTGAATCGCAGCGCACTTGGCTGGCTGACCTGGCCGCTGCTGATCCTGAGCACCCTCGGGGTGGGCACGATTGGCCAGATTCTACTGGAAGCCACGCTCGGTTCGATTGGTGACAGCCTGGCTGCGTTTTATCAATCTCTGGCGGAAATGGAGTTGTCGCAACTGATCCCGATGGCACTTGTCCTGAGTGTGTTTCCGGGGGTCTGTGAAGAAATGTTCTTTCGTGGCTATATGCAACGGAGACTTTTGCAACGCTGGCATCCCGCCGTCGCCATCGGCATCACCAGCATGCTGTTCGCGGCGATCCACCTCGATCCCTATCAGGCGCTCGGCGTCTTTCTCACGGGAGTCTGGCTCGGCATCGTGGCGTGGCGGACGGGTTCGATCTGGCCGGGGGTGGCGTGCCACATCGTCATGAACTTCCTTTCCGTGATGGGGGCCAGTCTCATGGTGGAGGAGACGGTGGACATCAACCCGATCTGGCCGCTGGCGTGGTATGCCCTCCTGCTGGGGTCGATGATTGTCTCGGTCATCCTGCTCGTGAAGGCCAAGGGCGGAGAAGCTCTGGGGACGGTTGCGTTGGCGTCCTCGGATGCGGATTCCGACTTCGGGGCCATTGGGGAATAGTTGCGATCCAAGGCCTGTCGGTCACCGTATCGATGGCACAATGAGTCTCTCCGTTTCGCTAGGATGCCCCGCATGAGCGGCGTTCCCCCCATGCTCTATCCCGTGCTCGGCGCCCTATTTGCCGGGCTGGCGATCGGTCTGCCGGTGACGTGGTTTTTGGTGCGGGCGGGGCACAAGGTCGGGGCCCTGGACTCCGTCGGGGCCGATGGGCATGACAAGGAACTGCGACCCATACCCAACATCGGGGGCGTCGGCATTTTTCACGCCATCGCACTGCCCATGTTGATCGGCATTCTTGGCATATGGCTGATCGACGCCGAGACATGGTCCAGCTGGCTGCCGGCGATCGAGCCTCACCTGGCCCGCATCAAGGAAACGACACCCACCGCAGTGGCGATGCTGGCCTGCATGACGGCGTTGCACATCATGGGGCTGGTTGACGACCGGCGCGGACTCGGCCCGGGCGTCAAATTCATCGTGCAGTTCGGCGTCGCGGCGGTCATGGTCATCTGGTTCGATGTCCGTCTCCTGACGGTGCTTGATACTTACCTGCCGGGATCGTTTGGGAGCATCATCGTGACCATGCTTTGGATCGTGGTCATAACCAACGCGATCAACTTTCTCGACAACATGGACGGGCTGGCGGCGGGCGTTGCCGCCATCGCCGGGTTCTTCTTCATGATCGCGACGATCCTCAACCACCAGTGGTTCATCGCGGGGACGCTGGCCCTGATGGTGGGGGGGCTGTGCGGCTTTCTTGTCTTCAACTTTCCGCCCGCGAAGATTTTCATGGGCGATGGCGGCTCGCTGGTGATCGGGTTCCTGCTTGCGGTGCTCACGGCGCGGACGACGTTTTACGATCCGACGCCGGAGTTCGCGCTGGGCAGTGCGTGGTACGGCGTGTTCATGCCCCTCGTGGTGCTGGCGATCCCGCTTTACGATTTCATCACGGTGACGGTGATCCGATTGAAGCAGGGACGCAGCCCGCTGGTGGGTGATCAGCAACATTTCTCGCACCGGCTCGTGCAGCGCGGCATGTCGAAACGCGGGGCGGTGATCATCATCTGGGGCTTCACCGCGATAACCGGCATCGGGGGCATCGCCCTCGGCTCACTCGCCCCCTGGCAGGCGGCGTTGGTGGGGTTGCAGACCATTTTGATATTGATGGTGCTGATCATGCTGGAGCATGCCAGCCGCAACGTGCCGGGCAGGATCGCGGATCGGAATAACGTTGAAGAGTAAGATTCACACCAGAGAGACATCGAATCAGGGAAAAGCGATCGTCTGGTTGCAGTGGATCGCGATGGGGGTGATTCTGGTGATTGCGGTGATGCGATGTGTGATCGTGTTCGCCCCGCAGGTGATCTTCGATGTCGATCCGGTGATCGACTCAAGTCGCCTCGCCGGGTTGGGGATGGGGGGGAGTCTGTTTCTTGATGCGCTGCTCATGTTGGCCTGCGGGATTGCGCTCTATTGTCAGTGGCGTTCGGGCCGGGGAATTAACCGTCTGCTCGTGATGCTTGCCCTGCTTCCCGTTCCGGTCATGCTCTGGCATGGCGGGTACGATGCGGGCAATCTCTGGAAAGGTTCGACCTGGTGCGCCGCCGCGATGTCCTGCATCACCATCGCCCATCTCGCCCGGGATCGGAACCTGAAGATCGTCATTGTGTCGGTGCTGCTGGCGGTGGTCGTGCCGCTGATGGTGCGCGGGGTGGGGCAGATGACCTACGAGCATGATGAACTGATCGCGGAATTCGAGCAGAACAAGGAATATTATTTCAGCCAGCACGGCTGGGCTCCGGATTCGCCCTCGGCTCGCATTTATGAGAGACGTTTGCGAAATGCCGAGCCGCGGGGGTGGTTCGCGACCACGAATATCTTTGCGACGGTCATGGCCCTTGCCCTGAGCATGTATCTCGGACTGATCATCGCTTCAGTGAAGGCGGGGCTGCCCGGCGGGTGGTGGGCGACGATGGGGCTGGTGATGCTCGGGGTGGGGGCGGGCTTGTGGGCTTGCGATTCGTTGGGGGCGATGATGGCGGCACTGGGGGGACTTGTCATTTTGCTGGCGCCGATGATGTTCAGCCGGGTGCGGACGCTGTGTCGTCGGTTCGGCGGGACGGTGCTGATCCTCATGCTCATTACGGTCATGCTGGGCGTGGTCGTGCGCGGCAGTCTTCTGCCCGAAGGATTCGCCGGCGACAAAAGCCTGCTGTTTCGCTGGCATTACACGATTGGGGCGGTGCGAACGTTCGCCGCTGCGCCGCTGACGGGCGTGGGGCCGGACGGTTTTCAGGAGGCCTATATCCAACATCGCCCGCCCCGCAATCCCGAGGAGGTTTCAAGTACCCACAACATGTTCGAGGACTGGTTGTGCGGGCTGGGCATTTCCGGTACGGCGTGGATCGCCCTGGTCATGCTGCTTGTCGGGAAAGCGGGAAACGCATTGCGAAGCGATAAACACGATGAGGCCGATGCCGCCTTGGTTCGGCGCAAGACCCTGATCATTGCTACCAGCGCCGCGGCAATCGGGCTGGGACTCGGCATGGCCATCGAGCTTATGACTTCGCTGGACCCGATGATCATCCTGTTGCGTCTGCTGGGGGCGGGGGTTTTCATTGCGGTGGCGGGAATCATGGCCCGAATCATGGTGAGCGCGGATTCTCGCATCATCGATTGGGGGCTGTTCGCGGGAGTGGGGGCGATGCTGATTCACGGACAGATCGAGATGACATTTGCCCAGCCGGGGGCGGTCGTCTGGGCGATGTGCATGATCGGAGCGATCGGGTTTGTCGGGAAAGGATCATCGAGTCGGTTCGCGGCCCTGCTTCCGGGACTGATGGTAGGAATCGCATTGTGGGTGGTCATCGCCGGTGTCGTGCCGGCATCGAGACAGGGAATAAAAATGCAAAGCGCGGCGGACGTTCTGCATGACTTTCCCGATGATCCCAGAAGCCGGGTTGAGCGTCGAAAACTTGCCGCAGATGAATTGCTGGCGGCTTTCGTATTGATGCCAAGCAATCTGTTTCCTCTGGAGCGGGCGGCTCAGCAGCTTGTTCTCGCGTCCAATGAGGTCGAGGGCGGGGCACGAATCGAACTGATGCACCAGGCATTGCGGATCACGGATATGAATTCCGGGCGGGAAACCGGGGGGGAACCGGGATCTCTCATCAGCCTTCGCTTCAATATCCTCTTTGACCTGGCCCGGCGGGAGGGGGATGAATCCCTCTGGCAGCGAACCCTCGAGGAGGCGACGAAGCTCACGGATCGCGATCCCCAGGGAAATGTCTCGTGGCAGCGACGGGGTCATGTGCTCTGGGAATTCGGGCGACGGGAGGAGGCGATCGAAGCCTATCGCCGGGCACTGGAGGCGGACGATGCCTTCGAACTCGATCCCCTCAAGCAATTTTCATCACGGGAGCGGGAAATGATCGAATCAAGAGTAGGAGAATGAAGATTCACGACTGAGAACACCCCCCGTGGTGAATCTTCCCCTGGAGTGAACCATTTCATGATCGCCTACAGCGTTACCTGCACGTTCCAGAATGAATCGCTGGCCCGGGAATGGCTCGAGTGGATCGAGTCCGAGCATCTGGCGGATGTTATCGCGGCGGGGGCGATCGATGCCGAGGTCGTGATTCTTGACGGCAATCCGATGCGCTGCGAGACCCGGTATCACTTCCCCTCGCGGGAGGAGTTCAACATCTATGAGCGAGAGCACGCCCCGCGATTGCGTAATGAGGGGCTGAAGAAATTCCCGCTCACGCGGGGGATGTCCTACGTTCGGAGTATGGGGGAAGTGGTGGTGGAGAGGTCAAAGCCCAAGGTAAGACCGACACCGAAACCGAAGCTGAAGGCCAAGGCACTGCCCAAGCCGAAGGCACGGGCGAAGGTTCGCACGAAGAAAAGGGTAGTCGTGCGCTAGCTCATCGTCATGGAGCCCGCGAGGCGATAGCGGTATCGCCCCGGGCGTTCCGGATCGCCTCAACCACCTGGTTGACCGTATAAAAATCACCCTTGAAAACTTCGCGGCCATCGGGGGCGAAGATGACCAACAACGGAATGGTCAGTCGCTTGACCTCGCCCAGCATGGCGTTGCCATCTTCATTGTTGCCAGTGAGGTCAACTTTAATGGGGATGACATCGTTTGTCGCCAGGGCTTCGACCACCCGCGGATTGCGGAGGACGCTTTTTTCCAGGGCCTTGCAGTTGAGACACCATTCCGCGGTGAATTCCATCAGGACGACATGGCCATCGGATTTCGCGGTGTCGAATCGATCCGCGGTGTAATAGACCCAGTCGATCGGCCCCTTGTCGATCAGCATGACGCTGCCGAAGGCCGAGATTGCGAGCATGACGGCCCCGATTGATCCGAACACGGCCCGGTTGAGCGTCTTGGCCGAGATTTGAATCGTGCGATAGGTCAGCCAGCCTCCCGCAGCAACCCCGAACGCGCCCACGAACCACCAGTAGAGACGGCTCGGAGGACTGGGTGGATCGACCATCGCGCCGCTGATGCCCACCCCGATGAAAAATGCCGCCGCCGCGAGCATGAGCAGGCCCATGACATGCTTGATCAACTCGCTGGCCGGCCCGGTGCGCGGCATGCGGTCGATGAGCTTGGGGAAGGCGGAGAGGATCAGATACGGCAGAGCCATGCCCGAACCGATGGAGCCGAAGACACACAACACAGTTGAGGGAGTCTGGGTGGCGGACCACGCAGCCGCAGCTCCCATGAACGGCGCCGTGCAGGGCGTGGAGAGCACTGCGGTCATGATCCCGAAAGCGAACGAGCCGTGATACGTGTCGTGGCCGGGATTGATCGCATACACGAACTGCGGCAGGCGGATCGAAAACAGGCCGCACATGCCGATCGACATCAGGGCGATGATCACCCCGACCGTGATCGTGAAGGCGGGATATTGAAAGAGCTGATTCGTGGAGGTGAAACCGGCTAACAAGGCGATGGCGGCTCCGAGTCCAATCCAGAACGCCACTACCCCCAGGGACATGGCGATACCAAGCAGGAAGGTTTTGGTCCGGTTCCCGGCGCTCTGACTGAGACCCATGATCTTGAGGGGAATGATGGGCAGCACACAGGGCGTCAGATTCAGGAGAAAACCGCCGAGCCCTGACATCAGCAGAAGCATGATGAAACCGATCATGGACGCGGCGTTAATTGGGATTTTCCAACCGAAGATATCGAGCACGACGAGGTCAGGCGCTTTCTCACCGCCGCGGATCTTGCCGAAGACATCCGTGGGAAAATCCGCGAAGACATCGTACGAATCGGAATCGGTCGAGGGCTGGCCCGCAGCGACGATTTCTATCGACAGTGAGATTTCGTGATCGGACGTTGGCGCGAGGCAGACGGTTTCATTACAGGTCTGAAAGGTGAGCTTGAAGGTCAGGGTAGTTTCCCCGAGAGGGGCATCCGTGGGAATCGTCACGGGAAGGTAGGCGATGGAGAGGCCCTCGAATGCTGCAAAGTCCCCCAATCCTGCAATGGGAGTGACGTGAGATTCTGGCCATTGCAGAAATCCCTCGTGAGCGATCAGGGAGCCGTCATCCGGTATTTCGATGACAATCTCGGTGTTGATCGCACCATCAAAGACATCCACGCCTTCCGGGGTACCGCCTTTCTGGGTCCAGATATGCCAGCCCGGGTTCATATCGAAAATGATCACCACCGGGAGGTCGCTCCCTTGGGGAACCTTGACATAAGCCGCCTTGACCGAGGTTTGTACCTGAGCGCGCGAATCGGAATACTGGCTCTGCTCAAAGGGAGAACTGAATCCCGGAGGCAGACCCGGGGATTGTCCGGGGGACTGGGCCGATGCCATCGGGACCAGAAGACCCAGGCTCAGAATCACGATTGTCCGTTTGCTGGCTTTCATCGGGGTTTTTCAAATCCTCAAGCAGGTGATTCTTTCGGTTCGGAAGGCCGAGACCCTCAAGCGACCGTCCATGTTACTCCGATAAGTCATATACAAATCAGCCGGACATGGCTGCACTCTCGTAGGGCTGGTTGGCATGGGATAACGCTCAGAGCGACCAATCCTTGCCACCGGTAAACAACCATTCGGGCCTGACGATCATTCCCGATCTCTGGTGGAGCGACAAAAAGGATCAAGTTGCGTGACCGAGGTACTCAATCAAGATGACATCGATGCCCTACTCAGCGCTGTCTCGACGGGAGAGGTGGAGGAAGTCAGAGAGAGCCGGCAGATTTTCTCAAGACATCGTCGTGATCTTGAGAATGTGGAGATCACGGAGTACGACTTCAAGCGTCCTGAGCGTATCAGCAAGGACCAGATGCGCGCACTTAAGACCCTGCACGAGTCGTTTGCCCGCAACTTCGGGGCCTCGCTGTCAGGTTTCCTGAGAACCATCGTCGAGATCCGCATCGCCCGGGCGGAACAGATGACGTATTCGGAGTTTATTTCCAGCCTGCCGAATCCGACCAGCTTCAATCTGATTAATGCCCCGGAGCTGGACGGCCAGCTCTGTCTGGAGATTTCGCCTCTCATCATCTATCCCATCATTGATCGCCTGCTGGGCGGGAGCAATCAGGATCTGTTTATCCCGCAACGGGCCATGACCCTGATCGAGATCAGGCTTATTCAGACCATTCTCACCCGGGCCATGACCTCACTGACCGAGGCCTGGGAGAGTGTCAAGCAAATCAATTTCAGCTTTGGGGAGATGGAATCCAATCCGCAGATCGTTCAAATCGTCCCGCCGAACGAAGTGGTGGTCGTGCTGGGATTCGAGATCAAGATGACTAACCGAGCGGGCACCATGACCCTGTGTATCCCTTTTAATGCCATCGAACCCTTCATTGATGATCTCAGCTCCCAAAGCTGGTTCCTCGCTGGTCGAGCGAAGGGAGATCATCCTTGGGAGGAGATGATCGATAATCAGCTTGCAAATGCGGTGCTGGAGGTATCCGGTATCCTGGCGGAAACGTCGATGACGATGTCCGAACTGCGGAATCTTGAAGTCGGGGACATGATTATGACTGAAAAACCGTCAAAAATGCCCTCGGTGCTTACCACGGAGGGAGTGCCCAAGTTTCTGGTCCATATCGGCCAGCACAAGGGTAAGCGGGCCATGAGGATCATCCGGCCGATTGTGTCCGGGGATCGGTATTGAGGAGTTGGGAGCGGGGATTTGTCTCTCAGGGGGCTCGTCTCATGACGTCCGATAAGATATTCCGGTATCTTTCTCCATCTTGACTTTTTCGGGTAATAGCCGATATCCTTATCGATTCACTGTCTGCGTAGGGCAGTGGACTTTGTTATGGACGGAGTTCAACAGTGCGCATGCCTTGGGATGAGCCGGTTGCACGTCATGACCAGTAATACCGGTCATGTTGTGTGCCGGGCCAGGACGGCCCGCGATTCGGGACGACTCCGCTGCTTGGATGGGCACAGACCCGGACGAGCAAAGGAGACGGTCATGATCTGACGCAATGCGACAGATTGTGGTCGGGTGAGGACCAATCATCCTCTCCCGTTCGAATGTAGGCCACGAGGCGCTTCGGCGTACATCGTGGCTTTGTCGTTTTGAATCCTCATCCCCCCCGGTTCCCCCCCGGTACCCCCGACTTGCCTCTCACCGACAATTCAACAACTCAACAATTCAACAACCCAGCCTTTGGTCGAAAAAATGAATACTGAAACGCTTCGCATATTGGATTCCATTGCCCGAGATCGCAACATCGACCGGGATCTTCTCATCCAGGATCTCGAGCAGGCGATGATCAGCGCCGCCCGGAAACACTTCAATTCTCTCGACACCGAAGAGTTCGGCTGCGAAATGGATCGTATTAACGGTCAAATCCGGATTTGGCGCAATCAAGAGGACGGCACGCAGGAAGATATTCCGCTCGAGGAACTGGGAAGGATTCCCGCTCAGACCGCCAAGCAGGTCATGATTCAGAAATTTCGGGAAGATGAGCGTACCAGCCTGCTGGAAGAGTTCTCGAAACGCCAGGGAGAGATTGTCACCGGCATCGCCCATCGCTACGAAGGGGGTGCGCTGGTTGTGCAGATTGATCGTGCCGAAGGTTTCATGCCCCGAAGCGAGCAGATTCCGGGAGAGCAGTTCCATCCCGGCGACCGGGTGCGCTGCATTATTCTCGATGTTCGCGATGCGGGCAGTCAGATCAAGATTGTTCTCTCTCGGAGTCATCCGGACTTCATTCGCAGGCTTTTCGAGACGGAAGTGCCGGAGGTTGCCGAGCACACCATCGAAATCAAGGCCATGGCACGCGAGGCGGGATTCCGCACCAAACTCGCAGTCTCTTCCCTCGACTCCAAGGTCGATGCGGTCGGAGCCTGTGTCGGAGTGCGGGGTAGCCGCATCCGGAACATCGTCGATGAACTCGGCGGGGAAAAGATCGACATCGTGCGCTGGAACGAGTCGAGTCAGATTCTCATCGGCAACGCCCTGAAACCCGCGGAAGTCGAGGATGTCAGTTTGTGCTTTGAACTCGGGCGCGCAACCATCATCGTGCGTGAGGACCAGCTTTCACTTGCCATCGGTCGGCGCGGTCAGAATGTGCGTCTCGCGGCGCGACTCACCGGATGGGATATCGACATTCTCACTCCCGAGGAGTTCGGCAAGAGCCTGGACATCGTCGAAGAAACGATGCGATCCATCGAAGGCGTCACCGACGATGTGCTGGACCGTATGGGCGCGCTGGGCATGATCAGTATTTTCGATATCGAGGAAGTCGGCACCGGCGTGCTGGTCGATGAACTCGGGCTTTCTCAGGAAATCGCAGATACGATCACTCAAGTCTGCATGGAGAAGGCGAAGATCGTCGCCGCTGATCAGCAGCGCGAAAAGGAAGAATCCGAGAAACGACGTGCCGCGGAAATGGCTGAGGCTGAGGCTCTGTTGGGAGGCGATCCCACTTCCGGGCCGGGATCGGTCAGCATAACGGGTGATGCTTCCGGCGAGGCGGCGGCGGCTTCCATTCTCGGGGCGGGGCAAATCGATGTCCAGGGGGAAGCGGCAGCATCATCCATTCTGGGCAATACCGTCGAGCCGATTTCCGGGGCTCCCGTCGAAACTCCGACACCAAACCAGGAAGAGGAGCAACCCGAAGGCGACGTTGAGGATAATGAAGATGTGGAAGTGAATTCTGAGGAGTCTGCTTCCACCTGAGCGGTGCAGGAACTGGAGTTTTCGTGAGTAAAAAAACCAACTCAATCAGAGTCTTCCAACTGGCGAAGAGCCTTGGCGTCACGTCCAGGGATCTGATTACCAAATGTGAGGCGGAAGCCATTCCCGCCATCACCAATCACATGTCCACAGTGTCTCCAGGTCTGGCGGCAACGATTCGAGAGTGGTTTGGCGACGGATCTTCGGGGGTGGCAACGGCAGTGGAGACGGCGAAGCCGGTTGATGTCAAGCAAGCTCGGGCCAAGAGGGCCAAGGCTATCCGGAAAAAAGCCCCGAAGACAATGGCCGAGGCCGTGGCTCCCACGGAAAAAGGTGTGGAAACCCCGGAGGCCCCTCCAGAGGTCCAGGCCAAGGTGCTGGATCCGATCAAGAAGAGCGCGGACCAACCGGACGACAAAGCGGACAAGAGCACCCCCATGGTCGAGGCTCCGCCGGAGAAACCCAAAAAGACGACGCCGGTTATGAACGTGCCGGACCGTCCGGAGATGGTTACCCCGGCGGGTCCCCTTCTGGAACAACCGACCAAGACGAAACTCAGCGGACCGAAGGTTATCCGCGTCGAAGCTCCGGAGGAACTTCCCACCCCGAGGAAAAGATCACCGTCGCGTTCCGAACCCGCCGTGGCCCGTAGCGGACCCCGCGGCGGACGCGGGGTGAACTCGATTGCTCCGGATATGCCAGTCACGATCCGCCCCGGGGTGGCGGGACGACCGACGCGTGGCGATGGAGCCTCTCGTCGAAACAAACGTCGAAGCTCGACGGCGGGACAGGCCAGTGGCCGGACCGGGCGTGTCTCACCCAATCAGGAAGTCCGCTCGACAAACTGGCGAGAACAGGATCTTCGTGAACGCGAGCAGCGTCTTCGTCGCGCGGGGGGGTACTTCAAGGCGACGCGTCGTGATAATCTCAAGCGCACCAGCGGTGCCGGCCATCGCGCCAAGACTGCGGCAGAAAGCGGCGGCAAAGTCAAGATCCAAGAGCCGATCAGTGTCAAGTTACTTTCCGCCGCGACCGGTATCAAAGTTACCCAGATCATTCGGCAGCTCATACAGTCGGGACTTGAGATCGCCCATGCCGCTCTCATCATCGACAATGATACCGCGATTGAAATCATGCTCGAACATAACATCGAGCTGGAAATCGTGGAATTCAAGACCGCCGAAGAGCAGATCAAGGAGCAGTTCAAGGACCGTGAGATGATCGACGAGCAACCGCGCTCGCCGGTGGTGACCATTCTTGGTCATGTGGATCACGGCAAGACCTCGCTGCTGGACAGGATTCGCAACACCAATGTCGCCGAAGGCGAGGCCGGGGGAATCACTCAGGCCACCAGCGCGTTTCAAACCAAGGTTCATGTGGGTGACACGGACCGGGTGATCACGTTTATTGACACGCCGGGCCATGAGGCGTTCACCGAGATGCGGGCCCGCGGGGCGAAAATCACCGACTTGGTCGTGCTGGTGGTCGCCGCGGACGACGGGGTGATGCC
>JADFSH010000057.1 GCA_022560875.1 Planctomycetota bacterium | reverse complement strand
GGCGCAATCAGGGAATCAAGTACGAGCAGGCCTATGAGCTGCCGAGCGAATCGGAGGTAGAGCAGCTTCTGAGCGCCGTCCTTGATGCCGGGGTGAATTATATTGACACCGCCCCGGCGTATGGACTGAGCGAACAGCGGATCGGGGATGCCCTTGCGGACCGGAAAACAGCGTTCATCCTTTCCACCAAGGTTGGGGAGCGATTTGAGGATGGGCAATCGACCTATGACTATTCCGAGTCGGGGGTGCGGGAATCGATCGACCGCAGTCGCGAGCGACTGAAGGTTGATGTCCTCGATCTCGTGTTTGTCCATTCCCATGGCGAAGATATGCGAATTCTCAACGAGACTGACGTTGTCGGGACGCTGCGATCGTTACGAGAAGCGGGAAGGATCCGGGCGATCGGATTCTCCGGCAAGACCGTGGAGGGTGCGCAGGCCGCACTCGATTGGGCGGATGCAATCATGGTTGAATACCATCTCGATGATCACTCCCATGAAGCCGTCATCACCCAGGCCGCGGATCGCGGGGTCGGGGTCGTGGTCAAAAAAGGACTCGCCTCCGGTCGCCTCGCTCCCCGGGAAGCCATCGAGTTCGTGCTGTCCAATCCGGGAGTGACCAGCCTCATCATCGGCGGGCTCGACGCCAGTCATGTGATGACCAATCTGAAAACCGCAAGCGGCATCACTTCCCGAAACCAAACTTGATGAATGATGGCCTACGGTGAGGGCGGGATGATCAGCTTCATGCCCACCCGGAGCAGATCCGGATTGCCGTTGAGGGTCAAGCGATTGGCGATGAAGATCCGCTCCCAGTATGCCGCGCTTCCGTAGTAATCCCCGGAGATGCGGCTGAGGGATTCACCGGCCCGGACGATATGAAAGAGGCTTTGCGTATTGAAGCGGCGAGTATTGGTTCGGGCGGAGGTGATTCCGGGGGAACCA
Source organism: Planctomycetota bacterium (assembly GCA_022560875.1). Classification (GTDB taxonomy): domain Bacteria; phylum Planctomycetota; class Phycisphaerae; order Phycisphaerales; family SM1A02; genus JADFSH01. The sequence continues at coordinate 18,494 of JADFSH010000057.1, read as the reverse complement.
AGTGGGATTCGGCGGAGCTCCGTCGGGGTCACCTCGTGGGAAGGCAGGAGAATTCTCTGGCCGATCTGTAATCGAAGCGGATCGAGACCACGATTGACCCTGATAATGGCATCCCATTTGTTCGCATTACCGAACCAGCTTTGGGCAATCTCGCTAAGGGTGTCGCCTTCCTTCACGTAGTAGTCGGTATACACCACCGGTCGCGCGACGTCTGGTTTGGTTGGCAGTTGATTGGTGAGCTTGTTTGAAAGGGGTGTTGATGAAGATTCACCTCGATCAGCGAAGCCTTCTGAATTTCCCGTGCTTGACGGCAGGATAACTTCGGGAGGAGTCAGCGAATCACGAGGGATCACAACGGGAGGGGTTGATGGCGTCCCTGCATTCGTCTCGCTGCTGGTATCCAAAGAGGCGGTCAGCATGCCGGGGGAGTTGCGGGGGTCACCATTCACCGGCGGATTGGATGCCGGCGTTCCTTCGACAAGCTCGACCACGGATCCGGAGCCTTCATTCCCGGCAGTTTCAGCGAATTGCAGGCTGTCTTCAGTCTCGTCAATAGCGGTGAGGCTCGGGTCCGGCAGCATGAAGCCGTAATAAACCACGAGAACCCCGACGAGCAGACCCAGGACGGCGAGAACGACCTTGGTACCTGTGGGCATGATTCAACCTCCCGAGGGGTTGAAGGGAAAAAACCAGACATATGTCGAAACCATCGCCTGATTTGGCTAGTTTACTTCAGTTTCCGTACTTGGGTCCGGCTGTACACGACCTAATACCAATGGGGCGGCGATTGCCACCGAACTGTAGGTACCCACGAACAGGCCCACCAGAAGGCAGAATGTGAAAGCCCGCATACCACTGCCACCCTCGTAATACATGATGGCGACCGCCAGCAATGTGGTCAGCGAGGTCAAAACGGTTCGGCTGATGGTCTGGTTGATCGATGTATTGATGATGGAAGCAGAGGGCAAAGGTAATTTTCCCCGGTTCTCGCGTATCCGATCGAGTATGACGATGGTGTCATTGAGGGAATAGCCGATGACGGTCAGCAATGCGGCGACCACCCCGAGGTCAATCTTGAACTCTTCAATTAGCAGCATCGAGGCGAACGTGCTCGAACCGATCAGGCCGGTCAGGGCGAGGATGCCCAATGCGATGATCACATCGTGAATCAGGGCGACGATGGCCGCAACCGAGTACCTCAGCGAACCGAATCGGACCCAGATATAACACAGAATGCCCAGGAGGGTCAGCACCACGGAGACAATCGCCTTGGCTTTCATGGTTTGGGCCACCGCGGACGAGAAACTGCTCACCTGCTCGAAGGAAGTGGGCTTGGTCAGGGCGGCGTTGGCGAGTTCCCATTCGCGTTTGGCGAGTTGCGTATCCACAAGCTGGGGATCCATCCGACGATAATTGATGTCCTCATCCCACACCACCACCACCAGGGACTGAAAACGCCTCTCGCCGGAACTTCGATCCGGGCTGCCCAGTCCCACCACCAGCACGGAACGCCCGATGCAATCACTGAAATCCGGTTGCTGCCGCATACGTTCGATACGCTGGGCGATATCGTCGGTGGTCACGGGAGGATCGACGCCCCGGAGAAGCACCCCGACCCCCCCGAGGAATTCCCGGACGTCGGTGACATCGGCAGAGCCGGAAACATTCTGCCCGAGCAGAGGATCCTCAATGCGAACAGTATTGCGTGCATAATCTCCGTTGCCGGCACCCTCGAAGCTCAAGGCGGGGGTGACATCGAGTTCATCGCCGAATTCATCCACGAGCGCGGCGGCGACAATGTTGGTGATGTTGACTTCGTCTCCGAGTTCCTTGGGACTGGGAATTTTGATCTGGAAGCGACTGCCCACGACCGCGTTGGTGGTCGGATCGATTTCGGTGTCGCCAACGGTGACGACGCTGGCATTGCGGAATTCCCGCAAAACGAGCCTTTTCGTTCGCTCCTCGCCCGACGATCCCTCGGGATCGAGGGCGTTCTCCGAGATTCTTTGAAGTCGCTGCTCAATACTCTGCTCACCGACGGACTGAGGAAGCAACAGTCGTTTTTCATTCTGAGCAGGTTCATTATCGCCGTCCGTCGATGCGGTCGAACCGCTTGGGTCAAGTGCGGTTTGCATCATGATGGACACCCCACCCCGAAATTCCGTGTCCAGCATGTCCGCCCCGCGCGAACTGATCAGCACGATCGAAACCACGACCGCCGCCAGGCTCCCCGTCCAGAAGAGCTTTCGCATGCTTATCCACTTGATTTTCGGTTCGAGCATTCGATGGATGGCGGGCACGGCGGTGGGCAACATGGTCAGCTTTTCAAAGCCGAACAGGTCGGTGTAGAGGTAGTAGACCTGTCGGGTCACAAACAGGGCCGTGAACAGCGTTGCGAAGATGCCGATGGAAAGCGTGACCGCAAAGCCCTTGACTTCCGTGGTCGCGGTCTGGAAGAGCACGAAACAGACGATGAGATTGGTGACATTGGCGTCGATGATCGTGCTCATGGCCTTGCGATAACCCTCGCGGATCGCCCCCCGCAGATCCCATTCGCCGGAAACTAACTCTTCACGGATACGTTCGTAGATCAGCACGTTGGCGTCCACCGCCATGCCGATGGTGAGAACGATGCCGGCCAGGCCGGGGAGCGTGAACGTCCCGTCGATCGCGGCCATAAATCCGAAGATGATGACCCCGTTGATCATCAGGCCCAGGTTCGCGACGAGACCGGCAAAGAAATAATACGCGAACATGAAGAGCGCCACGGCAATGATGGCGAGAATGAACGCTTCTCGAGCTCGGGCAAGATTGTCGGCCCCAAGCGTCGGGCCGAGGGTGTTGATGGCGATGGGGGCATCACTCAACCTCGCCTCCAGCGAGCCGGCGGCAAGCACCCGGATGAGGTAATTGAGCTCGGAACTGGAGAAGTTGCCGGTGATGACGCCGCTGTTGCCGATCGACGATTGCAGTCTGGGCGCGGAAAAAACCTCGCCATCAAGCACGATCGCCATGGGCTGGCCCACGTGCGGTCCGGTCAGTTGGCTCATCATGCCGCCTCCGGTGCCGTCGAGTTGGAATGACACCGCGTTCCGCCCCAGTGAATCAATCGTCAGGTAGGTATTTATGATTGACCAGGAACGATCGTCATCGTGGGTCATGCTCTTGGTGGCGGTCGTATACAGCAGGAGGTAGTACTTCCCCTCAAAGACATCCGCGACCTTATTGGTTGCCCGGAAGTAGGAGATCGGGTTCGCCTCCAGGGAGGCGAGTTGCTCGGGTTTGTCGTACCATTGCTTCAGGTCGTTGATGGGAAACCATCGGGCCACGGTCGAATCGGTATTCTCCGGGCCAACATCCTGAAGTTGATTTCGCATCTCATCGATATTCACTCCCTCATCAAATGAGCCGGGCTGCACGGCAATACGGAAATCCAGGACTCCGGCCCCTTGAAGAAGGCGCATGAGATCTTCAGGATCATCGAAACCCCGGCGATTCTTCTGATATTCGTCGAAGGCGGCAACGGTGGTGTCGAGTTGATCGGCCAGGTAGGGAAACTCACTCATGATGCTGGAAATCGACACGTCACGCGGACTCGGCAGGATTTCCTGCTTGCCAGTGGCGGCATCCAGAACCGGCTGACCTGAAGCGTCGGTTCGTTTCTTCTTGGTCGTATCAAGCTTGAGGGTGCGCTCAACGCGAGACCGGTTGAGGCTGAGCGAAAGCGCATCGTCATACCATTCCTGATAGGTGATATCCGCATCCGCAACTGCTTGTTCGGCAAGGAACAGATCTCTCCCCGTGATGCGATCCTCGATCGCTTGGTCATACACCTCCTGGGCGAACTGGCGTTCTTCATACGCTGACTGGAGTTCCGTGATTATTTGACAGCGCGAGCTTTCCGGATCGACGCAGAAACGATTGACCGCGGTTTTTTCCTTGATCGCGAGGGTCAGTTCCGGCGCGCTGATTTCCGACAGGTTCAGAAGCTGATCCAACGCATCCCGATAGATCTGGACGAGTTTCTTGATCTCATCACCGGGAAGCGGCATGACGATTTCGATGCGGTCCAACCCCAGCGGCTGCATGAAGATGTCCAGGACGCCGGTGGGATTGACCCGATCCATGAGTACTTCGATCGTCTGATTCAGTACCTGCTGGGCATCGGCATCCGGGTCTATCCGGACCGAGTAGATCAGGCTGGTTCCGCCGCGCAGGTCGGACCCGAGCCGAAGTGGCTTGAGCACCAAGGCCAGAGAGCACAGGCCGACGATGACAAAGATAAGAAGCAGTTTCGAGACCATGTTCTGCATCAGTGATTCTTTCCGTGGCAATTCGCCCCGTCATGCGGAGCAATGGTCTTTAGCTTCCTGCCTGATCGATATGTGGTTCGATTGCCGAATCGCGATCCGAAGTCAACACCTGTTGGATGGATGATCGAGCGAACGTGATACGCGTGTTTGAGGACTCGTCAACCTTCAGGACAACGGTGTCGGGCTTGATTTCGACGACTGCCCCCAGCACGCCACCGATGGTCTGCACCTTGTCATGCTTCTTGATGGCGTTGAGCATGGAAACTCGTTTTTTCTTGTCGCGTCGCTGGCCCATCATCGAAAAGACGATGAACACCAGAAAAACGACGAACAGGAGCAGGAGAAAGGAGTTGTTGGGGGCTGACGATGTCGCGGGATTTTCGCCGGGCGATTGGGTAATCGCCCCGTCGGAGGGAGCCGGAGGCCCGTCCTGCGCCAGCATCAGGTTGTTCGCAATGTGTGTAAGCATCAATCAATACCACATGAGTTCGAGTGAGAGGAACATCCACGTTTGGGTCTCACTCCCGTGAAACCGGGGCATCCAGCACCGGCCAGTCGCGGGAGAGCGAAGACCACGAATCTTCCAGTATAGCCTTGCGAATGTCCAGCATCAGACGCTGGTAGTGTCGGATGTTATGAATGCTGACCAAAATGGGCCCCAGCATCTCCCGGGAGGCAAACAGATGCCTCAAATAGGCCCGGCTGAAGCCGTTCTGGCAGGTATGACAATCGCAGTCTTCTTCGATCCGGGCGTCATCTTCCGCATATCGGGCATTTCTCAGCCTGAGGACGCCACTTCGGGTAAAGGCACAGGCATTTCGCCCGTTTCGCGTGGGGAGCACACAATCGAACATGTCCACCCCGGCCCGTATCGCCATCACAAGATCCTGCTCATATCCAACCCCCATGAGATACCGGGGCTTCTCTTCAGGAAGGAGTGGAACGGTAAATTCGACCGTCGAGCGGATCTGATCCGGGCTTTCCCCCACCGCGACCCCTCCTACCGCATAACCGGGCAGGTCGATGTTGCAGATTGCTTCGACCGATTGTCGCCTCAGATCGGGATTGGTCCCTCCCTGCACGATGCCGAACAAAGCCTGCTTATGGGGCTTGGAGTGGGCGGCAACACATCGCTGAAGCCACCTGACCGTCCGCTCATTTGCGATGACTAGCCTCTGGTGGTGGTCCCGGGAATCCGTCAGGACCTCGCCCTTTCGCTTCGCCAGTCGCTTGCGGGATTCGTTGAGGGTGGCGGGATCGACGCTGGGCGGGCAATCATCAAAGGCCATGATCACATCTGCACCAAGGTTGTTCTGAACCTCCATCGAACGTTCCGGCCCGAGGTGGATCTCGGCCCCGTCGATGATTGACCTGAAGGTCACCCCTTCATCATCCACCGAATTGATATCCGACATCGAGTAAGCCTGATAGCCCCCGGAATCCGTGAGAATCGGGCCGTCCCACCTCATGAAGCCATGGACGCCACCCATGCGTGCGATCAGATCGTCTCCGGGCCTGAGCATGAGGTGATAGGCGTTGTTGAGAACGATCTGGCTGCCGGTCTCGCGGATCTGTCTGGGGGTGAGTCCCCTGATTGTGCCGCGGGTACCGATGGGCATGAAGGCGGGGGTGTCGAAGGCCCCGTGTGGCGTCTGGATATGCCCGACCCGGGCATGAGACTCAGAGCAGCGATGCTCGATGGTGAAATGAAGCGGCTGGGGCATGGCAAGGCACTGGCAGATGGCAGGCATTCAGGCTGAAGACGGGAATCCTATCATCTGTGCTCCGACGCCTTCCGAAGTATGCGTTTCTCTTTCTCGGTCAGGCTGGCAAGCCCCTCATCGTGAACCTTGTCGAGGATACGATCGACTTCAGCATGGGAAGACCCTTTTTGGCGATTTATTTTCGCCGTTGCCCTACTCCGGAATCGCGCACGCTCACCCCGATAATGATGCGAAGTGGGATCGATCCTGCCCAGTACGTCAAAGAAGTTCTGCAGGTGGCGCGGATGTCGGATGAAATACCAACCCGCCAGGGCGCCACCGAGATGCCCCGCTTCGCCTCCGGCATTTGTGCCGCCCGTGATGACGGAAATGAGGGCAATGATCACCAGCACATAGGCCAGCGTACGCAAAGGTATGGGAATGATAAGGAACAGATAGACCACCGTACTCGGGGCAAGATACGCCCCGGCCATGAGGACGCCGAAGACGCCCGCTGATGCGCCGAGGAGGGGCGTCGTGGTTTCATTGAAAAGCAAACCGGGTATTTGAACCGGTTCCTGGGACATCGTGGCCGCGATGACACCTCCAAGATTCAGGATGAGATACATCATCGCTCCGCAAATACCGGCCAGCAGATAGAACGCCAGATAGCGTTTTGATCCCAGATGACGCTCGATCATCGAGCCAAAGAAATAAAGCCCGATCATATTGAAGGCCAAGTGTCCGAAGCTGACATGCAGAAATTGAAAGCCAATGAAGCGCCAGAATTGAAAACCCAGAAAGCCGCGCTCCGTCGAGAAATGCAGCATCGCAGCCAGGGGTTGCATCGGTTGATATATCCGCCAGCCCAGGACGGAGCCTGAACCCCGGTGACGTAGCGTAGCCTGATAGGAATACTGGTTCACCTTCACCGGATCCTGCTCGAGAATATCGTTCTGATCGAGACTCGATAGATCGACGTCCTGCGCCGCAATGGTCTTCATGTAAACCAAGCGAGATTGCATGAATCCATCAATGACAAAAATTCCCACGCACAGCACGATCAACCAGGTATTGATCGACCAGGTCCGCAGGGGTGGAATGCCCCTGCCGGGGCCGCCATAACCGGGGGGCTGGGGTCGGTTGCGTATGTAATCTCGATCGTAAATACCCATGCGTATGAATCTGCGTAATGCCTTTTTCGGAATGAAGGCTGAAATATCCCGAAAAAATTCCCTGTCGGGATCAATTTTCCTTGCGTCTGCGTTCTGTGTCTTTTTTCAGCATTTTTTTTTCCTTCCCGCTCAGGCTTTCAATGCCGTTCTCGGCGATTTTCTGAAGGATCCTATCGATCTCCGCCGTTTCCTGCTCCTGTCGGCGGGCATCCTTCTCCGCGCGTTTTCGGGCCCGGGCAGATATGACCGGTTCGGCGTCTTCATCTGATTGGTCGTCGCGGCCAATGGCGTACTTGTCATCCTCATAACCCAGAAACTCCTCGGTAAAGGATAATTGTTTGTGGGTGATGTAACAGGTGATGCCCCCGAACAGCGCGATGCCGACCAGCATGTAGTTTGACACCACCATCCCGAAAATACCGAGCAGGATCGCCCCAATGTAGCCGGTGCGGACGCCGAAACGCATCGAGTTGGCGTACCCCATTCGCGGCCACAAAAGCGTCTGTACGATCCGTCCCCCGTCAAGCGGAAAGATCGGCAGAAGATTGAATATGAGCAGGATCAGGCTCAGGACGTTGAGGATGTACAGCGTCTGATGGGCCAAAGATCTGGAAACCGAGTCCAGGTACAAGCCTTCAAAAGGGTGCAGCGGATTCGGCAACGCCACCTCCAGCCACTGCCCGGTCAGCAAACCGAGGATCAATCCCACCACCAGGCAAATCGCCACATTCACCAACGGCCCCCCGATCGCGGTGATGAAATGTGCACGCCAGTGATTCCTCGGCAGACAAAATGCCAACCCCCCCAGCGGCCACATCAGGATTTCATTCGCCTCCCCCCCGGTCCATCGACAAGCCAATGAGTGGCCGAACTCATGCGCCAGAACGATGCCGAAAAGGCACACCATCTCAATGACCGTCAGCCAGAAGGTCATGGACGTTTGCGCGCCTTGGCCGGGATGAGCCCACGCTGCCTTGAGCAGTTCGATGACAATGAACACCAGAAAGATGATGTGGATGCGAATGGAGATTCCCGCGATACGCCCGAGGAGCAGGGACCACGACATGGGATTGTCCAGGCTGGGGCGAACGCCCTGCCAGTCGCCCCCCGGTCTGCCGAATATCCGGTTGGGATCATTGTCTCGAGAATAATCCCGGTCTTCCCAACTCATCAGTGGATTTCCTCCTGGCTCGATAAGTGCATAAGCAGACCCGCGATCGTCTTGCCATCGCGGATGACTCCCTCTCGAATCATCTTTTTCGCCTGCAATGTCTCGACAAGCTCTACCGTAATTCGTTCGCCAGGTTCCAAACGCTGGGTGTGGGAGACAAGATCGCGGGCGACGTACACGTGCATCAATTCGTCGGCAAACCCCGGAGATGTATAAAATTCACCCAAACGCTCCATCGTTGCGGCTCGATAGCCAGTTTCCTCCTCCAGTTCCCGGGCTGCGGCATGTGCCGGATCCTCACCCGGCTCAAGTTTTCCCGCGGGAAGCTCCCAAAGCACTTCGTCTACCGCGATTCGTTCATTTCGGATCATGACGAAGCGACCGTTATCGAGCAGGGGAACCACCATCACCGCCCCCGGATGGCGGACGATTTCCCGGGTGAGCCTGCGACCCTGTTGATCAGTCCAGGATATGACCTCAACCTTGAACAGGCTGCCGTCATGAGTTATTTGAGTATGAAGGCTGACTGACATCGCTATAATCATACGGTTGAAACCATGCCTACGGAAAACGGCCAACCCGTCCGACCCTCAGGAGGGTCAGAGTCAATCGTCCGGCTCCTGCGATTGAGCAAGTCCTTCGGTCGCAATGAGGTGCTTCAGGATATCACCCTGCATATTCCCGAGGGAAGGACGACCGTCATTCTCGGTCCGAGCGGCACGGGAAAAAGCGTCCTCCTGAAACACATCATCGGGCTCCTCAAACCCGACTCCGGCGAGGTGTGGTTCCGGGAAGCGCGGGTGGATTTAATGAATGAAGTGGCTCTCTCGCCGATCCGAAAACAATTCGGGATGCTGTTTCAGCAGGGGGCGTTGTTCGACTCGATGTCGGTGCGGCAAAATGTGGGCTTTCCCCTCGTCGAGCATACTGATCTTTCCGTATCAGAACGGGAGAAATCCATTCGGCGCGTGCTGCGAATGGTGGGGCTCGTGGATGCCATCGACAAAATGCCGTCCGAGCTGTCCGGGGGACAACGCAAGCGGGTCGCCCTGGCCCGGGCGATCATTCTCGAACCGGCGGTCATTCTCTACGACGAGCCGACGACCGGTCTCGATCCGATCCGCGCCGATATCATCAACGAATTGATTCTGAAACTGCAGAATGAGTTGAACATCACCAGCATCGTGGTCACCCATGATCTGACCAGCGCTTTCAAGATCGCCGACTGGCTGGTTATGCTTTATGATGGCAAGCTTGTCATGGAGGGCACCCCGCAGGTCTTCCGCGATACCGACAATCCGCTGGTGAGACGATTTCTTCTGGGCGAGGCGAGCGAGGAAGAACTTCAGAGCATCAACGTCAAGGTCGATGAGTCCCGCTGATCATTGGGTCGAGACACGAGGAGACGTGACATGAGGGAGACGACACAGAATTTCCTGGTTGGCCTGACTTCCATCATCGCCATCATCGGCATGGCGGTTCTGCTTATGCAATTCGGTGAGTTGGACAGATTCAAGAAACGCTACGTGCTGACGATCCATACCAACCACGCCGCGGGTCTGCGCCAGGGAAGTTCCGTGGAGTACAACGGCGTTCCCATCGGCTTCGTGAAAAAGGTTGATCTCTCGCCGGATCCCCGGTACCCGGTGCAAATAGAAGTGCTGATCGACAATGACCAGCGAATTCCCGCGAATGCAATCCCCTATTCGCAGACCTCCATTTTCGGAGGCAGCGCCATTCTTGAATTGGAGGGCACGGAGTCCGGCCTCCAGGATGAGGGCGATTATTTTCCCAAGGAAAACGACACCAACGATATCTTCAGCCCGATCCGGTACAGACTGATCGAACAGATCACCACGGAACTGGACGATCGCATGAAGCCGATCATATCGTCACTCGAGGCTTTCCAGAAGCTCAGTGAAACCTACACGGAGTTCGGCGAAAATCTCAACAAGATCCTCTTCACCTCGGAAGAGGGCGATACGATTCGAAACCTGAATAACGTGCTGACGCAAATCAGTGAGGCTCTTCAGCTTGCCAAACTATGGCTCGGCGATGAGCAGATGCTCAACGATTTTCGCAGGTCCGTCGAAAACGCCAATCTGTTGATCGAAAAGGCGACCGGCACCTTCGACCGCTTCACAAGGCTCGCCGATGTACTTGAAGAAGATGCTGAAACCATCGTCAAGGAGTTGTTGCCAATATCCGATCAGATCGCCAGCACGCTCGAGGATGTCCGCAACATCACCCGTCTCGCCCTCGAAGGTGACGGCACGGTTTCGCAACTGCTCAACAATCCGGATCTCTATCGCTCGCTCGATGACGCCGCAGTCCGGCTTGAACAAACCCTTGTGGAAATCCAGCTCTATATCCAGAAGATCAAGACCGAAGGCCTGGATATCGCCTTCTAACACTCTGTCAGACCATGACGAGACGATAGCATGATTGCAGGCGCAACCTCAACTCACCTTATGACGTACGGTATTACGCACCCACGCACAAGAGTGAGAATGCACTGATTCTCAGGGTCGCTTCATGACTGAAGCAGTATCGCGATTTCAACCCTCCGACTCTTCGCCTTGTTCTCCATCGGCTTGTCGGGTCCATATGTCGCCAGTGAAAGTAGCTTGGACTCAACCCCCCGCGAAATCAGATAATCGCGGACTGCGTAAGCGCGTTTGAAGCCAAGATGGTAGTTGCTTGCGTGGCCACTCTTCTTGATGGGATCGATATCGGTATAGCCCGTGATTTGGATCACCTGTCCTGGATAAGAGGACTTGATAATGTTGGCTACGCCATCCAGCGCCCTTTTCGCGGTGGATTTGAGTGACACTTTGCCGGAATCAAACAGGATGTCACTCTCGACCACTGCCGTCACGACTCCAGCTCCATATGACCCGGTGACGCCGGGAATCTGGTCGAATGGCGTCTCTCTGGGCATCGTCACCGTTTGAGAGTTCTCAAGATCCCGTCGGAGTTGCGAGACTTGCAATGTTCGATCTCGTAAATCGAGATTGGCCGCTTCTAAAGCCGCATTTCGGGAGTTGAGTTCCTCGCGAAGAACCTGATTCTCCTCCATGAGCAGTGCATTTTCCTGCTGCATGCTATTGGTGCATCCGGTCAGTGCAAGGCTGGCTGCCGCAAGACCCATCATGATCATCCTTGACGTGTGCATGGTCGAATCCTTTCTATTGTGTCATGCTCCTGCTGACAATCGTGTTGCTCTCATCCCAAAGAGTACAATCAGTGGTATATTCAGACTATGCGACCACGATATGTCCAACCATTTCTGTTATTCGTCAGATTATGCACCGATCGACACTGCCATCAGTCGCAGCGGAGTGCCGAGCGAGATTCGTTAGGGGGTGGGACTGCCAGGCGGTGCGGCAGGATTGGCTGATGTTCCTGTCGTTGCCGGGGGCACACAGAGAGATGTGCTCGGCCACGGAATGACAGAGAACAAATTCTGCCAGCCTGCCTGAATGCCGGGCCGACAGAAAATCACCACCAGGGTAGCGATAGCGAGATGTGGTCCATAAGGCAGTTCGGTCCATCGTTTCCTCATCACGGTCGCAAAGCCCCTCGACAGGATGATCCAGATAAGCCCAGAAAATGGAGCGAGGAAAAAGATGAGGATGGGATCAAACCATCCGAGTACTGCCCCCACCGCCGCCATCAGATGAACATCGCCGAGTCCCATGGCTTCTTTCCCGAATGCGAGGGATGCCAGGATACGTATACCCCAGATCAGCCCGCCCCCCATGAGGTAGCCCGCGAATGTCCCCCCCATCGCCTGAAGGAAAACCGGCGGCGGTCCAGTTGGTAGAAAACGACCAAGAAACCATCCGACAACTGCGCCCACCAGGCAAGGTGTGAGATAAACGAGTTCGACCATCATCTCCCGTCGAGCGTGAGGATAATCACCGAGCGTTTCGCCTTCCTTCACATACTCCTCATAGTCGAGAAAGCTGTAGCGAAACTTGCCGAGCTTGAGCAGGAGAAACGCGATGAGGATCCCCAGCATGGCCCCGAATATCATCGACCCGGTCTGCCAGCCGGTGACTTGGATCGGCCAGAGATCTGCCGCTCGCCGATTGACGGGCATCAACGCCTGCAACGGATAGGCGATGAACGCGACGATCGTGACAAACACGGGGATTTGAATGGGAATCGTAAATGTCCGGGCATCAATGATCGTCATGGCGATCAGACCGGCGATGAGAAATGCGAGCGCGACAAAGGCCGGCCCGGAGAAAAACGGCCCGGTGTAATACCACCAGGAAGATCCGATGCTCCCCCACCACGGTATTGAGGGTCTGACCATGAAGAAGACAACGTATAAACCAAGGAAAATCAGAGCCACAAGCAATTCAATCACCATGTATTGGGAGCTGACTTTCACCCCGCAGTAGCGACACTTTCCCCGAATCAGAAACCACCCGAGGATGGGCAGGTTGTCGCCGAAGAATTTCAACTTCGCTCCGCACGTCGGGCAACGGCTGGGCGGTGAGACCACGCTCATCCCCGCCGGGAGCCGGTAGATCACCACGTTCAGAAAGCTCCCCACAGACGCCCCGAAGCAGAACACAAAAACCGCCGTCGGGATGTGCTGCATCAGATAAAGATTCATCCAGGCGGATTGTGCGATAAAATGAAGCAAGACGTTTCTGTTCTACCCTTGGCTTTTTTTCTCGGTCTTCGCGCTGATGGTCTTGAGTTCCTGTTCGGCCTGATCGAGGATCGAGCGGCAACGCTTGATGAGTTCATCACCCCGCTTGCGCTGGCTAAGGCTTTCCTGCAATCCAATCTCGCCGGACTCAATACGTTCAATGATCCGGTCGAGTTCCTCGGTGGCCTGCTCGAAGCTCATCTTCACGGGATCGGGAGACTTTGATCTAGATTTTGTCGCCATAATGGGGGAATCTACTCTTCTAACGCAAACAGGTCCATTTGATCCAGACTGTCGGAAGACCGACCTGTGGTTTTTCGCCACTTCCGGGGGCTTGATCCCCCCACCACTGAGTCGATCGTGCCATCTGAAAGATTGGTGATAATGTGCAGACCCGGTCTGGCTTCGCTTACTTTCCGAATCAGTTGCCCCTTGTGGTCGGTAGTGTAGGAATAGCCGCGACGAAGCACGTGACGCGGATCGACGACGGTCAGCTCACGATCGAGGCTGTCGATCGATTTCCGAAGTCGCAGGATCCGACCCCAGGACACTCGGTTCAAGCGGTCTTCAAGCACCGCGAGCCGGGAATGACGCTGAGAGACGATTTCCCTGGGGTGAAGCCGCATCCAGCGTCCGGACAGCGATTCCAGCCGCAGTCTCTCTCGGGCCAATCGAGCGTCGCTTTCCCGGATCAGGTCATGCTGCAATCGATCCAGGCGAACCCAAGCCGCTTCGAGCATCAGTTCCGGCGCCCGGAAAGCCTCAACCCGCTCGATGATCATCAGTCGCTCGCGGCAACGCTCCAGAAAACGCTGAGAAAGAAAATCCAGGCGATCATCGAAATGATCGATCTGGGCATGTAGCTCATCTGCGGAGGGGATCATTCGCATCGCCGCCTGCGTGGGTGTTGCCGCCCGCATATCAGCCACCAGCTCGATCACGGTGGTATCGGATTCGTGCCCGATCGCCGCCACCAGCGGAAGCTCGCAGTCAAAAGCTGCCTCCGCCAACACTCGCTCGTTGAACGCCCAGAGATCCTCAATCGACCCGCCGCCTCGCGTCACCAGGATTGCATCGACGTTTAGCTTCTTTCGGTCCCGGTCAATACGACGAATCGCGGCGGCGATGTCCTCCGCAGCCCCCTCGCCCTGCACCCTTACGTCTACAAGAAGCAACCCCACCGCCTTGCATCTCTGGGCGGCGGTGGCGATCACATCCTGCACCGCGGCTCCTTTGAGCGAGGTGATGATCGCGATTCTTCGGGGAAACGTCGGCAGCGGTATCTTGTGATCCTCATCGAAATAACCCTGCGCCCGTAATTCTTCGCACATCTGCCGGAAACGCAGTTCAAGAGCCCCCGCCCCCACCGGATCGAGCTTGCTCACATACAGTTGCGTTCGACCTTGCGGCATGTAATGGCTGATATGACCCGTGGCGACGACCTCATCGCCATCCGCGGGCTGAAAGCCGAATTTTTTCGCCGCACTCGCCCAGACCACACAACTGATGACCGCGTTTTCGTCCTTCAGTGAAAAATACCAGTGGTTTCTCGCGCTGAGATTGCTCACCTCCCCGATCACCCGTATCGGTGAGGGAATCCCCTCCTCGAGCTTCGATTTGATCAACTCCGAAACCTGAGAGACGGTGAGATGCTCCGCTCCCTCTAGTTTTGCTCGTTTTTTTTTCTCGCGACGGCCTGGGTCGGGCTTTTCGTGGGAAAACAAATCACCCTCTGCGCGCTCGGGATCAAAAGGAGGTCTCGCCATCATGATGCCCTTGATGATATCGTAGAAGGACAGACCTGCCTTTCATGACGACAACGAGCCAATCCATCACGTTGACCATGAACATCGCCGAAGTTCCCGGTGTGGGTGGCAAAATCGCCCCGGAATTTCGCAAGCTGGGTATTCGCTGTGTGGCGGACCTGCTGCTGCACATGCCCATGCGCTATGAGCACGAGCACGAGGAGCAGACCATAGCCAAGGCGGGTGAGACCGTCAGTCCGAATCACGGGGCCGAAGCCAATATCGCCGTGCGGGGAGAAATCGCCACCTGTCGTCCCGGTTTCTCGAAACGACAGCCCTATGAAGCGACACTTCAGGACGAGACCGGCACCATGCAACTGCTCTGGTTCAACGCCCCCTGGATGCGGGGCAAGCTTCATCCCGGCGATACGATCCGCGTCTGGGGTCTGGCCAAGCGTCATGGGGATTATCTCCAGATGATCAATCCCAAGTTCGCGCCGTATGAACCCGAGGAAGATGGCGAGCAGCGCAGTGAGCGTTTCACGCCCATCTATCCTGCCAGCGAAAATGTCACTTCCACCATGATCGACAAAGCTCTTGAGGGCGTGCTTGAGCCAGCCATCGCCCTTATCGACGATCACCTCTCCGATACATATCGCACGGAACTCGCCCTGCCAAAGCTGGCGGACGCCTATCGCATGGTGCATCGGCCCTCCGACCCTGACGACCACCGGGGGGGGCGTCGCCGACTCGCTTTTGACGAACTGCTATTGCTTCAGCTTGGGGTGATGATGAAGCGACATCATCGTCGGGAGTATCTCAAGGCCGTCCCCCTCAAGCTCAACGACGCCATCGACAAGCACATCTGTGCGCGATTTCCTTTCGATCTGACCGATTCGCAACGCGAGGTGATCGACGAGATCGCCGCGGATCTCGAATCGGAGCGACCGATGAATCGCCTGCTCCAGGGCGATGTGGGATCGGGTAAAACAGTCGTCGCCCTGTACGCGATGCTCATGGCGGCGGCGAGCAAGCATCAGGCCGCGTTGATGGCCCCCACGGAGCTTCTCGCCGAGCAGCATTTTACCTCGATCACGACCATGCTCGAAGGCTCAAACGTCGTCATTGAATTGCTTACCGGTTCCCTGAAGAAATCCGAGCGTGATGCGATCCTCGCCCGGCTCGAATCGGGCGAGATTGACATTCTCATCGGGACTCATGCGTTGCTCACGGAGTCGGTCAGCTTCAACAGCCTTGCGGTAACGGTCACGGATGAGCAGCACCGCTTCGGCGTTTACCAGCGGGCAACCCTGCGGGAGAAAACGAGCGAGCCGAATTCCAGCCCCCACATGCTGGTCATGACCGCCACCCCGATCCCCCGCACCCTCTCGCTGACCGTCTTCGGCGATCTGGATATTTCGACCATACGCACCATGCCGCCGGGCCGGCAGCCCATCATCACGAAATACGTCGCGCGATCACAGTCAGATGATGTGTATGGTTATGTCCGTTCGCGTCTCGATGCGGGCGAGCAGGCATATATCGTCGTGCCGGTCATTGATGAATCCGAGAGCGGCCTCAAGGATGTCCGTTCCCATTTCACCTGGCTGGAAAATGGCCACTTCCAGGGCAAGCGTATCGCCGCCGTGCACGGTCGCCTGAAGCGTAATGAGCGTGAAGCGATCATGTATCGCTTTCGACGGGGCGAAATCCACGCTCTGATCGCGACCACGGTCATTGAAGTCGGGGTGGATGTACCCAACGCCTCGATCATGGTCATCGAAAACGCGGACCGTTTCGGCCTCGCCCAGCTTCATCAACTCCGCGGTCGCGTGGGGCGCGGCGAGCGAAAAAGCCTCTGCGTCCTCATCGCCGATCCCGCCACCGACGATGGCCGGCAGCGGATCGAGGCGATTGTCGCGATCGACGACGGTTTCGAGATTGCCGAGAAGGATCTTGAATTGCGCGGCCCCGGCGAACTCTTCGGCACGCGTCAGTCGGGCATCGCCCCCTTCCGCGTGGCCAGCCTCCCCGGAGATATCCAACTCCTGCGCCTCGCCCGACGAGAGGCCAAAAAATGGATCAACGCCAACCCCACCCTCTCCGGCGAGGCCGACGCCTTGCTCCGCAAACGCCTGCTTAAGGCCCACGGCAAAGCCCTCGGCCTCGGCGACGTGGGATGAGAGGAAGATTCATCGCGATGATCCTTTACGTTTCTTCGCATAGACTTTCGCCATGTCCACCAATTCTGAGTTGGCGACGATATTCGGTGAGATGGCTTCGGTGTTGGAATTGATCGGGGCGAATCCATTCAAGATCAACGCCAATACGAAGGTGGCGAGGATTCTCAAGGATCTCACCTACGACATTGCCACTCTTGCCGACGACAAGAAGAAGCTCACTGCTATCGACGGCATCGGCGATGGCAGCGCGAAAAAGATCATCGAGTATTTCAAGACTGGGAAGATAGCCGATCATCTCGCCCTCCTCGATCAAATCCCCACCGGCCTGCTCCAGGTCATGACCATCCCCGGCCTCGGCCCCAAAACCGTTAAACTCATGTGGGACAAGGCGGATGTGACCGATCTGGCGAGCCTCAAGAAGAAGCTCGACACCGGCGAACTGGAGAAGCTTCCACGTCTCGGGGCGAAGTCGATCCAGAACATCAAGGAGGCTCTGGCATTCGCCGACAAGGCATCCGAGAGGATCAGGCTGGGCGAGGCCCTGCCCATTGCCGAAGAGATCATCGTTTATCTCAGGGCGATCAATGGCACGAAGCAGATTGCCCACGCGGGCTCACTCCGGCGTGGGCGAGATACTATCGGTGATATCGACATTCTCGCCTCGACGTCGAACCCAAAGGAACTTTCAAAGGCATTCCAGGAGATGCCGGGGATAGTCAAAGTTCAGGCTGCGGGGGCGACGAAAAGCTCCATCCGTCTCGAGCACGGCCTTCAAGTCGATCTCCGAGTGGTCGATGATTCAGCTTTCGGGGCTGCTCTCATGTACTTCACCGGCTCCAAGGAACACAACGTCATCCTTCGCGAGCGGGCGATCAAGAAGAAGCTTCGCCTCAATGAATACGGCCTGTTTCCCGACGATGGCGATCCCGAGCCGCCCCAGAAGCGCGGCGTGAAACCTAAGGCCGCGAAGACCGAGGTGCAGATTTACAAAGCGTTGGGGATGGAGTTGATTCCACCGGAACTGCGTGAGGATCGGGGCGAGGTCGATGCGGAGATCCCCGATCTCATCGAGCTTGCCGACATCAAGGCCGAACTTCACGCCCACACCATCGCCTCGGATGGCAAGATGACGATCGAGGAGCTTGCCCTTGAGGCGAAGAGCCGCGGGTTTCACACCATCGCGGTGACGGACCACTCCAAGTCGAGCATACAGGCCAACGGCCTCTCGCCAGATCGTTTGCTCAAGCACATTGATGCGATCCATGAGGCCAACGAGGCCATCAAGGGAATCACCATTCTCGCCGGGTCCGAGGTGGACATTCTCTCCGATGGGCATCTGGACTACGACGACAAGCTGCTGGCCAGGCTCGACATCGTCATTGCCTCACCCCACATCGCCCTCAAGCAGGATCCCGACAAGGCGACCAAACGCCTGCTTGCGGCAATCGCTCATCCACTCGTCCACATCATCGGGCATCCCACCGGGCGCATCATCAACCGGCGGGAAGGGCTGAATCCGGATATTGAGAAGCTCA
>JADFSH010000203.1:614-4331 GCA_022560875.1 Planctomycetota bacterium | reverse complement strand
CGGTGGCGGGCTTTGCCAATCCCGCCGTCATCACCGTCGGCATGCTCTACATCGTCGCGCAGGGACTCAAGGAAACCGGGGGCATGATCCGTATCACCCGCCGCATGCTTGGTCGGCCTAAAACGCATCTCGAAGCGCAGTCCCGTCTGCTGCTTCCCGTGGCGGGGCTGAGCGCATTCGTCAACAACACGCCGATCGTGGCGATGTTTCTGCCGGTGCTGTCCGGCTGGGCGAAACGAAATAATCTCAACCCCTCGCGTCTGTATATGCCGCTGAGTTTCGCGGCGATGCTCGGCGGCACCTGCACCCTCATCGGCACGAGCACAAACCTGGTCGTCGGCGAGCTGCTTGCTGATCAGCAACTCGTCAATGCTGAGGGCGCGGCGGTGCAATTCAACATGTTTACCCTGGCGTGGGTGGGTGTCCCCGTCGCGCTGGTCGGACTGGTGTTCATCGTCCTGCTGGGTAATAAGTTGCTTCCGGTCGTCGAGGACCAGATACCTCTGGGCGAGGATCCCAAACATTACACAACCTGGATGCGGGTCGATCCCAGCAGTCCAATCGTGGGCAAGACCATCGAGGAGGCGGGATTGCGACATCTCAAGGGGCTCTTTCTCACTGAAATCTTTCGTGACGACGAGCACTTGATCGCGGTGGGCCCGGATCAGGTGCTGCGGGCCAATGACCGACTGGGATTCGTGGGTGTGATCGAATCCGTGGTCGAGCTTCAGCAGATTCAGGGACTCAACCCCGACACGGAGCAGCTCGGCAAACTTACCGCCTCACATCACGATCGACGATTGATTGAAGCGGTCATTTCAGAATCCTCGCCTCTGGTGGGCAAATCCGTGCGTGATGGCGAGTTTCGCAGTCGCTATAACGCGGTCATCATCGCCGTGCATCGTGCGGGTGAACGAATCAAGAAGAAAAAGATCGGCGACATCGTGCTTCGTCCCGGCGACACGCTCTTGCTGGAAGCAAGCTTCGGCTTCGCCAAGCGTCATCGAAATTCATCGTCGTTTTACCTGATCAGCGAGCATCAGGATCCTCCCCGGCCCCGCTGGGCCCTGGCCTGGGTGGCGATCACCATTCTCGCGGGACTTGTCACTTGCGCTTCGACAGGATTGCTCGATATCATGACCGCCTCGTTATGCGCCGCCATGCTTATGGTCCTGACCCGCTGTTGCACGGGAACCCAGGGCCGACAGTCGATCGACTGGCAGGTTCTGATTGTTATCGGCTCGGCGTTCGGCATCGCCAATGCCATGTTGACCACGGGCCTTGCCGATCAACTCTCAGGATGGGTGCTGAACTGGTCGGCGAATCTGGGGATTCACGGCATGCTCGCCAGCGTGTACGTGCTGACAGTTCTGCTCACTGCTGTGATGACCAACAACGCCGCCGCCGCGTTGGTCTTTCCGATCGCCTTCCAGTTCGCAGAGTTGAATGGACAACCTTTTCTCCCCTTTGCCGCCTGTATTGCGATGGGGGCTTCGGCATCCTTCCTGACTCCCATCGGCTACCAGACCAACATGATGGTCATGGGTCCGGGCGGCTACAGTTGGTTCGATTTCCTTCGCTTCGGCGGACCACTGACGGTCCTGTGCGGAATCGTGTGTGTGATTCTCGCTCCGTTCGTGTACGGAGGCTGAATCGAATAGGATTTGTCGCGACACATGACCACACCCATCGCCCGCCCGGAATCGCCAGCAACCCGTCTTTTACGATGGTCAGCCGCTGCGCTGGCGGGTTTCGCCTGGATCGTGATCACCGGCTGGCTCGTGGGGCGCATCGTCTCCGATCGTTTTCTCTGGAGCCAGTTTCTCTTATGGATTCCGACCCCGGTCACGCTTGCCTTCATCGCACTCGGCCTCATGGCTTCCTTTCGCCCCGGTTCAACGAAGAGGCGAAGGAAGCGAAGGCAACTCGTCTGGGGAGGCATCCTCGTCGCGATGGCGTTTGTTTTTTTCTTTGTCGAGAACAGATTTCATCGAATGGGAACCCCGGAGAGAAATGGCCTTCAGGTGATGCACTGGACCATGTCGCATGCCAAGCGACCGCGCGATGCACATATTAAAAAAATCGAGCAGTTGGTCGGTGATGTGAACTTTCTCTCCGAGGCTTGGGGCATGAACTGGCCGGAGGCCATGGACACGCTGCTGGGGCCGGAAGGAAAAATGGCGAGAGCGGGTCGATACTGGATACTCAGCACTATCAAGATTATCGAAGCCCGAACGATCATCTCCCGGGATGGGGTGGAAATATCACTTGTGCAGTTGGACGCAACCGAGCAGCTCGGGCGCGTACTCATCGTCTACCTGGTCGATCTGCCTTCATCGCCGACCGTCGGGCGGGCCGCTCAGGCCAAAAGTGTTCGCCGCCTGCTGAACACATTGACGATCCCTCGACCAGACATGATCGTCGGCGATTTCAACACGCCGCGTGGCAGCCGCTCGTTGTCGATTCTGTTTCCCGGCTTGCATCATGCTTACGATGATGCCGGGCGTGGCTACGGAGCCAGCTTTCATCGGGCGTTCCCGCTATATCACATCGATCACATGCTTCTGGCTCATGACATGCAGGCAACGTCATATGAATTGATCGATCCCGGCATGGGAAGACATGACGTACAGGTGGCGACAGTAAAGGGGAAGCGATGAGCAATGAGTGGGAGGCAAGAAATCGGGTGGGCCGATCAACTCGGCAGTCCGGCGAGAAAGCCGAAGTAGTTGGGCCAGAACATGCCGTCTTCGCGGTGCAGCCTCATCCGCTGGCGCGTTTCTTCGGAAAATTCCGACTCACCATCAATCGTAATTGACCACTCCGCACCGGAAGTCCGGTATTCAACGACCGATCCGAACATGTTTCCACTCAGGGTGAAGGCCTGCTCACACCAGATGAACGAGATATCAACCGCGATCCGCTCGCGTCCCTCCGGGTTGGTGCTGGTCCAGGACAGAGTAACAACCCCAGTACCCCAGATGCTCTGCGGATCGTGAAAGGAGGTTGACCGAGCCACCAGCCAGCCAGCCGGTGACGATTGCGTGTCCGGCCTCGTGGTCGAGCCTGGTCGCTCCGAGGTTGCGCAACCGGGAATTGCGACTGTCAATATGCCCCAGAAAAAACGTGATGAACTGTGCCATTGATCTTCATGTCCGGAGTATAAAGAGTGTCGGCGGGAGCGGCGTTCGCCGATAGCTGACCAGCCCAGCCTACATCCGCTCCTTGAGCCAGGCCCATTGCAATCGCAAACCTTCCTCGAACGGGCAGGCGGGATCATATCCAAGTTCACGCCGTGCGCGGCTCAGGTCGGCGTAGGTTCGATTCACATCACCAGTTTGCATGGGCTTGGTATCAATGATCGGCTCCTGACCCACGACTTTCCCAATCAGGGAAATCATCTCGTCGAGGCGGATCGGCTCGGAGTTCCCCAGGTTCCAGATGCGATAAAAGCCGGACTCAGCCTCGGCGACCCGCTCCGAAGCTACGAGAACCCCCTGCAGTATGTCCTCGATGTTGGTGTAATCGCGACTGCTCGTACCATCTCCAAATACGGGAATCGGTTGTTGCTTTGCGATGAGACGCATGAATTTCCCGATGGCCAGATCGGGACGTTGGGCAGGTCCATACACGGTAAAAAACCGCAGTACCCCGATAGAAAATCCATACCCATTGCTGTACGACTGGCAGATAAGTTCAGCCGCCCGCTTGGACGCG
>JADFSH010000203.1:0-604 GCA_022560875.1 Planctomycetota bacterium | reverse complement strand
TAGGGGCTGATCTGCCCCATCACCGGATCGGATTCCGAAAAGGGGATTTTTTCGTTGTTGCCGTAGACGCTGGAACTGGAGGCCAACACCAGACGCCTGCAATCACCGGCCCGCATCGCTTCGAGCAGCGAGACCGTTCCGCTCACATTGACACTTGTGTGGCGTGCCGGATCCGCGATGCTCGCTCGTACCCCGGCCAGTGCGGCAATGTGGAACACAACTGCCGGGCCGGCCTGCTCTATCGTTTCCTGTATGACTTTGCGATCGCGGATATCGGCTTCAACCAGTCGAAAACGATCCGGATCAAACGACACTATATTCGCACGCTTGACGGCCTCATCGTAAAAAGGGTCGAAATTGTCGATTCCGACCACATGGTCACCCCGATCAAGGAGCGCTGCGCAGAGATGCGATCCAATGAACCCGGCGGCACCGGTTACGATGTACGTCCTTGACATCTCTCGGCTTGCTTTCATCTCGGAGTCGGAGGGTCTTCGCCACAGACGTAACCACGCCATGGGAGGAGAAGTGTAATCACAGACCCAGATGAACGAAAGTTATCGACCTTAGCGCCGCCGGGTTTCGACCAGATCCCACAAGCCGA
>JADFSH010000202.1 GCA_022560875.1 Planctomycetota bacterium | reverse complement strand
TTTTATTCTAATCGAGGTTTCATAACGCGCAACACGACTACCTGGACGGATCTGATCGTGAATCATCTTCCGACTTCCGGTGGATACCTCATTGCCGCGCTGCTTTTAGCGGTGATGCAGCAAAGGCTGATCTTCTGGCTCACTCCGTTGCCCCGGAAGCAATGTCCGCAATGCGGTTACAACATCAAGAAACTCTCTGAGCCGCGCTGCCCGGAGTGTGGGATGGAGTTGCCAAGGGAAATGGTGGAGCAAAATGAAGAGGCGTAATCGATCTGAAAGCGGGCCAAGGCTGCCGTTTGGGACTGCTTGGTTGTGATATGTAAGGTATTGGTCAGGAATGCCACCACTATCCAGTGTGTCACTTGGTCTGAAGGGATTCGGAGAAATGAACCATTTTTTAAGGAGCCTGACATGATTCCAGACATTGCTTGGGTAGTTCGTAAACGATATCACGTGCGACGCCGACTGCTTCACATGAGCCTGATTCTGTTCATTGTAGCCGTCATGCCGACGGCGAGTGTCCTGCTGGCAATCACGTTAGCATTGTTGAGACAGGAGGATTTTCAAATGTATATGATCGACTCATCACTCAATTTCTTTTTCATGTTCGCCTTACCAGGTGTGCTGGTCTTGATCTTTCATGCAAAACTGGTTCGATGGCTTGTTCCGTTTCCAAAAGCGATATGTCCGAGATGCTCGTATGCATTGAGAAATCTAGTCGAATCTCGCTGTCCGGAATGCGGCACGCAGCTTCCCCTGGAACTGATCGATCTACCCGATACAGACTGAGACGATCCCGAACGAGTCGCCGGGCTTTGCCGTAGTATTGTCCCCATGCCCCGCTACAAGCTTACCGTCGCCTACGACGGCACCAACTTCCACGGCTGGCAGAAGCAGCATCCCCCGGAGACCGAACCTCTGCGCACGGTGCAAGGAGTGTTGGAGGATGCGATCAGCCATGTCATGCGCGAGCCGATTCACATCGTGGGGGCCTCGCGCACCGACGCCGGCGTGCATGCCCGGGGGCAGATTGCCTGCTTTACCAGCGATCGGGAGATTCCGCTGGAGAAGATCCCCGCCGCGATCACCTCGCGTCTGCCCGATGATGTGCAGGTGCTGGGTGCGGAGATTGTTCATCCGGAATTCAGCCCCATCAGCGAATGCACCGGCAAGGGCTATCGCTACACCATCGCTTACGGACGCCGGCTGGGCATCACCAAGCCTCTTTTCGAGCGGCATTTCGTGACGTGGACGGCGTACGAACTCGATGCAAAAAAAATGCACCAGGCGGCACAGTACCTCGTCGGCGAACACGATTTCGCCAGCTTCACAAGGCTTAATCATGGCCGTGAATCGACAGTGCGAGAAGTTTACGAATGCACGGTCATCGAATCCGGTGAACGCGAAGTCCAGATCGATATCTCCGGGAACGGGTTTCTCTACAACATGGTGCGGATTATGGGGGGGACGTTGTTGGATGTCGGGCGCGGAAAGTATGAGCCGGAGAAGGTCAAGAAGATTGTCGAAGCGAGAAATCGTGAAGCGGCGGGGCCGACGCTGCCGCCGGAGGGATTGTGCCTTGAGTGGGTTACGTACGAGGATGAGCCTTCATGAGGATCATGCATGTTTCAACCAGGCTGATCCTCGGTGGTTCCCAGGAGAACACAGTTCTTTCCTGCGAAGGCCAAGCCGATGGGGGGCACGATGTATCTCTTGTATTTGGTCCGATCTACGGCCCCGAAGGTTCATTGTTCGATCGCGTCAAAGCACATGGCAACATTGAAACCATCGAAACCCCAAACCTTGTCCGCGAACTCGCTCCCGTTAAAGATTTCAAGTGCAAACAAGATCTGCGAAAGATCATCCGCGACTGGAAACCTGACGTCGTCCACACCCATTCCTCCAAGGCCGGCATCCTCGGACGACTTGCGGCGTGGAAGGAAAAAGTCCCCTGCGTCATCCACACCATCCACGGCCTCGCCTTTCATCCCTACCAGTCCAAGTGGCGCAATAGTGTTTACATACTCTCAGAGCGCATCGCCGCAAAGCGATGCCATGTGATTGCCTGTGTGGCGGATGCGATGCGGGATCAGGCGCTAAAGCAAGGCATCGGCCGACCCGAACAATATGTCACTGTCTATTCGGGGATGGAAGTCGATCGGTACGTCTCGCCCCAATGGTCACGGGATGAGGTGCGCCGGGAACTCGGTATATCCGAGGATGATTTTGTCCTTGGCACCATCGCCCGGCTTGCCGAACTCAAGGGCCACGACGATCTGCTCGATTCACTCGAAGGCCTGATGAACCAGCGGTCGAATCTCAAGCTACTTTGGGTGGGCGATGGTTGGTGGGCGGATCGTCTGCTGGGACGTGTCAAGTCGATGGGGCTGGCCGATCGGGTCATCGCCACGGGGCTTGTGCCGTCGGAGGAGATTCCGAAGTATCTCCAGGCGATGGATGTGCTGTGTCATCCGAGCTATCGCGAGGGGCTGCCGCGCACGGTCACCCAGTCGCTACTGAGCGGCACCCCGGTCATTGCCAATGACGTGGATGGAACCCGGGAAGTCTGTTTTGACGGCGAAACGGGTCGTCTCATCCCACCCGGCGACCTGACCGCCCTTCGCGAAGCGACCGAATGGATGATGGATCATCCCGTCGAGCGGGCTGAGATGGGCAGGCTTGGGCAGACATTGTGTCGGGAACGCTTCGCCGCATCGCGGATGGTTGAACATCTGGAGGAGATCTACCAGAAGCAGCTTGATCGGAAGTAGCACGGGTGGCAGTGGCAAGGTTTCCTTGCCACTGCTCAGGGTGACGCATGCTCGATGCAGGGGCAAAGAGAAGACTTTGCCCCTGCCACCCCTCTTGTTTGCCTTTTTCTGTTCAGTAATTGAGAATCCCCCCATGACCAACATACTCGTCGTCGGACCTCACCCGGATGATCAGGAACTCGGCATGGGCGGCAGCATCGCCCGGCTTGCCGATCAGGGGCACAACGTCCTGCTGCTGGACATGACCAATGGCGAGCCGACGCCTCACGGCGACCCGGAGACGCGGGCGAAAGAGGCCGCCAGAGCCGCGGACATTCTGGGCGTGAAGCGTCGCCTGCTCGATCTCCCCAATCGCATGGTGGTCCACTCCATCGAAGCGCGGCACATGGTCGCGGGGGCGATTCGGGAACATCAGGCCGAGATCGTCTTCACGCCCTTCTTCGAGGATGCCCATCCCGACCACATCGCGACCACCCGGATCGTGGAGGACGCCCGGTTCGACGCCAAGCTCACCAGGATCGACCTGCCCGGCGAACCCATCTACCCCAAGTGGCTGTTTTATTATTACTGCACCCACCTGCGCTGGGTGGCGAACCCCAACTTCATGTTCGACATCACGGGCTATACCCAGAAGAAGCGCGAGTCGATCCTCGCCTACGAGACGCAATTCGTCCTTCCCGAGAAAAACCGCAAGATTGTGGACTGGATCGACGCCTCGCATGTGTACTACGGCAGCCGCTGCGGCACAGAGGCCGCGGAGCCGTTTTATACGAAGGAGCCGCTGGGGTTGACGGGGCTGGGGGATCTGACCCAGTTGTGAATCAAGCAAAGCGTTCTGTTAATACGAGCCCTGACCGCTGAACGGGGACTGCTGTACAATGATCGCCCATGACGACTTTCCTCATCATTCTCGTGATCATCGGCCTCGCCTTGTGGATCGCCTACGACGTCACCCAGCGTCATCATGCGATACTGCGGAATTTTCCCATCATCGGGCACTTCCGTTACTGGCTCGAAGCCGTGGGACCGGAACTGCGGCAGTACATCGTCACGGACAACAACGAGGAGCGCCCCTTCAGCCGCGATCAGCGACGGTGGGTGTATGCCTCGTCGAAGAAACAGAACAACTACTTCGGTTTCGGCACGGACAACGAGCTGGAACAGTCGCCCGGCTATCTCATCATCAAGCATGCGGCGTTTCCGCTTAATGATCCGCATCCCGGCGAGAAAGACTACGACCCCGACTTTCGCATTCCCTGTGCGAAGGTCATGGGGGCGGCGCGGGGCCGGACGCAGGCGTTTCGACCGAAATCCGTGATCAATATTTCGGCCATGAGCTACGGGTCGCTGAGCCATGCCGCGATCGAGGCGCTCAATCGAGGGGTGGCAATGGCCGGGGCACTGCACAATACGGGAGAGGGCGGGGTGTCGCCCTATCACAAAAAAGGCGGTGATCTCATCTGGCAGATCGGAACGGGTTATTTCGGCTGTCGTGATGATCAGGGCAAATTCGATCTGGCCAAGTTCAAGGATGTCGTCAATGCCAATCCCATTCGCGCCATTGAGATCAAGC
>JADFSH010000201.1 GCA_022560875.1 Planctomycetota bacterium | reverse complement strand
GGACCGATCCCGCAAGAGCCCGCCGAACCGGCGGTCGATATTGATGCGCTCGAATCGCGTATTCGTCTTGCCACATTTGAACACCTTGATCGAACCACGTTCGAGTTCGCCGAATCGCTGAACGACTACCTGGAGCGTTGGGACCAACTCCAGACGCAGCAGCGAACCGAACTGATCAAATTACTCGCCCTGACGCGACAGGACGATATCGCCCGCTACGAAGCGGGTCTGCAGTCCGTGGCCGAAGGCGCCGCCAGCGACAACCGCTATACCCGGCGTGCGGTGGATGAGTTGGCGCATCTGGTCGCCTTCGGCGTCATTCCCCCCGTCAATTTTGAACTGAACGAATAACTCACACAGGAGTGTTGATCATGTTGCGAATCATTGTTTGTCTGCTCGGAGCGATCCTGCTGCTCGCCACCCTGACCGGCGTCAGCACCATGGTGCAAGAAAACCGCGAGGCGGTTTCGATGGAGAAGACCGCCCAGACCATCGACATCATGCGCCGGGTGCTGGCCAGGTCGATCAGTCGTGAACTCAACGAGCTGTATGCCTCCGAAGATGATGGGCAGGAGGATGTGAAGGAAGAACAGAGTGTGGGCGGAAGAGGCGGGGTCAGCCGAGACGGCTTCGCTAGTGGTGGAGGTGGGCTGGTTCCCAGAATTGGCAATTGGTCGGGGTCGTCAATCTCACCTTATATCTATTCAACGGGATCTGGATATACTACTCTGAGTTACCACACCAGTAATACGCGAGGTTTCCGCGTGCCCGGACAAGGGGTCATTTTCACCCTCGATGTGAGCGTGCCGGCGAGGCAGGTCGAAATGGAGGATGCTGATGAGGATGAAAAAGCTGATGCCGATGATGACTGGGAGCAGGCCCGGAATGAGGCGAGCGGTCGTGTCGCCAATACCTACGCGCTTTATTCTCGAAGCCTCATAGTCGGCACCGAAAAAACGATACAGTACGAAACGGTCATCGAACCGGAAGCGGTGGATGCCGTCATCAAGGCCGTCATCGAATCCGTCTCCCGATATGGTCTGAAGATCAAGGGTCTTGATGATGACGACTCGATCGTGGTGGCCATGCAGCTTGAAGGTAACCGGATCATCCAGTCATCCGGAGAGACAAGCCGACTTTTCTTTACCGGCACATCGTCGGGTTCCGCTCGACTGCGGGTGATCATCGAGATCGACCGCTCGGTGCTTGGTCGCTACGCCGACGGCAAGATCGATCTGGATGCGGTTCGCAGTCGCGCGAAGATCACGTCGTATACCGATGGCAAGAGCAGTTTGACTACGTCTATAATTCAACCGAGGACCTTTTCGCCGCGTTGAGAGGTTGAGATACTTTGGATTTCCCCACGCAACGGTGGCGGTGGACTGCTCGTCAGTACATCGCCACCGTTGTTGAATCTCCAAACCGGCAGCAAGGCTGCGAGCTTCCCATCTCGCGTCCGAATAGTCGCCATCGTTGGGGCATCTTTGTGCGTATGGCCAGAAATCGTCTCAGTGAGCCTTTCGGGTGGGGGGGATCCGGGGGGTCGTGATCGGGATTCCAGTGGGAGATGATTTCTCCCCAGGCCTGCTTCATGCTTCCCTGACGAATGTGAATGGGATCGATGCCGTACCACTCGCGACGGGGCTCCACCAGCGGGCAGTCATTGTGCTGAGCGAGATTCCGGACCAGTTCATCAAGGGCCTCGATCCGCGTCATCGCCTGCTGGTAGGTGATGGCATGGGAGGGAAACAGGAGCGACTTGACCATCGCAAATTGCCACCGGGGCAGCCCCCGGATTCGCTGCATGGGAAGGGCGGTGATGACCGGCCTTGCCTTCAGGTCACGCAGGCGATCGATACAGGATTGAATCCAACTTGCGATCAGCTCAGGTTCGGCCCCGTACATCACGTCGTTGCCGATGTCGGTGATGAGGCCGCAGGTCGGCGCGTCGGGTTGCTCCTTGATCGCATCCCACAATCCGCAATCGAGGATGCCGGGCAGGCTGCGCCCGAACAACCTGCTTTCCATGCCGTAGGATCTGCCGTGTCCGTAGGCGAGCATTACATCAAGGCCGTCGCCCCGTTGCATCTCCAGTCCCCGACGCGCCCCGTCAAGGATGAGTGAAATACCCTTGGTGAGATTGCTCGCCCCGAGAAGGACCAGCCGAACTCTTTGAGGCGGTTCCAGCCCACTCGTGATTGAGGATCGCTGTGGAATGGTTCTGAAACTCTCGAAGAATCACCGCCTGCTCGACGAAAAACTGCAATATGGAAGGCATGTTGTCTGGCAGGACCGGATCGGGAAAAAGTGCCGGGCAGTATGACGAAATTTCACCCGGTCCGAATCCGGGATATCACTGGATCAGGAGAGGGAAAAATCCTCAGAAAGAGGCTTTTATCGGCCAACCGATGGGAACGTGGGGAAAAAGTGGTTTTTTTGTCGGCTCGGGCGCAAGATAAGGGGTCAAATGGCATACCTGGATGTGAGAAGGTTTTTTGTTGACCACTCGAACCGAGTTCTGGAGTACCAGTGTGTTGCCCCCTGATGCCGGATCGTCGCAAACCAACTGGACCATGATCTTCACCGTTGGCGGCGAGGATAATTCGGCCTCGGAAAAGGCGCTGGAGCTATTGGCCCGACGGTACTGGCCCGCCGTCTACGCCTATATCCGCAACAAGGGGCGCGACGTTCACGAGGCTTCGGACCTGACCCAGGGATTCGTCTGCGATGTGATGTTGGGTCGCAAGTTGTTCCATGAAGCGGATCCGAAACGGGGTCGATTTCGTACCTTACTGTTGACCTCACTGCAGAATTACCTGCGTGAGCGACATCGATATGTGACCCGCAAGAAACGTTCGCACCAGGGTATGCAACCTATGAGCCTCAGCGAAACGGAGACCAACCTGATCCACCTGGCAAAGGATGTCTCTCCGGAAGCGGCATTCAATTCCGCCTGGAGCGTCACCCTCGTGAGGGAAGTGCTTGAGCAGGCGCGCCGGGCTTGTATTGCCGACGGCTTCGAGGCCCATTGGGTGGTCTTTGAGCAGCGGGTGGTCCGCCCCATGCTCTTCGGCGCGAAGCCTGCGAGTTACAAATCCCTGGTTGAGCGGTTGGATCTTGACGATCGCTCTCAGGCGGCGAACATGATGATCACCGTCAAGCGGCGTTTCGCCCGAATGATGCTGGCCGAAACCGGGCGGACCATGAGCAGGCCGGAAAAAGCCCTGAGTGAAATCAAGGACATCCTTAAAGACCTGGAGAAGACGACATGAGCGCTGCAAAACGGGAACAATTGGGTGAAGCCCTGCGTTGGGCGCTGGAGCTGACCAACAATCCCTCCACCGCCGCGGCTGACTGGCTGGCCCGTGATCTCGATCCCACCAAAGCAACGGCGCAGGAGTTGCTTTCCGATGGCAACATCTCCCTTGATACCTTGAAGAAGGCGAAAAACGCCTTCAAGACCATGCGCATCGTCGGCGAGCATGCCGCCGATCGACGTCTGGGAGGGCGGATGTATCTTGCCGCGATCGCGGCGGGGATCGTCTACCACAACGCCCGCATCAGCACCCAGTCGGACGGTGCGCTGCTCAAGGCCCTCAAGGAATTCATCCGGGATGATGGCATGCCCGAAGAGCTGCGCGAGTTGGCGGACCTGGCCTTCTTGAGCATCCAAAACGACGTCAATCTCGATCACAAGAAAAAGACAGATACATAGTTGTTAGCGCCGGATCTGTCCCGCGCCTCTGACGCGATGCTGGGGATGGAATGCCCGAGTGAATAACGCCGACGAATCCCGTGATCTCTTTTCGACCGCAGGGCAGGAAATCGAGCGTGCGTATCTACTCGATCGTTTGCCCGAGCTTCCCGCCGGGGCGGAGGTTTGGCGGATTGAGCAGGGTTATCTGCCGGAATCGCTTCCCGGCGATCAAGGCAGCGTCGCCCCGCTGGAGGGTCGTCTTCGGCGCGTGATCATGCCCGATGATACCGTCTGCTTCACCCACACGATCAAACGCGGCAAAGGGTTGGTCCGTGAAGAACTCGAACGCTCGATGACTGAAACGGAGTTTTCCCGGCACTGGCCACGGACCGAGTCGAGGCGACTCAGCAAGACGCGACATCGTGTCCGGGTCGGGGAAGTGATCTGGGAGATCGACGACTTCGATCAGCTTGACATTGTGCTGGCCGAAGTTGAACTTACGGATGTTGATATGAAAGTCGAGATCCCCGATTGGCTCGTGTCGCACATCGTCAGGGAAGTGACGGACGAGCCCGAGTATCGCAATTATGAACTTGCTCTCCGGGCGATGCGGGAGTAGGGCGAATGCGGCTAAGTATGTCCAGGAGGTGATTCCTCCCGGATTCGGTGACATGTTCGGGGCTACCGAGTATTCTGAACCTCGTGACGCAAGACATTTCCAAAC
>JADFSH010000056.1 GCA_022560875.1 Planctomycetota bacterium | reverse complement strand
CTGCGCAAGACCCTGAATCTCTACGGGGCGGTGCGGCCGATCCGATCCCTCGATGGCGTGAAGACGCGTTACGAAGATGTCGATCTGGTCGTGATTCGCGAGAACACCGAGGGGCTTTACTCGGGGATCGAGAACAAGATCACCGAGGGGGTCATCACTTCTCTGAAGGTGGCTACCGAGGAAGCGTGCCGGCGGATCTCACGCTTCGCCTTTGAATACGCCGTCACCCGGGGGCGGAAGAAGGTCACGGTCTTTCACAAGGCCAACATCCTGAAGCTCACCGATGGCCTGATGCTCAAGTGCGCCCGGGAGGAACACGAGAAGGATTTCTACGGCAAGGTGGAGTATCAGGAGCAACTCATCGACGCCGCCTGCATGCGGCTCGTCCAGGATCCGCACCTCTACGATGTGATCATGTGCGAGAATCTGTACGGCGACATGATCTCTGATCTCTGCGCCGGGCTGGTGGGGGGGCTGGGCGTAACCCCCGGGGCGAACTTCGGCGATGAGCAGGCGGTCTTCGAGGCGGTGCATGGATCGGCCCCGGACATTGCCGGTCAGAACATCGCCAATCCCCTGGCCCTGCTGATGAGCGCGGTGATGATGCTCAGATATCTGGCGGAGACCCGCGATGATCAAAGCTGCGCGACGGCCGCGGATCGAATTCGCGACGCCTACAATGCCTGCCTGATCAACGGTGAAAAGACGCGCGATCTGGGCGGTGATCTGGGCACCGATCAGTTTGCCTCGGCAATGGTGCGAAAACTTGAAGCTTGAATCCCTTCTAGGAGCTTCCACGATGAATCACGTGAATGCCTGGTCCATTGCCGGGTCCGATGGCGAGCCCATCATCGGAAACTGTCATATGCCAGCGGGCATATCCGGGGGGCCCCTGGGGGTTATCCTGATTGCGCATGGGTTCAAGGGCTATAAGGACTACGGCATGTTTCCCCGCATCGCCCAGAGCATGGCCGGGGCGGGATTCATCGCCCACCGTTTCAACTTCAGCCATTCGGGAATGACCAATAATCTTGAGACCTTCGAGCGTCCGGATCTCTTTGAGAAGGACACCTGGAACCGGCAGGTGTTCGACTATCGAGCGGTCATCGATGCGGTGGCGAACGGTAATCTCGAAGGGGCGGGTATGAAATATGTCATGTTCGGCCATTCGCGGGGCGGGGTGACGGCGCTGCTCACGGCGGGGCGGTTTGCCAATGACTCGTCGATGGTTCAGCCTGCCGGGGTCGTGACCGCATCCGCTCCGAGCCAGTGCAACAATCTCACCCCGGAGCTGACCGAACAAATGAAGCGCGAGGGGTATCTCGTGTCGCCATCGTCACGGACCGGCCAGGATTTGCGAATTGGCAAGAACTATCTGACCCAGATGGAGGAAGACCCCGCCCGCCACGACCTGCTGGGAATGGTTAGGAAATTCACCTGCCCGCTGATGATCTTTCATGGCGAAAAGGATCCCACGGTTCCGATCGACTGCGCCACCCAGATCAGCATCGAAGCGGGCAAGAAGGCCTTGCTGATTGCCATCGAAGCCGCCGACCATGTGTTCAATACGCCGAATCCCCTGCCTGCGGATCAGACGACCAGCCCGCAACTCCAGACGCTGCTCGATCGAATGGCCGAATTCGCCGCGAATTGCGTTTCCTGCTGATGAGTGAGTTTCTATATGGGCACTACAACTCCGCAGCATCAAGACCGAGCGATTCAACCAGCGGCGTGAGGTGCGCGAGGTACGGTCGGTATCGAGCCACGGAAGTGGTGTAGATGGGTTCCCGTACCTGCTGGGCGCTGGCGGAGTGAACCCGGCGGGGATTCTCAAAGAACCTCAGGCATGCGTCATCCCATTCGACCCCGGCAAATTCGATGATGCGACGGGATTCAGCTTCCTGATCGGCGACCAGATCCTCGTATTTCACTTCGAGTATGTCGAGATCAAGGACGCTGCGCCAATGCGCAACCATACGCTCGTACAGGCGGTAGTATTGGCCGAGGGTCGCCAGGTCATAGATGTAGGGATGCCAACCGATGAAGTCATGAAAGTAGCACGACAGGCAGGTGTCCAGCGGATGGCGTGAACAGAGAATCACCCGGGATCCGGGCAGGAGCATCTGCAGGAGTCCGAGAAAGCGGAAATTACTCGGGGTCTTCTCGATGATCCGCGTATGCTTGGCGCTCAACTCCTGCAATCTCCCGGCACAGGATGCGCCGAGTTGATTCGTTTGATCCTGGGTGAGATTCAGCAGGTTCTTCGGAAAGTCGCGCATATCGACAAGCTCTGCCAGTTCCCGGAAAACGGGCACGAAGAAATTGGTCTCACCCGCACCGTGAATCGCGGGATGGCTATCCATGATCTGTTCGATAAGGGTGGTGCCGGAGCGGGGCATGCCGACGATGAAAATGCCCTGCTCGCAATCGTGTTGGGCGCGGGGCAGGCGAGCAAGATGTTCAGGGGTAAAGGTCGTTATGATGCGTTCAAAGAGACGTTCCGTATCCGCAATATCGAACGTGCCGAGGTTCGCCTGATTGGCCTGTTGATACCACTCGAAAGCGATATCAAAGCGTTGCAATTTATCAAAGCCGTCGCCGAGGGCATAGGATATCCGTCGGCGGTGGGAGTTGTTGAGATTGCCCGTTTCAAGTCGTTGCTCGAGCAGGGAAACGGATTCCTCATACTGACGCTGGTTCTGCAACAGAGCCGCCAGGAGTATGACGGCTTCAGGATCGTCATGAGGCGCTTTGGTCAGCAGATCAAGCACCTGATGCGCCTCTTCGGTGTGTCCGACGAAGAGATGAACCTTGGCTTTGCCGATACCGGCTCGCGTGCAACCGGAGTCGAGCGTCGCCGCCTGCTCAAAGTCAGCCAGCGCCTCGTCAGGCCGGCCATAGTTAAGTAACACTTCAGCGCGACGGACGTACAGGCTCGGGTCTTTCGGATTGATCCTTATCGCCTCCGTGAGATGATCAATGACGGCATCGCTTTCGCAGGCCGCCTGCAAAGCCCCCGCCGCGGTCGCCAGGGCCGAGGTGTTCTCGGGATTGATCTGGATGGCCTGATCGGCCCAGCGCAGGGCTTCCTCCGCTTCCCCGCGGGTA
Source organism: Planctomycetota bacterium (assembly GCA_022560875.1). Classification (GTDB taxonomy): domain Bacteria; phylum Planctomycetota; class Phycisphaerae; order Phycisphaerales; family SM1A02; genus JADFSH01. The sequence goes on along the minus strand of JADFSH010000056.1, from coordinate 16,966 downwards.
AGATGAATATTTCCCAGGTTGTTGTAGGCGTCGGCATAGTTGGGATCGATGCGGATCGCCTCGCGACAGCATTCTATTGCCTCGTCAGTGCGTCCGAGTTCGCGCAGGACCGTGGCAAGATTGCTCCAGGTGGAAACGGATGTCTCGTTGAGCTGAAGTGCCTTGCGATAGCCGGCTTCAGCCTCATCCAGTTGTCCACACTGCTGGAGGACCAGAGCAAGATTGTGGTGGTAATCCAGACACCGATCATTGGCGTGGATGGCGCAGCGCCAGCATTCAATCGCCCCTTCATGCTGGTCGTAATGGAACAATATCATGGCAAGCTGGTGCCAGGCTTCTTCATGGAGCGGGTCGATACGGACGGCTTCCCGGAAACTTTCCGCCGCTTCTTCGTGACGCCCCAGCTCGCACAACGATGCGCCAAGGTTGTGATGCGCACTGGCTTGATTCGGATCGATTTCGATCGCGATGCGATATTGGGCTTCCGCCTCTTCCAATCGGTTGACGGCATGCAAAGCCTTCGCATAGTTGTAATGGGCGGAGTAAAACCGATCTCCAGTCTGAACCGCCTTCATCAGCAGGTCAATGGATTCATCAAATTGCTCACGCTGAGAGCAGAGGACACCCAGGAGGTTCAGGGCATTGGGATTCTCCGGCTCATCCTTCAGAACCTGACGATAGATATCCTCGGCATGGTCCAGATCTCCGGCCTGATGATAATCAACCGCCTGGTTCAGATTGCTTTGCAATGAAGTCATGGTTCGTTCTTCCCTGTGAGGATGAGCGGAAGTGCCAACCGGGAGTATTCCGGGGCGGAACTCATGACTTATCGGCTGATTGGAATCCGCACTCCACGATGATTGATGGCGGAGAGGAGTCGAGCTTCCCCAATGACAATCGCTTTCCTGCTTGGCCTGCTTCAGTTGGACTTCGGATTACCCCAGACCTGCTCAAGCTGCTTGCGAAGTGCGCTGGTCGGCTTGGTTTCGATCAGCGGGGGTTGCTGTTCTGTCATGCCGTTACCGGGGGTGCTGGGGGCGGATTCGTAACGCTGCTGGTGGTGACCGATTTCCTCGAGCTTTACGGCGACACGCTTGGAGACGCCACGTTCCTGCATCGTCACGCCATAGAGCTGATCGCACGCCTGCATGGTGCGTTTGTGATGGGTGATGATAATGAAATGGCTGTTGTCGAGAAACGGCTCGAGGATATGGCAGAATCGCTCCACGTTCGCATCATCGAGGGCGGCGTCCACCTCGTCCAGCACGCAGAACGGCGAGGGCTTGGACTTGAAGATCGACATGAGCAGCGCGACCGCGGTCATGGCCTTCTCGCCGCCGGACAATTGGCTGATGACGCGAGGCTCCTTGCCGGGTGGCTTGGCGCGGATTTCCACCCCGGATTCCAGCCAGTCAACATTGCCTTTCTCATCGGGAAGAAGTACGACATCCGCACTGCCGCCCCCGAAAAGTCTGCGGAACATGCCCTGATTGCCGGCAAAGTTTTCCCGGATCGTGTTGAATGTTTCCTCGAAGCGGGTGCGACTGGCCTTCTCCAGTCGTTCGATCAGTGAGGTGAGTTGGGTGACCGCTTCATCAATGTCGTGGACCTGGCGAATCAGATCGAGGTTGCGCTCTTCGAGCATCGCCTCTTCTTCGATGGCATCGAGATTGACGTTGCCGAGCTTGCGGATGGCCTCTTTGAGTTCATCCAACTCAGATTGAACCGTGTCGCGGTCCGGCGGTACGAAATCCGGCTCTTCCCGACGCGACCGGTAGGGGGGATAGGCATCCGTCAGGTTGAGTTCGAGATCATCCAGCGTGCGATCTTCAAGATTCTCACGCTTGACCTCGACTTCGCGACGACTGATTTCCACCGCATGGTAATCGCGTTCCAGGTATCCGGATTTTTCCCGCAACCCAGTCAGCCGGGTCATTGACTCCCGGACCCTTCGGTCGGCATCGTCGAGGCGTGCCTGCAATTCGTCCCCCCGCGCTGCCAGTTCCTCAAGCTGCGAATCAGTGGCGGCCATGTCCTGCTTCGCATCCTCGATGGCCGCTTCATATTGCTCGATCTGGGAGAGTCTTCGGTTTAGCTGCTGACGACAGATGTCGTGTTGGCGATCGGTTTCCTCACGCGCAAGCTCAAGGTGCCGATGCTCTCGTCGAGCGGCTTCATGTTTCTCACGGGCCTTGCCAAGATCCACCCGGGCGGAAGTCAGACGCTCCTGAAAAGATTCGACTTCCTCGCGAGCAAGCCTGAGTTGCGTTTCCGCCGTTGCGATTTCCTGTTTCAGCTTGCTCAGCGTTTCATCAAGGTTTTCCAATGATCGTTTCGTTTCCTCCCGCTCGACGATCAGTTTCTCCCGATGTCCCTCAAGCTCTTGTCTCTCATGGGTGATCGTATCTTGCTCCCGCTCGAGTCGATCAAGCTCACCCGTGAGTCGTTGACCCTGATATTGCGTTTCTACCATTCGATGGCGTGCTTCGTGAAGCAGTTGGCTGGCTTCCTCAAGCTGTTGCTGGGTCTGCTTCGTTTCCGACAGAAGACAACTGAGTTCGGCGGAAAGCACCTCTATTTTTGTGTCGAGGCTGAGAATGCGACACTTGAGATCCGCCAACTCGATTCGCCGCGTCAGCCAACCGTCGCCGGTCTCGCCGGCAATCGGCCGCCCGATGGTGATGCGACCGTCGGGTTCAAGCACTTCGCCCCGCTGGGTGACAAATCGCCAACCCTTCAACGGACCCGCTGCCAGTTGCTGTGCTCCCTCAAGATCCCAGACGACAACCGTCCTGCCCAGCAAACGTCTGACGGCGTGCTCGGCATGGGGCTGAATCCGCAGGAAAGAAAGAATCAGTCGGACCCGACCGGGCGTCAGATTGGGCATCTTCTCGTCCGGCGACTCCGCATCGCCAGCCTCCGGAGAGGACGGGATCAGCGTGACCCGACCTTGCAACTCACGAAGATCCTTCTCCAGACTGGTGATGTCCTGCTCTCGTTCAACGAGAAGCAGTTCGAGATTTGCTCCCAAGGCCGCCTCGATGAGGCCGGCGTGCTGCCGGTCGGTGTCGATGGCATCACCGAGCATGCCCTGAATGCCGGGGAAACGCCGGGGCTGGTCCAGCACGGCCTTGACGGCTTCGCCCAGACCCTCACGCGACAACTGCATTTCCTCCAGAAGATGCAGTCTCGATTCAAGGGCGGCCCGCTGGCTGCGATGCTCGGAGAGACGAGCGGTGAGTTCGGCCTGTCGCGTACCCAATGCCGCGGCAGCGCGGTCATGTTCGGCCAGCAGCGCCTCCAGGCGCGTGACTTCAGTCTGCGCCTGGTGATGTTCCTGCTCGACGTTTCTTTTCTCTTCGACCTGCTGTTCGGTTTCCGCTTCAAGCTTGTGTTGGTTTGCGTTCAACTTTTCGATCTGGGCGCCAAGTGAAGCAATACGCTCATTGATCGCTTCGAATCGGCTGACGGTCTGGGCTCGATGGTGATTGGAGCGATTGAACTTTTCGCGAAGGGTGTCCAGGTTTTCCTGAGATTCAAGTTCGGATTGCTGAATCTGCACTCGCTCCTCAGTCAGCGCCGTCACCAGTTGTCCGACCTCTTTCAAAAGCTCCACGGTGCGAGTGGCGGCTTTTTCCGCTTCTATCTTTTGCTGTTTCAGTTGGTCAAGTCGGGTTGTGAATTCTTCGAGCCGCTTGCGAGCCTCCTGGATGTGATCGCCGGCTTCAGTCAGATTGCGCTGGGTCAACTCCCGCCGCTGCTCGGCATGTTTACGAGCGGCGATGAGTTCCAGGCGTCGCTGCTCGAGATCACGCTGCTCAAGCTGGAGATCGTGACGATCCAGTTCCGCAGACTGCTTTTCATCCTCGGCATCAGAAATGACAAGGGTCAGATCCTTCCGCTGGAAATCGAGTTCGGTGATCTGGCTGGTCAGGCCGTGTAGTCTCGCCCGCAAATCGTGGTAGAGATCGAGCGCGTAATCCGTGCGCATCAACCGATACCGCGTGTCTAGCTCCTTGAACTTCCGGGCCTTGTTGGCCTGACCCTTGACGATTCGGAGACGGCGTTCGGTATTGGAAAGCTGTTCGCGGACCCTGACAAGATTGACCTCGGCACGTTCGAGTTTACGAGTCGATTCCACTTTCCTGGCCTTGAACTTGGCAATGCCCGCCGCCTCCTCGAAAATCGTTCGTCGCTCAATGGGATTGGCCGTGAGCATCGCATCGACCCGCCCCTGCTCGATGATCGAATAGGCATTGCTGCCGATCCCCGTGTCCATGAACAACTCTTTGATATCGCGGAGGCGGCATTTCTGGTTGTTGATGAGATATTCGCTTCGGCCATCGCGATAGAGTCGGCGGGTCACATCCACCTGCTCGGTATTGATCTTGAGAAGCCGCTGCTCGTCTGGATCGTCGGCCTCGTGCTTGATGACCGGATTGTCAAAGGTCAGGGTGACCGTCGCGGCCCCCATGGGCTTGCGGGAGGCAGAACCCGCAAAAATCACGTCCTGCATGGCATCACCACGCAGGCTTTTGGCGGATCGCTCTCCCAGGACCCATTTGATGGCATCCACGATATTGGACTTGCCGCACCCGTTGGGGCCGACAATCCCGATGATGGGCTTGTCGAACAGGAATTCGGTGCGATCCGCGAAGGATTTGAACCCCGAGATGGTGATTTTTGCAAGCCGCATGCGGCGGTGACCTCCTGTCGTGCTTCGGTTCAATCCTTGAACCTGTCTAGCTTGCCTGAAATTATGGTCTTGAGCCTTGATCAGACGGACATCCTCATCATGAAACCGGTCACACATCCGGTTTCATCATACCCAGCTCAGGGTGGCATGGAATGACCGTATTGCTCGTTTTCAGGGGGAATGGCGCCCCGGAGATGTGACGGGGCGGGCCGCATCATCCGGGAGTTTTCCGGAAGAGGATTCCAAACCGGTCGGCGGTTTCTCGGGAGTCGGGAGTTCTTCAAATTCGGGTCGCTCAACCGTAGTTGCCTCCTCCAGTTGGATTAGAATCGCGGCCAGAATGCGATCCTGCTCGGCTTTGAAATCGGCCTGGATGTACTTCTGTCTCCAAATTTGGTGGATAGCCCCGACAACTTCGCCATAGCTCAACCCCAAACCCGGCTCGGGTTTCTCCACGGTCGTGGTATGACCCAGGAATTGAAGAAATTCACCCAAACGGGGATCCACCCAGGTGATATACCCCTCGATGGCATCGACGGGACGATAGTACACTTCGACCTCATCAGAACCGTGTTCACTTTTAATCATCAATCGATTGGACCATGTCCGCATGGTCACCGGCAGATCGATTGAGAGATCTCTGCCAAAGATCGCGATACGGGGCAGCCCGATCTGGGTGACGTAGATCATCGGCTTATCTGATTCGATTAAATCCACCAGGAATTTGTCATCCACGAGTACATGCTCGATGGTCGGATCACGTCTGCGGGCAAGTGCCTCGTACGCCTCGATTCGGACATTTGGATTGTCGTCGTTCAGGAGTGACCGGAGCGCCATTTCGATTCGCGGATTGAGTTCCATCGTATCCATGAGCCGAATGGCCTTGAAGCGATTGCCCGGGGAGCTGGATGTCCCCATCTCAATGAGATGGGGGATCGCCAGGGGATCGTTGAGCTTTGCCCCGGCGAGAATGGCGGCAAATCGAGGTCGCTCATCCGGGACGTCATACAATTTTCTGAGAATGGGCAGGCTGCGGGTGCCGAGTGCGCGCCATCGATAGGAAGCGGCTTCCGCAATCTCCTGAGTCGGGTTGAGTTGCAGAATCCTCAGCACCGACATGGCGACACTCTCAGGGTTTGCCTGACGAATCGTCGTGTGCTGCAGAAGTTTGATGAACTCATCGATGTCATTGTTGAAGGAGTGTGGGATCGTGATTTCGATCGACTCGTCAGACTCTCCCCGGGCGGTCGGATTTGGCTGTCCGCGTTCCTGGGGAAATCGGGTATTGATGGCCGTGACCAGCATGCCGGCTCGAGCATGACTGGGATTGATCAGACGCAGTTTGATCGGCATGTCCTTCTGTACGATGCCTCCATTGAGAATGCGACCGTTGCGACGATCAATGCTGCTCGAATTGACATCTTCAGGCTCGACGAATGGATTGATGAAGATTACGCCTTTGGCCTGGGCTAGGGCAAAGGAATTACCCGGTCGCCGACCAGTCATCAGTCGCGGAAAAAGATCGGTGGTGTAAAGCCGACCGCCTTCCAGGCTTGTGGTCGAGGTGTTGAGGATCGGTTGCACCCGCACATCGAAGCGAGTTCCCCGCGTGGAAGCGAGAGGAATGATTCCCTGCACCAGCACCACGGCGGTGTCCATGGAATCAAGCAACGCCTGCGGGCTGAGGTGTCCCCAGCCGGTGCCTTCACTTCCGATTCCGCCGCGCATCATTTCCGAAAGCATATGCGCTCGTAAGTCCGGGCCGATGTCCCGCGAACCGGTACCGTTGAGTCCGACCACAAGCCCATATCCCTGAGCGACCACGGGCCGATACCCCGGCGTATTCGCCTCGGCGTATCCCATGATGACGGTTTCCGCGGTGATCGTGCCCCGTATGATTTGCGGGACATTCATCGCCAGCATGGCGCGCGAGGATTCCGGTCTCGGCGCAGCTTTTTCAATGACGGGTCCGCAGCCGGTGAGAAACAGACCTGCGATTCCGAGAACCGCAGCTGAACGTCTGGGGAGAGTGAGTCCCGGTTTCTGAACGAACATGGTTGTCATTCCTGCTCGATCGGATGGGCGGCGACTCCGATCGGAATCGTTAAGGATACTCCCCAGGCGGGAGATGCTCAATAAAAAGCCGCCAACTGACATCGGCAGGGACCGGTAATACCTGAAGCAGGAAAGAGGGCCGCATTGTGAATATACCCGGTTGCGGGGTGATAATACGAAAAGTGGGCCATACTGGACTCGAACCGGAATTGGCAAGTAAAAGTGAAACAAATCACTTACGTATTTCCCCAAAATTCCGCGCTGCAATATCCAGTGCAAATAGTGTCGAAAAGCCGCCTCAGAACCCTGACTTGGCCCTCATCGAGCATTGGGAGCACCTGCCCGCCGCGCGTCAGCGACCACGGACTACGTTATTCCAGGTAGTAAACAAGGTACTGCCCAAATATAAAACCAACCACTCACCGGGAATGTCCTCATCAGTTCATTAGGGTTGACAATCTCCCCATGCTCCGAGCAGTAGAAGGAGGTCGGTGACGTTCACGGTGCCATCTCCGGTAATGTCAGCGGGACACGCGGCGGGGATGAAGGCGATGAAGGCCTCGGTGTCGCCGAGGGGATTGACGCCCTGGCCGACGATGGTTGTGCCGTCTGCGGAGACTCCCGAGGCACTGGTCAGTGTCCAGCCCGTCAGGTCGAGTCCCAGTTGGCCCTCCAGGACCGCCTGCAGATTCTGCATGCCGTTGTGATCGCATCCCAGATGAATGCCTCCTGGCCCGATGCGGTGAAGCCACTACCAACCACCACCGAGCCGTCCGCGGACACGCCTCTGGCGTTGCTGTTAAAGATGCCGCCCGCCAAGTCGCCCAGGCCGACCATCCCACCCCCGCTCGTCCAGCGGAACGCCTCACTGCCCGAATCGCTGTTGCCTCGACCAACCACCACCGAGCCGTCGGCAGATACGCCATTGGCAATGCTGTTAAAACTACCGCCCGCCAGGTCGCCCAGACCGACCATGCCGCCCCCGCTCGTCCAGCGGAACGCCTCGTTGCCCAAAGCACTGTTGCCAAAACCGACCACCTCCGAGCCATCGGCGGACACACCTTGGGCGGTGCTGCTAAAGATGCCGCCCACCAAATCGCCCAAGTCGACCATCCCGCCCGTGCTGGTCCAGCGAAATGCTTCAAAGCCCGAAGCACTGCTGACTTGGCCAACCACCACCGAGCCGTCGCCGGACACGTCAAGAGCGACGCTGAAATTAATGCCGCCCAGCAAATCTCCCAAACCCTGGAATGATTGCCTCGCAGTTGCGGGCACAGTCAATACTGTCATCGTCACTGCGACCAATAAGAAGGCCAAGTAATTGTAACTCTTGTTCATCGTTCTGCTCCTGATCATGCATTTACCATAGAACTCTCGCCCGGCTCCATCACCGGCCTATTTTGCTCAAGTATGACACAGCACTCATGAAATTGAATTGCAATCCGCCAGTCGGGTAGCCTGCCCCCCCAATGAACCTCTCGGGACTTGTTCCGTCCGCACTGATAATGCGATTTTCAGTACGCCGCGCCGGAAAAACAACCCCCGGCATTGGCAAGGGGTTGTAAAATAGTGGGCGATACTGGACTCGAACCAGTGACTTCTGCCGTGTAAAAGCAGCGCTCTAGCCAACTGAGCTAATCGCCCGACCGGGATGATTGGGGATTGTAGCGGCTTGCCAGTCGCTTGCGAATCGGAGTTCAGCGGATCTGATACACTCGCAAAATGCGGGTTGCCCTGGTCATTGGCGATTACGATGCAGTCGGCGGCGGCGCGGAGCGCTGGACCGATCTGCATGCGCGTCGACTGTTGGATCGCGGGTTCGAAGTGCACCTGATCGCGCGACGATTTCGAGATGCGCCCGACGACGCAACCTGCCATTACATACAACGCCAACTCTGGGGGCGGCGACGTATCGGATTCGGCCGGGCGGTTGAGCAACTCCTCGCCGACCAGTCCTTCGACATCGTGCACGACATGGGCGATGGCTGGGCGGCCGACATTCTCATGCCGCACTACGGAACGCGAAAGGGCATCATCGAGCAGACGATCCGCCTGAAGCACCCGGTGGTTCGGTGGTTTCGCATGATGAGCAATCCGCTGCTGCCTCGCTATCTGGAGTTCGCGGCCCTGGAGCGGCGAAAGTACGGGCATTCAGAACGAATGCTGGTCCTGGCGGTGTCGCACATGGTGGGCGAGAACCTCCAGAGGTTTCACGGCGTTCCCCAGGATCGCATACGCGTCATCCACAACGGCGTCGATATCCACCACTTCAAGCCCTCCGAGGACGACGCGTCGCGCCAAAATACACTTTCCCAACTCGGCGTGCAGACGGGTGAGACGTTGTTTCTTATCGTGACTCACGATTTTCGACGTAAGGGACTTGATGTGTTGGTGAAGGCGATGGGGCGGCTCGTCGAGGCGGGACACAAGGCCCGGCTGTTGGTGGTGGGTACGGGGGAAATCGCGCGATACAAGCGCCTGGCCAGTAAGTTCGGCGCCGGCGATGCAGTGCGCTTTATCGGAGATCAGCATGACCCGTTGTCCTATTATCACGCCGCCGACGTGTTTGTGCTCCCGACTTATTATGACCCGTGCAGTCTCGTGGTGTTGGAGGCGCTGGCTTGCGGGTTGCCGGTGATCACCACCAAAGTCAACGGCGTCCATGAATTCATGGAGCAGGAGCGGGACGGGTTCGTCATGTCGGACCCCGAAGCGCTGGAGGAACTCGTCTCGTACATGACGACGCTGCTCGATCCTGATCGACGCGCCGAGGCCAGCCGCGCCGCCCGGGCGCTGGCGGAGCAGCACACGGTTGAGCGCAATTGCGATGAACATGTCGGAGTGTATGAGGAAGTCATCCAAGCCCGTCAAAATGCAGGGTAGATCACCTTCTCCAACGACTCTCTGAATCAAGAAAGTCACCCCATGATTGCTTCTGAAGCGAAAGCCGTCAGCTTGAGGAGACATATGCGAAAAACCACTTCGGTAATGATCGTGACCTCGGGGTTATGCCTGACATGCCTGACGGGAATTCGCGCAGAAGCCCAGGAAAGATCAGTTCATCCCGACATCGAAAATTATTTCTCTCTCGTCAATCAGGATTTTTCCGGCCTTCGCGCTCTGGATACTACTAGCTTTGTAGAGAAATTCTGGCGTATTCCCGGCAACAAGGGTTTCAATGAAAGCATTTTTCGGGTGGAGTCCATCCTGCAGGATGCCGGATATATCCCTGAGGAGCAGGCGAAGGAAAGTGATCGACTCGTCTATCGAATTGAGCGACGATCGATGAAGCGCCTAACGTGGGAGCCGATTCGGGCAAACCTGACCATTCTTGGTGATGATAAGCCTCTTCTGACCACGGATATCAATCGAAACATTCCACTTATCAATTCCCGCTCCACCCCTCCCGGAGGTGTATTCGCGGAGGTGGTCCATGTCGGAGGGGCACGTCGTGCCGATTTTGACGATGTTGAGATCGAAGGAAAGATCGTGCTGGGAGAGGCATCACCCCGGCGGCTTTACCGAGAAGCGGTCTTACATCGCGGGGCCATCGGGATCCTGTGTTACCGCATACCCTCATTCAATCAACCGGACCAGCATGTCAACTCCATTCCGTTCGGTTCAATACCCCAAGATGCGGAAAACCAGGGATGGGGACTGATGCTCTCCAAAGCCGCTCATGACCGGCTGTTGAGTGACCTGAAAAACGGCCCGGTTCGTGTTCACGTCGAGATGGAGACGAGGCTTTACGCTTCCGAGGAGCTGACGCTGATCGCTTTCGTGAATGGCAGCGAGGCTCCACAAGAACAGTTCGTCTTCAGCGCTCATGTGCAGGAACCCGGCGCGAACGACAACGCCTCCGGGGTCGGTTGTCAGGCGGAGATGGCCCGGGTCATGGCGAAACTGCTCACGACCGGCGCCATTGATCCGAAGCGATCGATCACCTTCCTCTGGGGTGATGAGATACGTTCCACCCATCGGTATATCACCGAAGACCCCGAGCGTGATAAGAGCGTGAAGTGGGGGATCAGTCTGGACATGGTGGGCGAAGACACCACCAGGACCGGCGGGACGTTTCTTATCGAGAAAATGCCCGACCCCTCAGCCGTCTGGCCGCGCGGTGACGATCATTTCAGCGAATGGGGGGGAAAGCCGATTGATCTGGCCCGCATGATGCCGCACTTTTTCAACGACTTTATTCTCAATCGCTGTCTCGAACAGGCTCGCACAAACGGATGGACGGTCAGGACCAACCCCTTCGAAGGGGGAAGCGATCATGTGCCGTTTCTCAATGCCGGCAAACCGAGCGTGCTGATGTGGCACTTTACGGATGTGTATTACCACACCGATGGTGATCGCATCGAAATGGTCTCCCCCGACACGCTAAAAAACGTCGGGGTTTCAGCGCTGGTGTGCGCTCTGGTTCTCACCTCAGCGGATCCGGATATCGCCCGTTATATCATCGACGAAATTGAAGAAGCGGCTCTGCTCCGGCTGGAGAAGGAATTTACGCTCAGTTGCGCAGCCCTCGAGGATCAAGGATCATGGGAGCGGGAGTTTCTTATCCTCCGCGCCTGGACCGACTGGTACCGGGAAGCGGTGGGCACGGTCCGGGAGATCGAAATCGGCGAAACGTCGATGCAGACTATACACGCCATCGAACGGGCGGCGGAACGAATCGAGCGGACAGGATCCGATTACCTGGCGAGGATCAATTCGATGCGCAAACAATAGTCAATCGCGGGCCAGTCCGGGAGGCGTCGTTGAGCGACCATTCACGCAGCATTATCCTGTTTTTACGGGATCGCTCTGATTTACCGGCGGCCGGCCCACTGAGTAATACGTGAAACCGAGATCCTGCATCTGGCGACGGCTGTAAATATTTCGTCCGTCGAAGATCACCCGGTTTTTCAGGCGGGTGGCGATCTGCTCAAATTCCGGGAAGTGAAACTCTCCCCACTCCGTACAGACCACCAGGGCATCGCAGCCATCCAGCACTTCGTACATGTCACCGAAACAATCCACCTCGGGAATTTCATGCTTGAGGTTCTCCGTTGCAACGGGATCAAACGCCCGGATCGATGCGCCTTGTGCGAGAGCGTTTCGCATCAGTGAAATGGCCGGAGCTTCGCGAATGTCATCTGTTTCCGGCTTGAAGGAGACCCCCCAGAACGCCAGGCTCACGCCGGAAAAATTCCCCCCGAAATGGTGGTCGATCTTGTTCCAGAAATACGCTCGCTGCTGCTGATTGACCTGATGGACCGCGACGTTCAGCGTACACTCAAACCCCGCCGACCGGCCCATGCCGATCACCGCCAGCGTATCTTTGGGAAAGCACGACCCGCCGTAACCGAGTCCCGGATACAGAAACTGATTGCCGATACGTCGGTCGGTGGTCATGCCCCGCCATACGCCGCGGATGTCCGCTCCATAGTGTTCACAGAGTTGAGCGATTTCGTTGATGAAGCTGATCTTGCAGGCAAGCATGGCATTGGAGGCATACTTGACCATCTCCGAGGAACGAATGTCGAGGATAATGACGGGATTACCCTGACGGACGAGCGGCATGAATAGCGTCTCGAGACGTTTTCCCGTTTCTTCCTTATCCACGCCGCATACCACGCGATCGGGTTTCATAAAATCGCTGATGGCGGCGCCTTCCTTGAGAAATTCCGGATTGTTCGCCAGGTGGAATCGTTTTGTAGTTCGCCGGCGTATCAACTCGCCCACCTCATGCGTCGAGCCGACGGGAACGGTGGACTTGACAATCACCAACGGAGGATCAAGCTCATCACTCCTGCGATCAAGCGCTGCGGCAATGTCCTCCGCGACGGTCATGACATGCTGGAGATCGGCCGAGCCGTCTTCGTCGGAGGGCGTGTCCACACAAATGAAGATGGCTTCCACATCGCGATAGGCTTCCTCCTTGTCGGTGGTGAAGCGGAGCCGTCCCGCCGCCACGTTCCGCGCGATCATGTCGGGGAGTCCCGGCTCGTAAATTGGGGACTGGCCGCTGCGCAGCATATCGATCTTCTTCTCGTCGATGTCGAGGCAGACCACTGTGTTGCCGATGGTGGCCAGGCAGCCCCCGGTGACCAGACCGACATACCCGGTACCGACCATTGTGATTTTCATGTCGCAGTTCCGTGATGAAGTTCACATTCGAGCTGATCAACCCTCAGCCGATCCGTTTCGACGGGGTATTAGAAAATAGTAAGGTTTTCATCGGGGGTTTGTTCACTCTTCGATCGGATTACGTTCACCGGCCACCACGGCAGGGGACTGGGCATGAAAAAAGCGTCTCCGTCTCCAATCGAACGCCTTCCAGTTCCAAAAGCGATCGTTTCAATCTGAGGGATTCGCCCTGCGGATCGAGACTGCCGCTGAAGCCGTGCAGACGACCGTTCGCGGCGAGAATTCTGTGGCAGGGGACAATAACGGGCAACGGGTTACGGCGCATGGCCTGGCCTGCGGCCCGACTGGCATTCTTTCCTGAACCGGCAAGAATCGCCAACTCGCCATAGCTGCGCACCTCACCCCGGGGGATATCTCGACACGCTTCCCAGCAACGCCGGTAAAAAGCTGCCGCCTGCGGCAGCGGGACGTCAAAAAAATCAATCTGCTCCCCGACAAAATAAGCCTGCAATCGTCGCGTGAGATCCGGCAGTAATTGGTAGTCTTCCCTAAGTTGCTCAAGACGCACGAGGAGCTTCGCATCCGGCCAGCTCGTCCGCAACCGCCCGTCGTCCTCTTGCATCAGGACGAACGGTTTGAGTGGATTGTCAATAGAACGAAATCGCATAATCGCGGCGGTAGCCGGGGGAATCCGGGGGACGGGGGGGCGGAAAGAATGTGTGGGTACGCATCGTCTCTTCAGATAACGACATCCTCGGTCAGTGCATCTTCCGGCGCGGGGCGGGCGGCCGCACGTTTCTTGAGCGTGACGAAATGCAGGAGGTAAAAGATGGTGAGCACCACGATGGAAATACTCGCGCCGGTGATGCGAATGATTTTCTGAAACGCTTTTGCCTCGCTCAGTGAGTTTGGTGATTTCAGAAAGACAATCTTGTCTTCCGGTGGGACGTCATCATCGCTCAGGACGCTGTCATTCGAAGTTTCAAAGCTGTATTCCCCGGGTTCTCGAATGCGTAGCTCCCAGAATGCGCGTCCGGAAATCCCCGTCAATAAAATCTTGTAGTTGATGTCTTTCGTGATCATCTCCACGCGTACCCGTCGGCCATCCGGATGGATGAGCGAAAAGGAGACCGGCCCGGAAGGAACGCTGTGCGGCGATTCGTAATACACCAAGCTGCGTCCCTGAGGCAGGGTGATCGTCTGTCGCCCGCCCACCGGAAACCGGATGCCGCTTTCACCCCACTGAAGGATCCACAACTGATCAAGGGTCATGGTGATCACGAGGCCGCAGACCACCGAGATCAAGGCAAGTATGTTCCATTTCGTGATGGATTCACGCTGGCTGATGGCATTCTCCTCGCTTGAACTGACCGATAGTGTAACACCTGTTTCGCAGGCATGAGCATCCTCCGGAAATTTTGTCATGAGTTGCCATTTCCCTTGATTGGGGGAGCCGGCGGACACTATCAGCACGTTTCGTGGGATCATCGGTACAAGGAGAGGTCAGGAGATTGCGCGATGTTCGTCCCCCCCATTCCTCCGGACAGTCCCCGCGGCATAATCTGCCCCAAATGCAGCTATGACCTCAGGGGAACGATGGGCGACTGGTCCCTTGCCTGCCCCCTGCGCGGCGTCTGCCCGGAATGCGGACTGGAGTTTGAGTGGGCAGAGATGATCGGGGCGGGTTCGGGGCGCGTCGGACGTGCCGCCGATGTGATTTCGGATCTGCTGGGCGTACCCCGTTCGCGCGCAAGACGTTTCCTCCGCAGGCTTAAGTATCGCCGGCCGGGGCGGGCGTCTCATATAGAACGAGGTTGATGTTGCTTCGGAGGCGTTTGCATCGCAGACTACAAGGCGATGCCCGAGGCCGCGCCGCTCAATTCTGGCAATGAGATCACCAACGCCCGCTGCCCGCGCTGCGGGTACGACCTGCGGGGGGTGGTCGAGTCGTGGACGGACTCGTGTCCGTTCTTTGGCGTCTGCACTGAGTGCGGTCTGGAGTATGAATGGGGGGCTCTTCTCAATCCGGAGCGCAATCTCTCAACCTGGTGTGTGGAATACGCTCAAGGATGGCGGATTGTCCCCGCGTCGTTCAAGACACTCTTCCGTTTGATCGTTCGCCCGCGCCAGTTCTGGAGCGATGTGACGATGGACCATCGCCCGCGTCCTTTGCGCATCGCCGGTGTGCTCCTGGCGGCGGCGCTCTTGCTCTACGCCATGATTGCCGTTTCGGTCGGCTCGGTGATGTATAGACATATCAATGGGCTAGTCGCGAAACAAGGTTTTCAGCCGCCGCAACCGCCGCTGGTCATTGGGCTCCGTGCCGCCGCAAACCCGTTTTCCGAAGTGTCCTATTCCAGCCCGAGGACCTCCGGCACACGGGCTTGGATAATTAGGTCGCTGTCGCCGAGCCGGTTCGCAAGCCCTCTCTATCCCTCGACTCTGATCCAGGATACAACGATTGAACTCAGGTACAACCGTTTCTTCACCCCGTGGCGATGGCGACGGCCGCCTGTGGCTCTTGTTAATGGACTGGCCACCGCGCTGATGTGCCCGTTCGTTTTTCCTGTCCTTGCGCGTCTGATATCCCGGAAGCGGGCTCCGGCTCTTCATGTGTTGCGTATCTGGCTCTACAGCCTGGCGTATCTGACGCCGACGCTCGCGGCGTACATTCTCATTCAGCTTGATCCATTGCCCTTTTTTGATTTCTCCAGTCAGGCCTCAACGATTTTCGTGTTCCTGATGGCGATTGCGAGCCTGCTTGCGTGGTGGTCAATTGCATCAAGAAATTATCTTCACATGCCCCGTCCCCTGGCATTGGGAGGGGCGACGGTGGTGCTGGCTTATCTCGGGAGTCTGGCTGGATTTGCCTTGCTCAACTTCGTTCTTCTTTGATAAGTGTACAGGTAGTCTCGATCACGCATGACCGACATATCCGCTCAATCAGACACTAAAGACGCCCGCTGCCCGCGCTGCGGGTATGACCTGCGGGGGGCGATGGAGTTATGGTGCGAGTCGTGCCCGATCTTTGGAGTCTGCTCCGAGTGCGGGCTGAGCTTCGAGTGGGCTGATCTGCTGAGTACCAAGCGCGTTCGGCCACGGTGGAATGTTGAGTTCCCTCTGCGGATGATTGACTTCCTGGTCAATGTGCCGCGTACGCTGCTTTGCAGCTTCATGCCCTGGAAATTCTTCTCATCGCTGAGGATGCACCATGAGTTTCGCCCGCTTCGGATTGTGGGGTATCTGCTGGTTCTCTTCTGCCTGCCGTATGTGATCTTTGTCGCCAGGCTGGGATATGATGCGTGGACGAACTATGGCTATATACAGAAAGACCCCGGGGTCACGATGAACGTATCACGGGCGCATGTCGTGGCCCAGGCGGTGTTCATGCCGCTGTCCTCTCAACCGCCCGGCACGGTGACCAGAGCCACTACCAACCGTCAGTTGCAATGGATGCTATCTCGGAGTAGGGCACTTCCGCCCACAATCGGGGGCGTGCGTACCTACAGCCTTCCTCTGGAATCTCCGGTTGAACTGGTCGAGAGACGATACCGGTTCTTAAGCAATCTCACGTTCTGGGAGATCTGTCCGGAACTCATGCTCTTTCGCAAGAGCGGCACGGAGTGGCGGATTCACTGGAAGCTCCTGTTGGGATTCCTGCTACTGGCGACAGTGTTCAGCGGATTGTGCCCGCTGGGGTTCGTGCTGTTGCCGCAGTCGCGTCGGGCCGCCAAGGTACACCGCGAACACCTCGTAAGGATCACCCTTTACAGCTTGACGTTCCTGGCGGTCATCATGGCGTGGATCATGATCAGCCTCGCCTTCGGTCGGGAGTATGACCTGAACTATTCAGTCCTGAACATGCGGGTTCAGATCGTCTGCCTTTTCATCCTGCCGCTGGTGCATCTGGTCTGGTGGTCGGTGGCGACTGAGCGTTACTTGAAGATACCCCACGCCTGGGGGGTGGGGGCGTCGTTGGTCGTAATCGCATATCTTCTGGGCCCGTTGCTGTTGATGTGCGTACTTATATTTCTGGCGACGATTTTCACTTGCGTGAGGTCGCTGTGAAGCGGGTCCCTT
>JADFSH010000200.1 GCA_022560875.1 Planctomycetota bacterium | reverse complement strand
TCAGGACGACGGACTTCCACCGGTGGTGCCGCTGCTCGACCCAGACCTCGTACCACTCGCCGGCGGTATCCGGGTGACAGAAAAACTCCATCTCCATCTGCTCGAACTCACGCGAGCGGAAAATGAAATTCCGCGGCGTCACTTCATTGCGGAACGACTTGCCGATCTGGGCGATGCCGAAGGGGACCTTCACCCGCATGGTGTCGAGGATGTTCTTGTAGTTGGTGAAGATGCCTTGTGCGGTTTCGGGGCGGAGGTAGACCTCCATTGTGCCACCCTCAACTGCGCCAGTTTCACTGCGAAACATCAGATTAAATTGACGCGGAGCCATAAGGTTTCCTCGTTTACCAGTGAACGGCGACGGGATTTTCTCGGGAGTTCGTTCAAGTTCTTCCATTGGAACCTGAGAGATCAAATATGCACGATCGTTGCCTTGCTTATCAGTTGCAGTGCCACCAAGAAACTTTGGACGGGTCTCCCCTCTTTGTGGGGGAGTCAGCGACCATGGCTTCACAAGTGAAGAATTCTTGTAGAGTAATTCGGCAGCTTCATCCTGCGATAATGCAATGACAGTACGGAAATAATCGATTTCGAGTTCTGGAAGTCCAGATTTCTGAGCTTCGATCGCTTGTTGAAATGCTTCGTTGGTAAAAGGAAGAATCGCTATCCCGTACAACTGATCCGCTCGAAACCGCTGCTTCGTCTCCCTGTCATCCACCATCGGATCCTTGAATCCGTCCACATGCCCCGACGCTTTCCACACCTTCGGATTCTGGATGATTGCGGTGTCCACCCCCACGATCGACAGCGGCTCGCCATCCGTCAATTCCGGGGGGCCGAACGGCGGGCACTCGACCATGTCGCGCCACCACGCATCGCGGAGGTTGTTTTTCAGGGCCGTGCCCAGGGGGCCGAAGTCCCAGAAGCCGTTGATCCCGCCGTAGATCTCCGAGGCGGGGAACACGAACCCGCGGCGTTTACACAACGCCACGAGATCATCCATCGAGTAGGAGGCAGCCACAGCGGGGGACTCCGTCATGGGGGCAATATCGGTCGATTCGCTCATGCCGCGATAGTAGCTGGGAGAGGGAGCAGGGACTAGGGAGTAGGGAATAGGGGGAGGAAGAAGGCATCACGGCAACAAGGCATCGAGGCTGGCCAACCCTTATCCCTTAATGCATGGTTTGGCTCCTCCTTCTTCGCCTCATCGCTCATGGCTCATGGTTTCCCCCGCAATATTTCCTCGCCCCCGGCGTTGAAACTCACTAGACTTGACTCGTTTCGTCGAAGAATGAATTTCATGCCAATCCTCAATCGTCTCATCCTGGTTTTCCTGCTCACGCTTGCGACGGGAGCGTCTTGCCGATGTGGGTTGGAACTATTGTTGGAACTGACCGGCTGCAATCTGCTGGTCTGTGGCGATCTCGACGAGCCGGAAGCGGATGAATTCTGTTCGGATGAAGCCTCCGCCGAGGATTGCTGCCCTGATGATCCTCATAGGCCTTCCGGGGATGACTGCCTTTGCTGCACTTCCGATCCGGACCTGGCGGTGATGGGGCGGGACGAAGTGAATCCGGATGTTTCCTATCCCGTAGTCTTTGTCGTTCCCCCCGCCGACTGGCAAGAGGCGATCAGGGTGCCAGATGTGCTTCCGCGCTGGCCCGGGACTCAGCGGGGAGTCGGGCCCCCACGAACGCTGCTGAGACAGCGGACGTTGCTTCAGGTCTAGATAGCCTCTTTCATCTGTTTCCGTGCGCAACCCATCTCAATGACGGGCAGCGCAATGATCACACAAGAGACGTCGAGCGCGGCTGAATGCTGTCGTGCAGTGATGAAGGAGATATTTTCGATGAATACCAAACTTGCCATGGTCGGTCTGCTGGCCATGTTGACTCTTCCTGCCTGCCAATCAGGCTCAAGCGTTTCCGGGGGCGGGCTATCCGGGGGCGGGGACGGTACGTTCGCCTCTGCGATGAGTCAGGTCGATGCGGGCCGGACCGCGGTCCTGCTCTGGGTGCAGGGCATCGCCTGCCCGTTCTGAGGCACGAAAATCGATCAGCAGTTGCTGAAGATAAACGGCGTGCGGGAAGTGGCGGTCGATCTCAACGAGGGACGGGTGGTGGCCCTGATGGCCGACGGCCCCATGCCCCCGGAGTCGGCGTTCAAGCAGGCGATCGATGATGCGGGCATGACGCTCATGCGCATCGAGATGCCGTGAGAAGAAGGCTTGGAGACCTGAGGGCTTGAAGTCCTGAAACATTGGAGAAAAGGATAATGAGAATTCACATCATGGCCGCAGGTGCGGTCTGTTTACTGAGTACAGTTGCTGTTCATGGGCAGGAGGCGATCAACTTCGACAGCGCCCTTCAGCCGGGCAAGGGCTCGACGATCCTGCGCCAGCAGTTGCGTTACTTCGAGGCGAAGCGCCGCACGCCGAGCATGAACCTGGACATTTCGCAGTTGATGTCCGTCACCTCGATCGTGCACGGTCTGGAAGCGGACACCACGCTCATCCTGAATTTCAAGCACATGTTCCGCGAGATTGAGAATAACAATACCAACACCAGCGATCGCGACAACGGCTTCGGCGATGTCCGTGTGATGGGCAAGTTCAATCTCTGGAAGATTGACACCGGCCCCACCGACACCACCCGGTTCAGCGTGCTGGGCGGGCTGGAGATTCGCAGCGGCGATTCAAATTTTTCCAGCGATTCCTACGATCCCCTGCTGGGGCTGGTGCTGACCAAGTCCGATGGTCGCTTCGGCTTCGATCTCGCGGGGCTGTGGAAGTTCAACACCGCGGGGGGGGCGGCGGATGAATTCAAGTACGACGCCGCGATCACCTATCGGCTCATGCCCGAGCAGTACGGCACGGGAAAGATCGAAGCCGTCTTCGGGGTGCTGGAACTCAACGGCCTCTCCGAAACCAACGGCGACAACGAACTGTTCATCTCCCCCGGCCTTCAATACGTCACCGGCCAGTGGGCGATCGAGGCGTCGATCCAACTCCCCGTCTGGCAGGAACTCGACCAACGCCCCGAAAAGGACTTCATCATCGGACTGA
This sequence comes from Planctomycetota bacterium, assembly GCA_022560875.1. Classification (GTDB taxonomy): domain Bacteria; phylum Planctomycetota; class Phycisphaerae; order Phycisphaerales; family SM1A02; genus JADFSH01. Next base: position 1,446 of record JADFSH010000200.1, on the reverse strand, counting down.
TCTTTCGGATGTATTTCTAACCCCCCCGCCCTCGATAGCCATCTTGCATCGAGATGCAGACTTATTGCTTGCCCGGCGCGGGCGCGAGGTCGCATTTGGCGATCTTTGCGGAGGCGAGTTTGGCGGCGAGCTCGATGGCGGCTTTCATGGAGCCTTCACTGGCCTTGTTTTTGCCCACGATGTTGAAGGCGGTGCCGTGGTCGGGGCTGGTGCGGATGATGGGCAGGCCGAGGGTCATGTTGACGGCCTTGTCCCAGCCCAGGAGCTTGACGGGAATGAGTCCCTGATCGTGGTACATCGCCACCACGAGGTCGTATTCTCCCGCCGCCGCCTTGATGAAGATGGTGTCGGCGGGGAAGGGGCCGCTCGCGTCGATGCCATGGTCGCGGGCGACTTTGATCGCCGGCTCGATGAGACGCGCTTCCTCATCGCCGAATTGCCCATGCTCCCCCGCGTGGGGATTCAGGCCGGTGACTGCGATCCGCGGGTTTTCGATGCCAAGCTGACGGCACGCTTCATGCCCGAGGTCGATCGGATCGAAGACGCACCCGATGGTGAGCTTGTTGCGGATATCCATGAGGGGAATATGGCTCGTGGCCAGGGTGACCTTGAGGCGGGGGGAGACGAACATCATCACACTGCGTTTGGCTTTCGTACGATACGCCAGCAGGTCGGTATGACCGGCCCACTTGAACCCGGCCAGGGTCCAGGAGTGCTTGCTGATGGGACCGGTGACGATGGCGTCGAGCTTGCGCGGATGGCCTTCTTCCCGCAACGCATCGGTGATGGCATCCTCGACGAAAAGCTTGGAGATCTGCCCACCCTGTCGGGAACTGTTACGGGGGAGCTGTATGAAGCCGTCGTACTCATCGTAGTCGAGCACGACCACATTCTCGGAGATCGCGCGGCTTGTCCGTTTCGAGTCGTGCTGCACTCGGAACCAGAAAGGGTTGCACTCGTGCATGTCCGCGGCATAAGTGAGCAGCTCATTGAGTCCGTAAATGACAAAGCGCCCCATCCGGCGGGTATCCGGATCGGATAACGCCTTGACGATCACCTCGGGGCCGATGCCCATCGGATCGCCGAGGGTGATGCCGATGACTGGTTTTCGGGATGTCTTGGGGGTTCCCGATGGGGTTTCCATGCCGAATAATAGGCGATCAGCCACGCAGTTGCGATGGGTTGGAAAGATGGAGAACCGTCGATCCATTTATTTTGATACTATTGATCTTTGAATAGTTCACTTAATCTGCTTGAGTGTACAGAAAACACAGAAAACACAAGTCTTGCCGGAAGGTGCCAATGATCCTGACAACTACCGTCCGCTTCCTCTCGCTGCCCTGAGACCCGGATACCTCCCTGCGTTTCACAGGTGCCGATCGCTTCCCCACGCCTGACAAATATCGACGGATCCCCCGCGATGCACAATGTCCTGTGACCCACTGC
>JADFSH010000199.1 GCA_022560875.1 Planctomycetota bacterium | reverse complement strand
CGGCGGCTCTGCAATACGCCCAGTCGGGCAACGCCCCCACATTGATCCGAATCGAAACCCGGGCCGGTCACGGGGCGGGCACCCCGACCAGCAAACGCATCGAGCAGGCCGCGGATGCGTGGGCGTTTCTGGTGGACAATCTTGGGATGAAGGTGAAGTAGGTATGGAGGCTTGTCGGATTCTCTCCGTCAAGCACCAGGATTCAAAATCTGACTCAACTCCTGGGTCAGCTTGTTTATCTTCAGCTCAACCCAGATCGGGAGGTGGTCGCTGACCGCCTTGCTCGCGGCTTTCTTGGACTGGCCGGGTTCCTTGTAAAGCACCTTGCCGTAGGGCACCACGTTGAAGCTGTCTTCGCAGACAAAGCCTTTCCGGGGCAGCCAGGCGATCTTGTCGTAGGTCTTGGTCCGGAGGAAGTTGGTCTTCAGGTTCTTCATACCCGGCGGCATGAAGAATCTCGGCTTCTTCCCCTCGGTGAGTGCCTTGAAGAAACGGTCGCCGTCCTTCTGAATATTGAAATCGCCCACGATCATGAAGTCGCGGTCAAAGACCTTGGTCCCCTCCTGCTTGGAGCGACGCTTCACGAACTTGACCAGCGTCTCGATTTCTTTTTCCCTCAGGGCCAGGCCATCTTCTCCAAGCTTCGACGCCTCAGCGATATGAACCGAGGCCATGACGAAATCAAAGCGTCCGGCGCGGAACGAAGCGCAGTACGGCATGCGATTGAACTGGAAAGCGATGGGATCCTTCAGCGATCCACTGAACCCGATCTCGCACACCAACCCCGTAGACATGACTGTGCGTTTGTCGTAGAGAAAGGCCATGCGTTCGTGGTTGCCGGTGGGGTCGCAGACGAGGATCTTGTAGTTGCCGGGGAGCTTGTTCTGGAGACGAGCAAGGCCGCGGAGATCGGTCTTGACCTCCTGGATGGCGATGATGTCGAATCGTTCGCAGATGTCGGCAATGTACTGGATCGCCCGGTTCGTTTTCGTGTTCGAGAACTGGGCGATGTTCCAGGAGGCGATGAGGAGATTGACATCCACTTCCCGCGAGGGGATGGCGAACTCCCCTTTGTCCATGAGCTTCATGAGCGCTTTGCGCTCCTTGGCGATGATTTGCTTTGTTGTGGGCATGGCTTGCTCCGGATGAAAGAAGAAGGAAGAATGCGCCGGGAGAAGCATACATGAAAGCGGAAGGGTTGTCGAATTTATAAAAATAACACTGACTACCAGGCATTTGGCAGCGGCGATGACAGTGGCGTGAGATGTAGCTATCTAGCGTCTACCAACTGTGATGCACAGAGGGTGTGAAATGTGCGGAGTCAGAAGTTGTCGAGGGCCGATGGTCAAGGCTCCGTCTCCGGGGCGAAGGAGGCCAGATTCTTGCGCTGGATCTCGAAGCGTTTGACCCACGACTCAACCTCGTGATCGGCGGGGGCGGGTTCAGCCTGAGCCTGCTTCAGGAAACTCTCCAGCAGCATCGTGTTACCCTTGAAATCGAGCACCAGACTGAAATTTCCTTTGAGGTAGGTGTAGAGTGAAGAGCTGCCCTTCGTTCGGGTGCCGGTCTGGGCCGCGACCTCTTCGCCGATCTCGTCCAGGCGACGAATCATCTCGTCGAGGCAGATCTGGACAATCATCACCTGCGCCCGCAGGGGTTCCAGAGCCTGCTTCACGACGGGCCTGGTCTCGGCGATAGCATTCACCTCGTCCGTAAGCTTCACGAAGTACACGAGATCCCGTTGCAGCAATACCACATTCCCCGCCAGGATCTCCTCAAGCGTGGGCGGCGGATCAGGCTTCCTGCATCCGGAAAGACCGGCGACTGACAAGGCCAGGGCGAGCAACAACCCGGTCCTGATCGCGTAACGACAAGTCAAGCCCCAACCGGGAAACGAGGCAATTCTCTTGAGCATGACCGTCCCCTTGAATCGATGGAATCGGCAGCCCGGACGAACAACCCGGGCCATCTTCCCTGAAGTATACTTTGCCTGATCAAGCACCAACAAGTCCCCCCCGCCGATGATCGAGACATTCAATCCCCTTTCCACCCTCTTTCCCCGCCTATCTCCGGGAGCCGGGAAGTGGTTTTCGGTATCCTTATTACGCCGTGCTGAGAAATCGCCAATAGTCATAGTATCTATCATCAATACCACAGGATCCCCACCCCGTTCACCTCGTTTCACTTCGTCGTCACTGAACCATGGCCGCAATCCTGACGCTCATCATCGTGCTCACGATCTCGATCATCATCGTCCGAGTGGCGACGGTGGCGCTGACGCTGACCGGGCTCTCCCGGGACCTGGCCCGTTTCCAGGCGCGATCGGCCTTCAGCGGGGCCGGTTTCACCACCGGCGAATCCGAGCAGGTCGTCTCGCATCCCGTTCGGCGCCGCATCATCATGCTCCTCATGCTGCTCGGCAACGCGGGTATCGTCACCGTCATTTCCACGCTGGTGATTTCCCTCTCCAATCCGGCCGCCGAGACGGGGGGTTTGACGTCCAGCCTCTGGTACCGAATCCTATTTATCCTGGTCGGTCTGGTTCTGCTGGTGCTGATCTCCCAGAGTGTTTACATCGATCGCTGGATGTCGCGGATCATCGCCTGGGCCTTGAAACGCTGGACCACCCTCGACGCCCGGGATTACGCCAACCTGCTGCACCTCAGCCGCGATTATGCGGTGTCCGAATTGCTCGTGCAGGACGATGACTGGCTCGCGGGCAAGACGCTGATCGAACTGCGTCTCAACCAGGAAGGGGTGCTGGTGCTGGGCATCAGCCGCAAGGGAGGCGGGTACGACGGGGCGCCGCGCGGACAGACCAAAATCGAAGCGGGCGACACCCTCCTGATCTACGGCAGGGAAAAAACCCTTGCCGACCTCGACCAACGACGCGTCGGACCCGAAGGCGGCCATCAACACATTCAGGCCGTGGTCGAACAGATCACCCTTGAAAAGGAAGCGGAGGAAAAGGCGGATGAGGCAAAGGTGTAGGTTGGTGAAGAGTAACAGTTGCCACTCCATGCCTGAGATGCCCCACGCCGGACCTGTGACGCCCCGGTCGAATGTCCGGGTTCCCTGCGCCTTGCATTCAAATCCTTCAAAGCTCTCTTTCCCCTCAAAAACCCACTACCCGGAAATCCCTTCTTATAGAATAAGGTATCACTCATTCCCTATTCCCGTCATGTCAAGGCTAACTGGTGATTGTCCTTCGTCACTGAAAGCAGAACCGCACAGAAACACGAGGAGTCATCCAGGTGACGTCACACTACGATGCCAGGAAGAAATACCGCGCGTTGATGCTCAAGGTCATCACCCACAACATCATGCTCATCTGTTATGTACGATGGGGATTTCTACAGAGCAAGCCTGGTACGTTTTCCTCCCTTTTCTTCCCCATGCGTACCAAACACTAACATTGTTGGGTTCTGCAGGGCACTTCTCAGGAGTATCTATTCTCGGACGCCAGTCGATGAAATTAGGCTGAACACATTAGCGCGGCACTACAGATAGTCGATACCACAGCCATGCGCTTCGGGTCTAACGAATCATCACGTCAGAATCTCGACCATGATCGGCGTCGTGCCGAGCGGCATGAGAACAGCGCGTTGTCGTGCCAGATCGGCGCGGTGGTGAACATTTCCTCCTCGGGCATGAAGATCAAGTGTGAAGGCAAGCCGCCGATTAAAGTGGGTCAGATCATCGACACCAAGCTCGACTCCGGTAGCCAGCGGGTGTCGGTGCAGGCCAGCGTGATCTGGCTCAAGCGCCGGGGATTCAAGTCGTTCAACGTCGGTATGAAGTTCATCAACATGAAGAACAGTCTCAAAGCGGCCATCGAATCGCTGGCGAAGTTCGGTTATATCGACCTCGAAGCCGCAGTCCGGCAAAAGCAGCCGAAATCCGATGGCCCCGGCAAAGGGCGCTCGAAGCCACCGATCGAGGCCCCCGTAGAGCTGCCAGACTACTACGCGATTCTTGGCGTGCGCCATGACGCTACGGCGTCTCAGATCAAGAAAGCCTATCACAAGCTGGCGCGCGAGTACCACCCGGACAGCATCAAGTCTGATGCGTTTACCGCCAAATTAACCGAAGTCAACCAGGCATACAGCGCACTTCGTAGCAATCAGAGTCGCCGCACCTATGACTCGCGTCGGGCGGGGTGAGACCGTCCGGAGATGGATCAGGGAGGATGGGCGCCTCCCTATCCCAAATTGAGACTCTCGGGAGGTGTTCCGGGCATACTGACGAACCGGCTCTCGTTACGGACATGCCCGCCGCGGCGGGGCAACCTGCACGGCACAAGTCTATTCAACTCACATCAGCCCCCCCGGATCCCGGACGTGGCCGGGACGATCATTCTTGCCGGTGGCTGTCACTGGTTACCCTTGTCAATAAAGTAGCCTGTCCCCTTTTCTTCCCCATCCCGAATCCACGGCCCAGCCGCCTCGCCGCCTGAAACACCCCATTCTTCAACGGGCTGCTAGTGGAACCGGGGGCGATCCCCTCGACCAGGAAGGTCCGGGAGAACGGGTTGAAGAAGAACAC
>JADFSH010000198.1 GCA_022560875.1 Planctomycetota bacterium | reverse complement strand
CGATTTCGTCGATGCATACACAATGCTCTGACCATCGGAAAGAAATGCGGGGCTTGAATGACGGTAAAAACCATCCGTCACTTGAAACGGCGCGGCATCGTCATCTTCCGGGTCGATCAAGAACAGATGCGCGAACTGCATTTCCTCGCGCAGGGCATGCTCACCCTGAAAGGCGATGCGATTGATGACATGGGGATTGAACTCCTCGGCATTCCCGGCCAGCCAGGCCCTGATCTCCTCTTTGGTTCCATCGGGGCGGGCGCTTTGTTCTTCACCCAATTCGACATCCGACCAGCCCCGCTCCGGCCGCTCCATCGGCCAGGGCGGCGAGCCTTCCATCTTGCTCATGGGAATCGCGGATGTGACCAGCAGCGTGCGCCCATCCGGCGACCAAATGGGGTTTGATGCGCCATGCTCAAGGCTCGTTATCTGTTGCGCCTCACCACCCTGCAGGGACATCATCCAGATCTGCGATGTTTCGCCATCCTCATCGGTGCGGACGAAGGCGACCCGGCTGCCATCCGGCGAGATCACGGGCGATGAATCACTGCGTTTGCCGTGCGTGAGCTGCACGGGCCGGGCATTGATATCGAGAATATTCAGAAAGTAAAGGTGCGTTCGATATTCATAGGTCGGCTCTTCGTCGTCTTCGGCAGGAACGATCGCGATGGACCGCACCGAAAACACCGCCTTCTGACCGTCGGAGGAAAGATCGACCGACGACACGCTGCGGATCTTCAATAAATCGGTAGTGACAATCGGCTCAATGCCGCCTCTCGCGATTGACGCCAGGAAAACGGCCAAGACAAGCACGAGCAGTTGGTTTCCGCGTGGCATGAGACCCTGACTCCCTATGTATCACGTGAGCATTGGCGAGACGCGACCCGTCTCATACGCAGGTTATACGCCAAAGAATAACCCGCGCCGCGGAGGCACGGGTTAAAAATGATTCGATTCTCAAACCGGGCATCAAAGCAGTTCGTTGATGGCCTCGGCAAATGTATCCTTGGGAGTCAGACCCACGAATTTCTTGGCGACCTCGCCGTCCTTGAACAGCATGACGGTGGGGATCGACTGGATGCCGTATTTCATCGACACCTCGCGATTGGAATCCGTATCCACCTTGCCCACCTTGATTTTGCCGTCAAAATCGTCAGCCAGTTCATCGATGGTGGGGGTGAGCATGCGACAGGGTTGACACCATTCCGCCCAGAAATCAACCAGCACCGGGAGATCGGCGTTGATCACTTCGGTTTCAAAATTCGTGTCGGTAAACTCGATGACGGTCTGGCTGGCCATGATGGCGGTCTCCTTGCGTGGGAAAGCATGTTTGGACCATGCGTCTCGAATCTGATAGTAGCATGACGGAACCCGGACTCAAGGTGAGGTCGGGATCTCCCGGCCATTCGGGGCAATCTTCCGGGCCACCGCCAACGCCTGGGCGTGTTGGGCGACATCGTGAACCCGGAACAATCTGACGCCCATCAACCAGTGGGCCACGCTGACGGCGAGCGACCCGAAGACACGCTCCGCGGGGACTTCGACGTCACTGATCGTGCCGATGAAACTCTTGCGACTCGCCCCGCTGAGAACCGGATACCCACCCTCAACGAAATCCGTGCCATGCGCGATGAGCCGATAGTTCTGTTCCACGGTTTTTCCGAAACCGAGGCCCGGGTCGATCACAATCGAAGCGGGATCGACGCCGGCCTTGATCGCTTCCAGGGCGCGGCGATTCAGAAAATCGGAAACCTCCGCTACCACATCCTTGTATTGGGGAGCTTCGTGATAGCGATCACTGTATGAATCCTCTCCCGGAGGATGCAAACGATGCATGAGCACGAGGCCGCAGTGGCGGGAAGCCGCCAGAGACAACATACTCTCGTCATCCCTCCCCGCCGCCACGTCGTTGATGATTTTTGCACCGGCGTCAAGAGCCGCTTCGGCCACCTTTGCACGAGTCGTGTCGATTGAGATCAGGACATCCGCATGACGATGCAGTTCCTCGATCACGGGAACGGTCCGATCGATCTGCTGGGCATCGGAAATACGCTTCGCTCCGGGTCGGGTTGACTCGCCGCCAATGTCGATGATGTCCGCCCCTTCATTGATCATCCGGAGGGCGCGACCAACCGCCCGGGCGGGATTCATATTCTGCCCGCCGTCGGAAAAGCTGTCCGGGGTCACATTCAGGACTCCCATCAGCCTTGGTTGATCGAGGGGAAGAAACCAATCCGTACCCACCTGCCAGGCGGAAGCGATTGTGATGTCGTGTTGAAAGGTCATCATGGCCGTACACCTGCTATCGGCATGGGGGCTGCCGAAAAATTATCGTCTGTTCGAAGATCATGAAACTCCACCGATTGGCAGATACAAAGGTCGCCATTCAAGGCAAAGCCTTCCGACAGATCAAGTCTATAGAAGGCTGCGAGACTATGCTGAGAGTAATGTCTGGCATGTCTCCCCTCAATCTGGCGGCTGGTGGCCTGCTCGTGGCGTTTGCCTGGTTCTGCGGGGCCATGCTGAAATCAGCCCGTATGCCCGGCTGGGCCGTCATGGGGGGAATTCTCGCGGGACTTCTGCTGGGGCCGGGAGTATTCGGCCGCGTCCTTCCCGTTCAATTTGAATCCCTGTTTGTGGGAGGGATCGAGCAACGGCAAGCCCGCGATCAGCGTATCCGACGGCACGGAGCGGATCTGGTCGTGGCCCGGAAATCTGGGGCGGGTGAGGAATACGTGATGAATCTTCGCCAGCAGTATGAACAAGCTCTGGCCGCGAACGAGGCGGCGATCGCCGAAGCCCGGTGGAATCATCAGCAACCGTTGCGATTGTTCGCCACCTTCATCATCGCCCTGACCCTGCTTGGCTCAATAACGCAACTCACGGCAGAACGTGATCGACGCCAGGGACTCTTCGCGCCGCTCAGCATCGGCGTGGGAGCGGCCCTCCTGCCGGGGATGATGGCGTTTATCGCAACGAGGTGGTTGTGGGAGGAGCCGATCGAAACTGCCCTGCTGGTCGGATCCGCCCTGGCGATCGGTCCCTGGGCGCTGGGGGTCATCGATCGTGAGGCCGCCGATCAGGCGGAATGTGGCGGGGCGCACATGGTCCAGATGGCGGGGCGATTCGCGACCGTGATTGGACTGGTGGGCTTGGGGGTCTCACTTTGGATGATCGGAGGGGCCGGGGGGACCGGGGGGGGCGGACGACTGGTCTGGGGACTCCCGCTGCTGGCTCTGCCGCTCAGTTGGCTATTCAGGCCGGTCGCGGCTCCCGTGATGCGCCGGCTGGTTGAGAGCGTCCTGATCCCCACCCTCGCGGCATTGGCGATGATCAAGGTCGATCCGATCCTTCACTTTCATATCTGGATGGTCCTCGTGATGATGCTCCTGGGCGGTGACGGTCGCTGGTTCGGGGCTTTTTTTGGGGCGATGGCTCCGGGTGGACGCAGAAGCATGCGAACCATGCGACTGATCCTGGGCATGATGTCATGCGGCCCGACCATGCTGGCGATCGCGGTGATCGGGGCGCACACGAATGCGATTCCCGAAAACCTGACGCTGGCCCTCATTCTGGGGGCGGGACTGATCGAACTTACGACCTCAGCCCGACGAACCGTGGTTCGTCGCCTCATCGAGACTGAAGAGGAATACGACGAGATGAAGAATCAACTCTGAGAACAGCTTGCCACCAGTCATACCCTGCGGTAGCGTGCGCGCATGCCGTTGTCTCATGTTTTCAGACATCTGATCCATTTCTCATTTCAGAAGAGCGGGAGAACATTCCATGAACACCTTCGCACGAAACGTCCTGTTGCTGCTGGCCGTCGTCATATTCCTTCCCGGCTGCTCGACCGCGCCGAAATCTCTGGCGAAACGCCAGTCGCTCCACGCGGATGTGATGGCCACCATCGCCCGCTTCAAGGTCGAAGACCCGAGCCTGAGTAGTTTCTTTAACAATTCCAATGGCTATGCGGTCTTCCCCACCGTCGGCAAGGGCGGGATCGGGATCGGCGGCGCGTACGGCAAGGGCGAACTCTTTGAAAATGGCGACAAGGTCGGCTACTGCGATCTCAGTCAGGCCACCATTGGATTTCAACTCGGCGGACAGGCTTACAGCGAGATTATCTTCTTCCAATCCACAAGCGCACTCAGCCAGTTCAGGTTGGGCAACTATGCCTTCTCCGCCCAGGCATCCGCAGTGGTCGCCTCGGCCGGGGCTTCCGCCGATGCGGATTACAACAAGGGCGTGGCGGTATTCACGATGCCGAAGGGCGGCCTGATGTACGAGGCTTCCATCGGCGGCCAGAAGTTCAGTTTCGTGCCGGAGTAACCCCCCGGAAACAGATCCCGGAAACAAGCCCAGCGAATTTGTAGACATCCAATCAATTTTCAGATCTGGAAAACCATTTTCCCGGTTTATCAATTTCTACTTTTTAACTTTTTTCTTCTTCGCCCGATACGCCAGTGTCTTCTTGATGTAATCCGCGGCGTCCGGCGTCTTGCAGCCCGTCTCGCCGTGATCGACTTCGACCTTGCCGATGCGTTTGGCGACGGCAAGGGTCTTCTTTTCGAGTTTCGGG
>JADFSH010000055.1 GCA_022560875.1 Planctomycetota bacterium | reverse complement strand
ACAGCTATGGGAGACGACGATGGATCCCGAGCAGCGAACATTGTTGCGAGTCACCTGGGATAGCGCCTCCGACGCCGAACAACTTTTTTCAACCCTCATGGGCGAGCATGTGGAAAGCCGGCGTCAATATATCGAGGATCATGCCCTGGAGGTGAAAAACCTCGACATTTGATATCCTCGTGAATCAGGAACAAAAGCCCCAGGCGCTGAGAAGCAACAGCAGATGTGTGACATTGACATCGCCGCGATCGTTCAGATCCTGGCCGCACGGTGCCGGGTAAGGAGCCATGCTGCGATGAGGGCAAGAAGATCGGGGACGCCCCTGTCGCCATCGACAGCCTTCTCTCCAGGCACGAGAGGCACAGGCCGTCTTTAGAAACGATGAATCCATACGGAAAGGGCAATACTTCGCGCAGATCTCGTCCGAAAGCGAGCAGATTGGGCTTCAATGTCGCGAGACGGGCGTTATGCAGGAGCAAACGGACCGGCGATGGAGCCGGGTGAAGGTCATATGGGAAATGTCGGATGAACAAATGCCTGTGAATTTGGATTGCTTCCAAGGGAATCTAGAATTAGAATAAGTAAATAAGGGAGAATGAGCATGATGTCCATCAAGAAACGATTCTGCGTATTTTTGGTGTTGATGTCGCCCATTGGATTTACATCCCATCTCCAGGCTACGTTTGACCTCATGCAAATCGAACAGTTGATCGCCGGTGTGGATGGTGACACCAGCGCTCAAGCCATTCAGCTCCGAATGAGGTTTTTTGGCCAGAATTCGACGTATACACAACGCCTGATTGCACATGACGCACAGGGCTTGAACCCGGTGGTGCTCTTCATATTTCCTTTTCTTCCGATTGTCAGCAACGATGCCGCCGGTTCGAGGATACTCCTTGCGACATCTTCCTTCGCTTCACATGTGAGTCCATCCATTACGCCCGACTATATTTTGACCAATGCCATACCTGCGAGCTACCTGGCGGCGGGTTCTCTCACATATGAAGACAGATTCGGTACCGTGTGGTGGCGATTGAGTTGGGGTGGGGCGGGCTACACCGGACCGACGACAGGATATTTTATAAATGATGTTGATTCAAATTTCGGAAAATGGCCCGGATCACTGCCTTTTAGTGGTATCGACGCCTTGAAATTTCAGAGTGCAGCCTCAGCTCTCAGCACCAACAACGCCGCCGATTACAGCTTGACTTCAGGAGGCGCCGTTTTCACGAATAATGCGAACTCCAGTGGTACGGTGCAATCCGCCGGTGGTCCTCAACCGTGCCCCGCAGATTGCAGCAATGGAGATAGTTTGGTAAACGTCACCGATCTTCTCACTCTCCTGGGAGCCTGGGGTCAGGTGGGCTCGACATGCGATATCGCCGGAGATAACACGGTGAATGTCACCGATCTGCTCGCGCTGCTCGCGGCCTGGGGTTCATGTCCCTGATCCGGTTACCTGTCGATAGCAGGAATCAGTCAGAATTTTCTCGAGTGTCTAAACGTCTAAAGGATCGAAAATTGATTGACCTGAATCTCGCGGAATGCGCTCCTAATGCAATACTCCATATACCCCGTATCCCTATGAAAATAATGTAGACTAACCCGCTTTGATAGCACGTCTGTCAAGTTTCAAGGCTGAAGGAGAAAGATGTCATGTTGCATAAAAAAGAGAGCTGTATTGGTGTTGGGTTCCTTGTTTGTGGCGTTCTTCAGGGACCGGCTTTCAGCGCCACGCAACCAGCTTTCTGGAGTGTGATCAGTCCGATCACAACCTGCTTTTTTCAAGGGGGCGGGCCAATCAGCGATCCGATTCCGGAGCCGATCGTAACCGGTCCGATCTCGGTCTCTCTGGTAACCCTCGCCGACGGTCTCACCAATCCCAATTCGGGGGCGGGCGATCCTCTCGACTCTGGTCGATTGTTTGTCTCTGATCAACCCGGCATATTGTGGGCCATCGATACCACGACCGGACAGAAGTCCGTTTTCCTGGATCTGAGTTCCCGCCTTGTCACGCTCGGCGTCTTCGGTCCGGGCTCGTTCGATGAGCGCGGTTTTCTCGGTTTCGCGTTTCACCCGGACTACGAGGACAATGGCCTTCTTTATACCTATACCTCGGAACCATTGCATGGCCCGGCAGATTTTTCCACGATGCCGCCGGGTTCGCTCGCGAATCACCAGAGCGTCATACTTGAATGGCATGTGCCGAATCCGGAGGATGTTGCTTCGGTGGTGGATCCCGCCAGCGCGAGGGTTCTGCTTCGGATAGACGAGCCTCAATTCAACCATAACGGTGGGTGCGTCGCGTTCGGACCTGATGATGAGATGCTCTATATCTCTCTGGGAGACGGTGGCGGTGCCGACGACCGGGACGGACAGGGTTTCATCGGCGGTCCCATCATCGGGCATAGCCTCAACGGCAACGGCCAGAACCACACCAACATTCTCGGTACGATTCTTCGTATTGATCCTGACGGCACGAATTCGGCCAACGGAAACTATGGCATCCCCAAGGACAATCCGTTTGTCGGCCCCCATCCCGCGGTGGATGAGATATTTGCCTACGGTTTCCGCAATCCGTGGAGATTTTCCTTTGATTCACACCGCGGCGATCTGTACGTGGGTGACGTTGGACAGAATGACATCGAAGAAATCGATATCGTCGTCTCCGGGGGCAACTACGGCTGGAATTTCAAGGAGGGTTCATTCTTCTTTGATCCCAACGGTAATGATCCGGGCTTCGTCACCGATATCGATCCCGGCGTCCCGGGAGGGTTGATCGATCCGATCGCACAGTACGATCATGATGAGGGCATAGCCGTGGTCGGCGGGTTTGTCTATAACGGCGAGGCCGTCGAGGCGCTCGAAGATAAGTACATCTTCGGTGACTGGAACCAGAACTTTTTTGCCAATAATGGACGGTTGTTCTGTATTCTCGTCGACGACGACGATGACGACGATGACGACGATGACGACGATGACAACGACGACGATGACAACGACGACGATGACGACGATGACGACGACGATGACGACGAAGACGATGGCAATAAGCATGACGACGATGACGACGATGACGATGCGGACGATGGACGATGAGGACGATCAAGGCATCGCCAGACTGATCCAGGAAATCCAGATTGTCGGTCAGGATGGCCTGGGCTTGTCGCTCAGTGGATTCGCCCAGGATGCCGAGGGGGAATTGTATGTACTGGGCAATACGACCGGAACCCCGTTCGGAAACACCGGTGTGGTCCGAAAGATTGTTCCCTCCATCATCATCCCCTGTCCTTCGGATTTCAATGACGATGGCAAAGTGAACATTACCGACCTGCTCAAGGTGCTGGGATCGTGGGGAACGAGCCCGACCCCCTGTCCGCCCACCCCGAAAGCGGATTCAAACGGTGACTGCAAGGTCAATGTGTCTGACCTGCTCACTCTCCTTACCAATTGGGGCGCCTGCCCTTGACCTTGAGCAGAAGCCGGCTTTGAAGAGCGCTCTTGAGAGCCGGTTAGCTACTCAAGAACATTCAATCATTATGAGCTTTGGGGTTTTCCCGAAAACCGCACACTACTCCCGAAAAGCTGGCCCGCGCAGGCTCAATCGTAAAAGGCCAGGGCGACGATCGGGCGGGCACTCCCGATGAGATCGACATTGGTGGAAATGCTGAAGTGTGGAGCTAACACATTCCTCTGGGCAAAGAAGAGTGAAACATTCACTTGATCCCCGTCGGTCAGGCAGAGCCGATCCATGTCGATTTCCTGTTCGATGCTGTTGTGGATGCCCCCCAGATCGATGACCAACTCGCCATTGATGAAGACCCAGACATCCATGGTGCTTTCGAACGAGAAAAACTGAGTCCCAAGGGAGTCATACGTAAAGCTGGCGTCGAATTGGAAGGTGAAGAATTGATTGTGCTCGCCATTATCTTCGTTGCCGTAGCCTGCCCCGTCTAGTGGATAGAAGCCGCCCTTCGAGGCGTAGCCGGGATCCAACGTGTCGTCAAAGAGGAACGTATCGTCGGCCTGCCGGTTGAGTTTGATTTTGAATTGCTGGGACATGTTCACCCCCAGCGTGTCATTGAACCAGGTCTGAAAGGACTCGAGCGAGGCCACCCCACCGGTGGATACAGTGGTATCAAGCACGGCATCGATGTCATCGATCGGGCTGCAGGGGGTTATCTTGGTTATTTCGGTACGCCCGAGGGAAAGCAGGATAACCATGTCCTGGAAATCGGCGAATTGCGAGCTCATATCAGTGGTATATAACTCGAAGAGATAGATAACCTGATTATCAAGCAGGGATATCGTGTTCGTCGCGAGATCAACGTAATCGGCGATATAGACAGTAAGCGGATCCTGGCCCGGAGCCGGATCGATGTCGGGCACGGGATCGCCATGACGCAATACCATCACCTGTTGCGAGTTGTCGCCGGAATCGGCGGTGATCAATATATTATCGCTCCCTTTCCCTTTACTTGTCCAGGACTGACCGGAAACGGTAATGGCGGTACCCCCGGGGTACATCATGGGATACGTAAACGTACGCGGATTATTGCCGTCATTAATGTTGCCGGCATCGGGATCGGTATACGGACCGAAAGGCTCATAGGTATCAGCACCTGCCCGAGCGAGAAGGGTGAGATCGAAGTTGGCGATATCCACGCCCAGGACGATGAAGCTGGCATTGAAGTCCGTGGTTACGATGATCTGGCCATCGACAATCACAAAATCGCCGGCAGAGATGGCGGCATTGGACAACGTCGGTGCGATCGACGTTCCGGCGGCATTCGTGGCGGGAGTCAGAACCTCGTAGGCGGTCCCCCGGTAGACCGGTTTGCCGTCCGCTCCCAACGTATTCGAGATGATGCCGGTGTATTGACCGAGGCCGTCAACGGGCAAGCTGCCGAAGTCGGGGGAGGCGGGATCAAAATCTCGCACCACCCCGGTAAGGTAGATGCTGCTGCTTTGAGGCGCAGCGCTCAGGCTCGAGATCGCCAGTTCCTTGGGCAGGAGAATGGACCCTATTACGGCAGCCGCAAGACATGCGTAGGTAATCACCGTATTCATGACATGATTGTTGTGTTTACTCGTAATAGCTCATTCATCCTTTGTGTTGAGAGTCGAATACTCTGCATCAAAGTATCGAATATATAACGTCCAAATCACGCAAGTGAAGGACATTCAAGTGCCATCTCCTGCAGCCTGTCTGAATCAGAGAAACTGGCTCGACAGCTCTGATGAGGCTGAGTTTGCCGTTTGTGTGCATATGTGTGTTTGGGTGTGGTTACCGGACGATGGTCAATCGTAATTGCCGATCAACCTGAACGGATATGCTCGCCACTCCGGCTGACCCCGGCAGACTCAATCGTAAAAGGACGTGTAGACGAGCGGGCGGGTAGTGGGGGTGAGCTCGACATTGGTGGAAATGCTGAAGTGTGGCGATAAGACATTCCTCTGGGCATAGAAGAGTGAAATATTCGCGTCCTCCCCGTCGAGCATGCAAAGCCGATCGAGGTCGATGGTCTGTTCGAGGCTGTTGTGGATGCCCCCCAGATCGATGACCAACTGGTCATTGATGAAGACCCAGACGTCCATGGTGCTTGCGAAGGTGAAAAACTGAGACTTAGAGGCGTCATACGTAAAGCTGGCGTCGATTTGAAAGGTGAAAAATTGATTGTGCGGTCCATTATCTTCGTTGCCGTACCCTTTCCCGTCTAACGGATAGAAGCCGCTCTGGTAATTGGGATCAATCGTGTCGTCGAAGAGGTACGTATTATCGGCCTGACGGTTGAGTTTGATTTTGAATTGTAAGGACATGTTCACCCCCAGCACGTCATTGAACCAGGTCTGAAAGGTGTCGAGAGAGGTCACCCCACCGGTGGATAAAGTCGTATCAAGCACGGCATCGATGTCATCGATCGGGCTGCAGGGGGTTGTCGCGACCGCCTCAGTACCGCCGAGGGAAAGCAGGATCACCATGTCCTGGAAATCGGCGAAGATCGAGCCCATATCAGTGGTATAAAGCTCGAAGAGATAGATGACCTGATTCTCAAGCAGGGAGATCGTGTTCGTCGCGGCGTCAACGTAATCGGCGATATAGACATCAAGAGGGTCCTGGCCCGGGAACGGATCGATGGCGGGTACGGGATCGCCATCCCGCAACACGATCACCTGTTGCGAGTTGACCCCGGAATCGGCGGTGAGCCGTATGGTCGTGTCATCTATCCAAGACCGGCCTGAAACGGTAATGGCGGTGCCGGCGGGGTACATCGTGGGATACGTAAACGTACGCGGATTATTGCTGTCATTGATGTTGCCGTTATCGGGATCAGAATACGAGCCGAAGGGCTGATAGGTCACAGCCCCCGCCCGTCCGAGAAGGGTGATCGGGATGTTGCTGAAATCCACGCCCAGGACCTCAAAGCTGGCATTGAAGTCCACATACACGACGACCTGGCCATTGACAATCTCAAAATCGCCGGAGGTAAGGGCGGCATTTGACAATGTCGGTGCGATTGGGGTGCCGGTGACACTCGTGGCGGGAGTCAGAACCTGGTATGCGGTACCCTTGTAGACCGGCTTGCCGTCCATACCCAGCGTCGTCTCGATGATGCCGGTGTATTGGCCGAGCCCGTCGACGGGCAGGCTGACAAAGTCAGGGGCGGCGGGGTCAAAGTCTCGCACGACCCCTGAGAGGAATATGCTGCTGCTCCCATTCCCCTGAGGTGCGGCTTTCAAGGTCGTTGAAAGGAGCATGGTCCCAATTCCGGCCAGCGCGAAACAGGCGGAGGCAATCAACGAATTCTTGAAATGATTGTGTTTGTTTTTCATTGCTCGGTCATCCGTTTCTAGGGAGCCGAAGACTCGTTATCGATATAAGCATCACATATAAAGAGCTTCCGAACATATGAGTTACGGACAACCAATTGCTTTCCCCTGCGGCTTGTATGAATCAGGGAAGCTGGCTCGACAACTCTGCACCCCCGGAAAGCGGTCAGTTACGGGACTGCCCGCCGGCCAGAGCGCAAGGCATATCGGTCCTGGGTGAACTCCCGTTACGATTGTCCATCGCCCGGTAATCCACATTCAAACACAAACACACACACAATAAGCAGATCCGGAATACTCATCCCCACGAAGCTGTCGAGCCAGCTTCTCTGATTCATACAAGTCGCAAGTAAGGCAATTGGATGAGTTTCACTCGCATGATTGCGCCCGGATATATGCAAGACTTACATCGATACCAAAAGACTTTCAGCTTCCCCAAAATAGGGATGAATGAGAAATGAAAACCAAAAACAACAATGTCGTGAATTCGGTGATTGCGTATGCCTGTCTCGCGTTTGCCGGAACCGGGTCCATTCTCCTGCCCAAGGAACTGGTGATCTCAAGCTCGAACGCTGCCCCTCCTGGCAACAGCAATAGCAGCATATTCCTCACCGGGCTCGTGCGAGATTTTGACCCCACCTTTCCCGACTTCAGCACCTTGCCCGCCGACGGGATCGGCCAATACACCGGCATGATCGAGACGACGCTGGGAACGGACGGCAAGCCGGTCTACAAGGGGAACGCATACGAGGTTCTGAGCCCCGCCACGAGTGCCACGGGTTTGCCAATCGCACCGACATTGTCCAATGCCGCCCTTGGTTCCGGTGATTTTGAGATTATCGATGGTCAGGTCGTCGTGTATACGAACTTCAATGCCAGCCTCATCGTCCTGGGCGTGGATATCGGCTCCATCCCGATCACCTTTCTCGCTCGGGCGGGCGCTGAGCTCAATTATCCTTTCGGCTCGTATTCCGATCCCGATAAGGGCAACATCAATGACAACAATAATCCGCGTACGTTTACCTATCCCTCGATGTACCCCCCCGGTACTGCGATTACCGTTGCCGGCCAGTCCTGGCAAGATAAAGATAAAATATTGCTCACCGCCGATTCCGGTGACAATTCACAACAGGTGATCGTATTGCGTGATGGCGATCCCGTGCCCAACATCGCTCCGGTCGATGGCCAACTGCCGCTCGAAGACTACATCGTCGATTACGTTGACGCCGCGACGAACACGATCTCCCTGCTTGAGAATCAGGTTATTTATCTGTACGAGCTTTATACCACCGATATGAACGACGACGCCGCCGACTTCCAGGACATGATTGTTCTGCTTTCCCTCGGCGGCACTGAAGCGATCGCGACCACCCCCTGCAGCCCGATCGATGACATCGATGCGGTGCTTGACACGACTCCATCCACCGGCGGAGTGGTCTCCTTCGATACCTTCCAGACCTGGTTCAACGACGTGCTGGGAGTGAATATGTCCTCACAATTCAAAATCAAACTCAACCAGCAGGCCGACGATTCATACCTCTTCGACGACACGATTGATCCCAAGTACAAAAAAGACGGCTTCTATCCGTTAGACGGGAAAGGGTACGGCAACGAAGACGGTGGAGCTCACAATCAATTCTTTACCTTTCAAATCGACGCCAGCTTTACGTATGACTCCTCAAAGTCTCAGTTTTTCACCTTCGGAAGCACCATGGACGTCTGGGTCTTCATCGATGACAAGCTGGTCATCGATCTGGGGGGCATCCACGGCGCTCTCGAACAGACCATCGACATCGATCGGCTTTGCCTGCCCGATGGGACGGGCGTGAATATTTCTCTCTTCTACGCCCAGAGAAATACCCTGGCTCCCCACTTCAAGATTTCCACCAATGTCCCCCTCACCCCCACTGGCCGCCCACTCGTCTCCACCTCTTTTTACGATTGAATCTGACAGGTAACATAATGTGGGAAAGGCCGTGCGGACATGATTCGCCGGCCTTTTCGCATTTCAGGGTGCCGCCGCATCGTCCAGCCCGGCCTCACGAAAGCCTGCGGCTCGCAGCCGACAGGAATCGCAGCGACCGCAAGGCGCACCGGTCGGCGATTTCGGATCGTAACAACTGAAGGTCAGACCGTAGTCAACGCCCAGTGACGCACCCCGGCGAATGATCTGGGCCTTGATCAGATCGATCAGCGGCGTATGGATGGCGATCCGCCGCCCCTCCACCCCCATCTGCGTGGCGAGATTCGCCATGGCCTCGAACGCCTGAATATACTCGCTACGACAGTCGGGATAGCCGGAGTAGTCAATGGCATTGACGCCGATGAAGATATCCGAAATGCCGCGTGCCTCGGCGCAACCAAGGGCGAAGGAGAGAAAGATCGTGTTGCGGGCGGGAACATAGGTGATGGGGATGCCCTGGCTGATATCTTCGGGGGAACGGTCCTTGGGCACATCGATGTCATCCGTCAGGGCCGAACCGCCGAAGGCTCGGAGATCTATTGCCACGATGAGATGATCGGAAACATCCTGGGCTTGCGCGACCCTGCGGGCGGCTTCAAGCTCGACCCGATGTCGCTGGCCGTAATCGAAGCTCAAGGCAACGCACTCGTATCCCTCGGCGCGGGCGATCGCGAGAACGGTGGCCGAATCCAGCCCCCCCGAGAGCAACACGACGGCTTGTTGCTGCTCAACCATCATTGTCATTCAGATTTACCAAGTCTTCGTGGTGAATCATTTTCCTGGTCAGTTCGCATTTGGATGAACGAAACCCTTGAAAATCGTGAGCCAGAGAATGCGAATGTCGAACATGATAGACCAGTTGCGGATGTAGAAGAGATCGTACTGAATGCGTTTGCGGAGGCTGGTGTCGCCCCGCAGCCCGTTGATCTGGGCCCAGCCGGTCATGCCTGACTTGACATTCTGGCGGAGCATGTAGCCGCGCCAGTCCTCACGGAACTTCTTGATGAGTTCCGGTCGCTCAGGCCTCGGTCCGACCAGAGACATCTCGCCCAGAAGGACGTTGTATAATTGAGGCAGTTCGTCCAGGCTGGTGCGGCGCAGGAATCGCCCGAGGGGCGTGATGCGCTGGTCATCAGGTTTCGTCCACGCTTCCTGTCCCTGATCGAGATCGCGGATCGCCGGCACTTCCGAAGCGATGTGGCGCATGGTCCTGAACTTGTATATTTCAAACCGCTGACCGTTCACGCTCATCCGCTGCTGGCGAAAGATGACCGGGCCCGGGCCGGACCGGCGAATCAGCATGGCGATGATGAACATGGGAATCCCGAATATCACCAAGGCGACAACTGCCCCCATCAGGTCGATGGCGCGCTTGGCGATGCGCCCCCATCCCGCCAGCGGCGACTCACGCACGGAAAGAATCGGCATGCCTTCCAGCTCGCTGACGGTCATGTTGATCGGCATGTACTTGGGATTCATGTCCGGCACGATCCTCACGTCGATCGGAAACCGCTCCAGACGAAACAGGAGATCGGGAAGCTCCGCGCTCATGCGCCCGGGCAGGGCGATGATGACCCCGGTTATTTCATGCGCTTCAAGAACGCTTTCAAGATCATTCAATCCACCCTTGACCGGAAGCCCCAGACAGGTGTCCCGGGAAGAGGTGGCGTGATGATTGATGAAATAGACCGGGGTGATTCCCGTCCAACTGTTTCGCTTGAAGGTGTGACAGACGACCTGGCCGAGTCTCCCCGACCCGATGATCGCGACATGCCTCAGATTTCGACCGTGAGAGCGGATAACGCGCAGGGTCTTGCGGAAGACATATCGCCATGCCAGCAACACACTGGAAGAGAGTAAGAAATAGCAGGCGAACTGGAGACGACTGAAATCGCGGCCTTCAAAGAGTGTCTTGCTGAAGAAGCTCAGAAAGGCGATAGTCAGGCCCAAACCGATGGCGGTCGCCTTGAGAATCACCACCGCCTCGTAATAGAAGCGTTGATCTCGACGGGGATGGTACAAACCCATCATCAGCAGGGTAAGCAGCATGAGCGGGACTGCGGCCAAAATCGGTATGGCGTGGGTGCTGTAACGAAAGGAGCTATCGTCCGGAAGTGCATAATCGACCAGGACGGAGAACCGAAGGTGATAGGCAAGCACGACCGCAATCACCAGCATCGTCGTGTCGCAGGCGATGAGGACGCTTCGAAAAAAACGGTGCTGGGTTTTGAGCAAAGTCTCTAGTCCCTTTCCACTTGTTACGCGAAACGCAGTGCTCGGAGGCGATCAACCTCACTCCGACTTCCTGACGGTACGATCGACCCATGGTCCTGATTGTCTTGGATTTTTCAACTCCCGGGAAAGTTGTTCCATCATCTGCTTGCCTTCATCGCTCAGTGAATCCGGAGCGACGATCTGTATAACCGCGAAAAAATTTCCAATTCTGCCCTTGCCGTCGTCAACACCCTTACCCCTGATGCGAAGCTTCTGCCCGCTGGAAGCTCCCGATGGGATCTTCATCTCCACCGATCCGGCAAGCAATGGCACCGAGACGGTCACCCCGAGCGTGGCCTCGGCGATGGTGATCGGCACGTCAACCAGAATATCAAGGCCTTCTCGCCTGAACAGCGGATGTTTCCCGACATTAACCGTGATGATGAGATCACCGGGGGGGCCGCCGTTGGGTGACATTTGACCCTTTGCCTTGACTCGCAGCTTCCCGCCATCCTCGATGCCGGGCGGAATTTTTACGGTGATGGTTTGTCGGCTGCTCCCCATATTGATGAGTACGTGCTCCTCGCCTCCCGAGGCGGCGGTCATGAAGCTCAGGGAGAGACGGTGAAGAAGATCCTGTCCTTTTTGGGGGGGTGGTTGTGCCTGCACGCCCCCCGGACCTCCCGGCCCGGGTTGAAACCCGCCAAATCCGAAGGGAGATCCACCCCCACTGCCGAACATTTCCCCAAAGAGGCTCTCCACATCCACCGTACTTCGCGGCTGCGCTCCTCCGGGTCCGGACCAGGTATGCCGGAACCCCCCTCCCGGCCCCCCCGATGTCGGGCCGGAGCCAAGACCGGCATGACCAAAGCGATCGTAGGTTTTTCGTTTTTCAACATCGGAAAGCACTTCATACGCTTCGGAGATTTCCGTAAAGCGCCGGTCAGCTTCCGGGGATTTGTTCACGTCGGGGTGATATTTGCGCGCGAGCTTGCGATACGCTTTGCGCAACTCCGCAACGGTGGCATCGCGTTTGACTCCGAGCAGTTGATAATAATCCTGGCGAGTAGACATCAAGGTCAGTTTGCTATTGGTAACCGAAGTATAGCAGCCGGACCTCTGGCATCGGAAACATCATGCCCCGGACAATTTATTTGATGGTCGTAACCCGATCTGCCCGCTACCGATCAACTTTCACTGGCCGTCGGCTCGTTGTCTTGAACCATCCGCTGAATCTGGGCTTCAAGCAGCCGATTCAGCAGTTCAGGCGGTATTTGTTCGTCGTTTTCCATCGCTTCGAGGAGTTCGGCGGCCAGATCAGGTTCGAGTGTGACTTTTTCCTCAATCCGGCGCATATAGAAAATTTCAATACTGCCGTCATCGAGAAGATGAGTATCGAGGAGTGACGACTGGAATTCATTAATCACCCACGTCGCGAGATTCTGATACTGCGTGAGATGCTCCGGCGCCGTCAACTCAATCTGAGGTCTTGTGAACTTGGATCCTGGGTTACCGATGTGATCAAGGTCAGTCTGTGAGCCACTTCCCGTCAGCGCTATCACCCCCCAGGTGAGCGAAATAATGAGCATCGCCGCCCAACCCGATACCAAGAGAGGCCAGGTCAGACGATGAGGCAGAACCCGCCACCGATGCAAATCAATGTTCTCAACCCCGGCGGTTTCCTTTTCGACCTGCTTTGAGAGTTGCATCATGTCGCTCTGGCGCATGGCCAGAGTGCGCCACAGTGCCGGCCTCTCTTCAGCCATGGCTCGAAATCGTTGTTGGTCATCAGCGTCAATCTCGCCATCGACGATTCGACCGATCAGGATTTCATGGTCAGGGACAACCGGTTGATGCTCGTCGTTCTCAAATGTCACACGGTCTTTGGTATCCATAGTACTATTCCCACAAGGCAAACAGTCCTCGTTGTGTGCAGGAGGCACCTTTCGAAGACGTATCATCAAGGCAATCCCTCCATCACAATCTCATCTCCGATTTCCTCACGGAGCATGCGCCGGGCCCTGGCCAGACGCGTCTCGATCGTGGTGACAGGAAGACCCATTATCTCACTGATCTGCAGGTAGCTCATCGAGCGTACACAGCGAAGTATCAGAGGTTCGCGATATTCCGGGGGCAGGGACATGGCCTGATCAAGCAGCTTTTTTGCCGCCTCCCATTGCTCAACTTGCCCCACACTCAATTTGTCCGACAAACTGGGCAAACTAATCCTGGTATTGTCCACGCCATCCGCATCATCCCGCTCCGACGTATTGAATCGCAATGTCGGTTTGAGACTGCGTGCGGCACCCCGACAGATATTGATCACGATCTGACGAAGCCAGGGCTTGAACGCCGCGGGCTCCCGAAGGGTCGAAAACTTGGAAACGATTTTGAGAGCCACTTCCTGCATCAAATCATCCACTTCAACCGATCTGGGACGATGGGCGAGAATGATGGCCGCCACCCATCGACGATGGGTGTGCCAGACTTCCTGTTGGGCGTCACGATCGCCGGAACGAGCTCGCTCAATCAACTCTATATTATCCGGCCCAAATTGACCGTTCATTGACTGTTTAGATGGACACATCGCGTTACCCTGTCGAGAATCAATGCCTATTTTTAGGTTCCCTCAACCTGAAGGTCGGTATGAATCTGGAAAAACATCTCATTCAATCCCTGAGAAACCCCCCTTGGCATGGCGAAAAAGCAGCATCAAACTGATCACCAACTCATGAGCTTCGGAGATCATCTGGAGGAACTGAGGCATAGGATTCTTCTCTCGCTGGCCCTGCCCATTCCACTTTCCGTCCTCACCTTTCTGATGAGTGCGAAACTCATTGAATGGCTGGTTCTGCCCCTTAATAGCGTTCTGAAGGCCTATGACTTACCCAACAAGGTCCAGGCTCTCAGCCCTCCGGAAATCCTCATCACTCAGATCAAGCTGAGCCTGATCGCTGCCCTTCTCCTGTCGGCACCGTGGCTGCTCTGGCAGGTCTGGCTGTTTATCAGCCCCGGGCTCTATCAGCGTGAGAGGCGGTTTGTGTATCTCCTCATTCCCGGGAGTGCGATTCTCACGGTGTGTGGGGTGGCCCTGATGTACTTCGTCATGCTGCCGCTGATGCTCTACGTGCTGGTGGGCATCGGAACCAATCTCAAGATCGGCCCCGACCAGCCTCCGATCGACCCTCGGATCCAGGCCATCATCGAGAAGGCTGATCCTATTGAACTTCGTTATCAGCACCCGGAATCGCCCGAAGCCGATCATCTCTGGCTTCTCGTAACGGACCAGAAACTGTACGGCTCGGTACTCGATGAGGACGGCGCGATACAGATCATCGAAGTACCTCCCCCGGCGGAATCGATTATCAGCCAGCAATTTCATATCAGCCGGTACATCGGCTTTGTGCTGATCCTCATGGTCGGAATCGTCATCGCCTTCCAGATGCCACTGGTGGTGCTGCTGCTGGGATGGGTCGGTATCGCCAGCCCCGCCTGGCTGAAAAAGAATCGAAAATACGCGCTGCTGATCTGCGGCGTGGTGTCAGCTATTATCACGCCTGCCGATGCCCTTTCCATGCTCGTGATGCTCGCGCCGCTGTACGGCCTGTATGAACTCGGCATCGTGCTCTTGAGGATCGCCCCGGCATCGAAAGTCGCGGAAGGATCTATTTTCTCATGGAAACAGCGAAAACGAGGCGACGCCGATAAGCCTGATCCCGATAAGCAGGCTACCCTGACCAAGCAGTCGGATGAAGCCGCACAATCCGAAGAGTCTCGCTCATCCGACGAGGACACAAAGTAGACCTAAAACGATCAAACCGATGGTGGAGGTGACGGCAAATGGTATCAATAACCCGTCCGACAAAATGCTTTTCGTTGTCCAGCCTCGGACGACATGTACTCGGACCTTTCAGGAGATTCGGCTTCATGCCCGAACTTCGACTGACATCTGACCAGGAGTCCCTGGTCACGACGATCGACCTCGCCATGATGCGCAGGGCTATTGAACTGGCCCGGCAAGCCGCGGCCATCGAAGAAGTGCCGGTGGGAGCCGTGGTGTACCGGGGCAACCGGATCATTGCGGAAAGCTTCAATCTCCGTGAATCGACGAAGGATCCCGTGACCCATGCGGAACTTCTGGCGGTGAGCAAGGCCGGCCGGGCATTACAAGACTGGCGGCTGAACGACTGCTCGATCGCGGTCACGCTTGAGCCCTGTACGATGTGTGCCGGGGCGATGATCAACGCCCGGATCGGCCGTCTTCTCTACGGGGCGACCGACCCGAAGGCCGGGGCGTGCCACTCCCTCTACAAGATCCCCTTCGACAAGCGACTCAATCACCGGCCGGAAGTGATCAGGGGGGTGCTCGCCGAAGAATGCGCCCAACTCCTCAAGGACTTCTTCAAGCATCGCCGCGAGGTCAACAAGCAGCGCAAGCAGCAGAAGAAGTCCGCCTGAGCGGAACCGTCGAAAAACAAATCCTCACCCGGCACGGCTCGACGAGCCGTGCTGTTCTTTTTTGGGGTCTTCAGGAAATCGGGGGGGGTGGATTGGTCTGTTGATCTTTGAATAGTTAGTTTAATCTGCTTGAGTGTCCAGAAAACACGGAAAACACAAGCCTTGCCGGAAGGTGACAATGAGCCTGACAACTTCCGACTGCTCCCTCTCGCTGCCTAGTGTCCCGGATACCTCATCCCCCTCACAAAGTGCCGACCAATTCCCCACGACGCACGACGCATACGCACAACGCACTGCTGCCCGCCGCTCCGCTTTCGTGCGAGTCGATGTTGCTGCCCTGCCCGGCGAGATGGGCGAGTTCAAGCAGATTAAACTAACTATTCAAAGATCAATAATTTATCCCTCTCTGTTTCCTTCGCCCCAGCAAATCCTCGATCTGGGTCTCTAAGGTGCAATTTTTCAGGGTCTTCAGGAATTCGTGTGGGTGGATTCATCTGGTGTGAATGTCAAACGCAAAGTGGACCGATCGCTTGCGCTCACGGCTCGTAGGTTATGGCGGTCCGACTTAGGCGGAAGGGAACCATGAAAAACCGCCTGGAGTTCGTCCCGATACCGGCAGCAGGGGCCTTCAACTCACACGCATTCCTGAAGCGCCTCGTTTGCCCTATTCGACCCTACCATGTCCGTCATGCCTCACAAAACCATCCGACTCGTCTGTTTCGATCTCGGCGGAGTGATAATCCGTATCTGTCGCACGTGGCTGGAGGCCTGCCGGCGGGCCGGGCTTCCCGTGCGGGATGGCATCGAGGGAGTGCTGCAGCGCGAAATCGAAACCCGACGTGAATTGAATGTTCTGCACCAGACGGGTCGCCTGGACACCCCTGAATATTTTCAGCGCGTCAGCGCGACCCTGAACGGGCTGTATTCACCCGATGACATCCGCGCGATTCATTACGCCTGGCTGGTGGACGAATACGAGGGACTCACTGATGTCATTGACGCCATTCACGATGCCGGCCTCGAGACCGCAGCCCTCTCCAACACCAACCCCGAACATTGGCAACGTATGCAGGAATTCCCCTCGGTGATGCGTCTGCAACACCGGTTCGGCTCGCACGAACTCGGCTTTCACAAGCCCGACGAAGCGATCTACCGCGCGCTGGAAGAAAACGTGAACATACGCGGCTCGGACATTCTGTTCTTTGACGATCTCCAGGACAACATCGACGCCGCCCGCGAATGCGGCTGGAACTCAGTTCTGATCGACCATACTTCACCCACGGATGTGCAGATCATCTGCGCCTTGCAGACCTACAAACTGATTGAAGCATAACGGCAGGGTTCATGCATCTTCCTTCATAATCTCCCGCAACAACACCGTCGCATACGTGCCGCGGCTCAGGTCGAAGGCGATGCGGATGAACGGGCCGTGCTCGTCTATCCCGGACTCGATCTCGGGATTACCCAGGGTTTCGCGGAGAGTTCTACGCGCCCCTTTCGGGCAATGACGCGAAGCCGCCATCGTCTGCTCATCAAGCCCTCCCGCATCCAGGGCTTCTCTCTCAACCCGCAGGGTTTCCTCTCCGGGAAGCGTCATGTGCTTACCCCACAGCGGACCGGAAGGCGAAATCTCCAGCCCCGCCGCCCGCGTCGCCAGTTCATCACCCGCAAGCTCCTCAGCCCCCACCCGAAACACACTCCCCCCATCATGCTTCCAGGCCAGGTCTCCCTCGACAAGTTTCCCCAACGTGCCTTTATCCAGTCGCTGATCGACGACTCGATTGAATGCCGCGGATTGAAACGCATTCACATAAAGCTGGATCATCTTGCGGCTGATGCGCTGACACGCAGCCCGGGCGGACTTCCCCTCCTCCAGTGCCCTCAGCGTATCAAGCTCCGACCGATCCCCTCCGGACCACCCCCCGGATAACCCCCCGGACCCATGCGACATCGCCTCCCGGTAGTCGCCGGCGTCGTATTTTTCCCGTCGTGCTTGCTGAGAATCCGGATAGGTGGAACCTTTCGTCCCCAGCAGTTCATCCAGCACCCCCTGATAATCCCCCTTCAACAACAATCCACCGAGAAGATGATTGTTCGTCCGTGCCCCGAACCGCTGGCTGCCAAAATAATTCGGCAACCCACTGTGTTGCAAGGCTCGAAGCTGTTTCATCACCAGCGGCGCCTTCAGCGGATCAACCTGGCGAATCCGGATGGAAAAGTGATTGCCCTTCAGATGCCCGGTGCGCAGCTTGTTGGTATGCCGCGCCGCCCAAAGCACCGTCATCCGTTCATGTCCGAGATCGATGGATGCCGGATCTTCATGCAGATGCAGCGACACCGTCTGTTGCGTCACCGCCTGCTTGTCCTTCATCCCCGCGCAGCCGATCTGTCGATCCGAGACCCCGAACGTCCGCCTCAGGCATGCCATCATCTCACCGTGAGATACGCCGTTTTTCTGGATCCGCAGATAGAGATGCTCACCCTCGTCGCACGGCTCATACAGCGGCAATTCCTCAACCAGAAAATCCTCCGGACGCACCTTGATGACGCCCCCGATCCCCGGCACATCCTGGGTCATGAATCGTTGCGGCAGTGGATTTTTGATAGTCGTGAGCGGCATGGAAAGAACTTACCACGGAGCCTACCCCCAGTTCTCCTCCGAATCATCATCATCATCATCGTAGTCTTCATCATCAACTTCATATTCGCCGTTGAGTTCCAGGCTCAGCAGTTCATCCGCCTCGGTCTGCGCAATCACGTTCTCCGCCACATAAATCGGCACGCCTTCGGCGACCCCGAGCGCGATCGCATCCGACGGCCGCGAGTCGATCTCGATCTCCAATCCATCTTGAATGATGATCAGCTTGGCGTAAAACGTGCGATCCGTCAGATCGTGAATGACGATCTCCTTGAGCTGCCCGCCCAGCTGCCCGATCACCGAAGCCAGAAGTTCGTGGGTCTGAGGTCGGGGGATTTCGAGACCCTTGAGCCGGCGCTCGATTGCGAACGCCTCGTTCAGGCCGATCACGATGGGGAAGGTGCGCTCGCCATCCACTTCCGTCAGCTCGATGATCTGCATGTCCGTCATCTCCCGGATGAAGATTCGAGACAGCTCCATTTTCACGGCCATGAGCGCGACTCCAGTTTTCCGCCTGTTCTATCGTGATCCATCCAACCCCGCCGGACAAGTCCTGAATGGCAAAAATTACACCTTCCCCCCCCGGATTAGTCCCCCGGACCTGCTTGCGTCGTAATTCGCAACGAGTTATCGGTATGATGATCGCGTAGGCGGCGATTCCCGCCATCCACGCATCCCCAGAACCTCGAGGAGGGGTCTAGCCATGTCGCTTCATCTCGTTTTGCTCGCTCTCGTCGCGTTCATGCTCGTTCCCGCGCAATTCGCCGCCGCACAATCGGGAGATTCACCGTTGAAGTTCGGGATCTCAGTATCTGAGGCTGAAGAAGGGGCCGGGGGGTTTGATGGCCGCATGTTTCTGTTGATCTCGAATAACAATGACAAGGAGCCGCGATTTCAGATCGGCAACGGCCCCGACGCCCAGCTCATCTTCGGCATCGATGTCAACGGCCTGAAGCCCGGCGAGGATGCGATCTTCGACGCCTCCGTGTTCGGCTATCCGCTGGCGAGCCTCGCCGACCTTCCCCCCGGCGATTACTACATCCAGGGACTCCTCCACAAATACGAAACCTTCCATCGCGCCGACGGCCACACCGTCAAGCTCCCCATGGATCGAGGCGAAGGCCAGCACTGGAACCGCGCCCCCGGCAATGTGTACTCCGTGCCGCGCAAGATTCATATTGATCCGAGCGAGGATCGAACCATCCGCATCCGGCTCACCGAGACCATCCCCCCCATCGAGCCGCCGGTCGATACCCCGTACATCAAGCACATCACCATTCAGTCCAAACTGCTCACGGAGTTCTGGGGCCGTCCCATGCATCTCGGGGCGGTGGTGCTTCTGCCGCATGGCTTCGATGAGCATCCCGAGGCCCGCTTTCCGCTGATCGTCAATCACGGGCATTTCCCCGCCACCTTCGGCGGCTTCCGTCCCGACCCCCCGGATAAAGACCTTGAGCCGGAATACTCCGACCGCTTCAGCCTCGACGGCTACAACATCATCCAGCAGGAGCACGCCCATCAGCTCTACCAGGACTGGATCAGCGATGACTTCCCCCGCTTCGTCATCATCGAGGTCCAGCACGCCAATCCTTTTTATGACGATTCGTATGCCGTGAACTCGGCGAACCTCGGCCCCTACGGCGATGCGATCATGCAGGAACTCATCCCCGAGGTCGAGCGCCAGTTCCGCTGCATCGGCGAGGGCTGGGCGCGGTTCACCTATGGCGGCTCGACCGGGGGCTGGGAGGCCCTCGCCGTGCAGGTGATGTACCCCGACGACTTCAACGGCTGCTTCGCGGCATGCCCGGACCCGATCGACTTCCGCGCCTACACCGTGGTCGATATCTACCAGGACAAGAACGCCTATTACCCCGAGGAAGACTGGAAACGCACCCCCCGCCCCGGCCAGCGAAACTATTTAGGCCACGTCTCCACCACCCTCGAGCAGACCAACCATCGCGAGCTTGTATTAGGCACGCACTCCCGCTCCGGCGACCAGTGGGATATCTGGGAGGCGGTCTATTCCCCGGTGGGCGATGACGGCTACCCGAAGCGTCTCTGGGACAAGATGACCGGCGAGATCGACCACACCGTCGCCGCGTACTGGCGGGAGAACTACGACCTCGGCCACATCATCAAACGCGACTGGAAAACCCTCGGCCCCAAACTGCGCGGCAAGATCAACATCTACTGCGGCGGGATGGACAACTACTACCTCAACAACGCGGTGTACCTCGTGGAAGACATGCTCAACACCCTCACCGACCCCCCCGCGGACGCGTTCGTGGACTACGAGTGCCGCGCCGAGCATTGCTGGAACGGGGACCATACGCGGCCGAATGCGACGTCAAGGCTGCGGTATCACCAGATGTACGTGGATGAGATTCTGAAGCGGATTGAGGAGACGGCGCCGGAGGGGGCGGATTTGACGAGTTGGCGATACTAGAGCTGAGACGATCT
>JADFSH010000054.1 GCA_022560875.1 Planctomycetota bacterium | reverse complement strand
GATGACGGATCCGTCAACGTCACCGACCTGCTCACACTTCTTGCGGCGTGGGGGGTGTGTCCGTAACGCAAACCGGTTCGTAAGTCTGCCCGGAACAAGTCCCGAGAGGCTCATTATTGGGTGGGTAGCCTCCCGTCCCTTCCCCCCTTGATCCGACACCGCTTATCTCATTCAGCGTCGATCAATCACCACGATTCCATCCTTGATTACCACCACCGGGCTGCGGAGTACGGTGATGTCTCGCAGCGGGTTGCCCTTCACCGCGATAAGGTCCGCGAGATAGCCTTGGGCGATTCGGCCCAGTTCATTTTCCTTGCCCAACGTCCGGGCGGCGATGGTGGTGGCCGACCGTATGACTTCTTCCGTTTTCATGCCGTAGGCGGCCAGGAGTTCGAGTTCGCGGGCATTATCACCATGCGAGAAGACCCCGACATCACTGCCGCAGGCGATGATGACGCCGACCTTGAGGGCGCGTTTCATCAATGCTTTTGCGCCCGTTATCCGGGGGTGATCCTTTTGAGTCTCGTCCCAGCCTGAATATCTGGCCATGGATTCCGAGGCGGTCAGGGTCGGGCAGAGGACAACCCCGTGATCGCGCATGAGGGTGAGGACTTCCTCGGAAGCCTGATACCCGTGCTCGATGGTCTTCACCCCCGCCAGCACCGCGCGGCGGATCGCCTCGTCGGTCGAGGCATGGGCGGCGACAGGCAGGCCCGCGCTCGTTGCCTCATCCACGATCGCGTCCAATTCGGCTTGTGAAAACGTCGGGGTCGAGGGATCACCAGGCTTGCGACGATAGTCCGCGTACACCTTTATCCAATCCGCACCCGCGGCAATCTGCTGCCGCACGACCTTGCGCACCTCAACCGGACCGTCGGCGACCTGCGCCCCCTTGGGAAGGTCCCATCTGGGGTCGAACCCCGACGGCCCGTAACAACCGGTGGCGACGATGGCCCGGGTTGCCGCGAAAACCCGCGGGCCGGGAATGATCCCCAGATTGATGGCATCACGCAGGGCGACATCGGCGTAGGCCGCCCCTTCCGTGCCGAGATCTCGCAAGGTGGTGAATCCCGCTTCGAGGGTGCGCTGCGCCGCAATTACCCCGCGAATGGTGCGCAGCTCCAGGGATTCCTTGAGCACCTGATCGTTCCAGGAAGTCTCGTCATAAGGATGAAGCAGCAGATGCGAGTGCAGATCGATGAGGCCCGGCAGGATGGTCAAACCGGTCAGATCCAGCCGCGTTGTGGAAGCATCCTGCCGGCGTCCGGATGCTGATTCGATGACGGAGATTCGGCCATGCTCGATCAGTATTCGCTGCCCGGTAAGCACCCGACCGGTTTCGGGGATGAGGATATCCGCTCCGATAATCTCGAGGCGCTCGGTCTCCTCGGCCGGCAACGATGTGGTGATCATCAGAGTCGAGAGTGCAACTGCAGTTAGTTTTCGGACCATTCTTTTTCTCCTATACCTTAATGTAGTCTTTCCGCTCCTCGCTGAATACGACCGTAAGCCGCCAAGCCGTCACGCGTCCGAGAAACATTCGCTTCGAGACGTTCGGGACGGGGTTCCCCCGATTGGTAAGAATTGAACTGATAATACCGTTGAAAAATGCCTGAAAAATTCCAGCCCCCCACAAACCATTTGATTACGCAGACAACGAATGTGAGACTATAACCATAAACGCACCCGGAAAAAGCGTTTGATTTGCTTTCCGAATTACGTTGAGTTTGACAAAACGAGCTTCGACGGATCACAGACGGACTCCCGGCCCCCCGGACTCCCGGACTCCCGGCACCTGCCATCCGCCTCACCAACCAGGGTCGTCAATCGGAAATCGCAAAGCAGGCTTGACTGAGGTGCATCACCCGCCCGGGCATTTTCCCGGACCCGGTTCACTGGTACTCGCTGACAGGTTTGTTCATGACTCACCATTCTCATTCGACATTCAGGAAGGTATCAGACGGTCCGTTGCTTCAATCGCAGATCCTGTCATGTGTGAGGGGGAGAAATCGATGACAAGATTCCACAAACGACTTTCACTCAGTGATCGCGAGTGTGAAAAACTCATCAGCACTCTTGACCTGACGGCGGGATCGTCCGCCATCGGTCCGTCTCGCTCGCACGTACGACACCCCTATCACACGGCTGACATTCCCATGTGTATCGAGCATCCGGAAGGTGGCAAAAGCCTCTTCCTGGTTTACGGCCGCAATCTTTCCCGGGGCGGCATCTCATTTCTTCATGGCGGATACATTCACACCGATTCTGACTGCCGGATCATCCTCAAGGATCTGGCAATGAATCCGATTGCCCTGCCGGGAGTGGTTCGACACTGTCGCCTGATTTCCGGTTCCTGCCACGAGATCGGGGTTCAGTTCAATAAGGAAATCAATACCGACCAGCTTCTCGTCGAGGGGGTATACATCGAAAATGACGTTGCCCTGACCAACGAAAATCAGGCACCTCAACCCCTGACGGGTACGGTATTGATTGCCGAGCACTTCGAGCCTGATCGCCTTCTTCTGGAACATCAATTGAAGCAGCTCGGTTTGAAGATCTTTGCG
Source organism: Planctomycetota bacterium (assembly GCA_022560875.1). Taxonomy (GTDB): domain Bacteria; phylum Planctomycetota; class Phycisphaerae; order Phycisphaerales; family SM1A02; genus JADFSH01. The sequence continues at coordinate 18,003 of JADFSH010000054.1, read as the reverse complement.
GTTCCGACCAGCGGCACCGCGCTGAGCATCCTCAAGAATGAAAACGTTGATCTCGTGTTGACGGGCCTGAGTCTTCTCCTGGACGATGGCATCCGGCTGATTCATCGCATGCGCGCTCAGGAATATACGAATCCCATTATCGTCATGACCCCGGACGACAGACCCGCAACCATGTCCGCCGCATTGAACGCCGGCGCGGACGATGTCATCATCAAGCCCTTCAATGCTGAACTGCTCCATACCCTGCTGGTCGCCTTTCTTGACAAGTCAGACGAGCCGGCGCCCCTCCGCAGTTCGATAGAACATCAGCCGGGCATGAAGGATCTCATCTCCCGCTATCTGGATCAAGTGCATCAGGTCTCCAGACAGATCAGGATCGCCCTTGCGGAAGATGACTGGGGCGCCGTGCGAGCATTGTGCAGCAATCTCAAGGGATCAGGCCTGACATATGGCTTTCACCATCTCACGGTGATGGCGATGAAAGCGATCGCCGCCATCGATACCGAGCATATCTCGACTCAGACTGTGAACACCCTTGACCTACTGCTGAAATACTGCGATCGACTTCAAGCCCACTCACCTCGCGCGGCGTAAGCATCGGGATCGACTCAGCCATGACCGCGAATTCGCGATGGAGATGATTGATGAGATATTTTCATCAGCACCTGAAACTCAATGTGAGAGAAAGCCGTTTGATTGCCAAGCAATTGGATGAGGAAGCCGAGAATTTTAGCGGTAACATGAATCGTGCAACTACGAGGCACCCGCTGCGTATCTCGAACATTCCCATCAGTGTCGAGCATCCCGAAGGCGGCTCCAGTCGCATCCTGGCCAATAGCCGGAACGTCTCGAAAGGCGGTATCTCCGTCCTTCACGGCGGATACCTGCACATTGGCTCGGTCTGTCAACTCGTTCTGAAATTGAACGCCCGGGAATTCAGGATCATGAGAGGAGTTGTGAGGTATTGTCGCCATGTCGCCGATTGCTGCCATGAAATCGGGATCCAGTTCACCGAACGCTTTTCGCCGATCGATGGCATCTGGCAGCCCCTTGATGCCGCGGCTCCCCCGAGTCTCCGGCCCAAGAATAATGATATCTCAGTTCATGGCTCGGTGCTGATTGCCGAACCGTTCGAGCCTGATCAATTGATGCTGGAACAACGCCTGAAATCGCACGGTTTGTGTGTTGTATTCTCTTCCGACCCCGACAAGATTCTGCACATCCTCGCTCATGAATCGATTGATCTTACCTTGTTCGGCTTCAGTCTCTCAAGCGAAAGGGATTTGCAATTCATCGAATCCGTCAAATCCCTTTCCGGTGACGATCCGCTCATTGTCATGACCGCGGATTATGATCCGGAAACCATCGCCCGCGCCCGCGAGGCGGGGGCCGTCGATATCATGGCCAAACCGCTTGACGATGATCTGATGGACACTCAACTCCAGCTTTATCTGGGCGATGAACCGGACACGCAGTCATGCCAGAGTTGGAAACCCGGACCTTGCGACCAAAGTATGAACAAACTCATCGCGCGTTACGTGGAGAAAGTTCATCATATTTCCCGGGAAATTCGGGGTGCCTGCATGAATGACAACTTCGTCAATGTCCGGGAGTTGTGCAGCCAGTTGAAGGGGTCAGGACTCGCGTATGGATTTCGGCATCTGACCATCAAGGCGATGAAGGCGATCGATGCGATCGATCGGGACTTCTCTTCCGCCGAGACCCGACAGACGCTGGAAGAACTGCAGATCTGCTGCCATCGTATGCAGTTTAACGCCCGGAACGTTGCTTGATTCGATTGATGCCGCGGTGCTTTTCCGGAAGGGCCCCCACCCGTTCAGAGCGCCACGAGTTCAGCCCCCCCGGGTTCGGATTTGAATGACTTGTGCAGGCACAGGACGTTTCCCGAGACAATATCGCCAAACACGTTCTCCCGATGACCCGTGAAATTATCCGGCCGAAACAGGGGCGGCTGGTGCTGATACATCCGGTAGTCCAGTTCACCCAGTAATTTCAGCAGGCCCGCCGCCTCCTCCGGACGATCGTTTTCGACATACAACACCGGCTGGTGGCGCCGAATCGTGTCCCGAGCCCCGAAAAGCACTTTCCGCTCCATCCCTTCCACGTCGATCTTCATAAAATCGCATTGCGGCAGATTCAGGTCGTCGATGGTCACCAGCGGAATGGTTTCACCGGTTTCCCAGCCGCCCAGCGCCACTCCCCCGAAATTGTTGGGCTTGGTCTGATCGAGCAGGGGTACGACGATCGAGCCCTTTGCCTCCCCCACCGCCTGTTGCCAGCAAAGCACGTTTGTCAGGCTGTTGAGAGCAACATTTGCGCACAACGATTGAAATATCAGTCGCTGAGGTTCAAACGCAATCACCGCCCCGGTTTCACCCACGGTCTTGGCGAAAAAGACGGTGAATACTCCGATATTGGCGCCGATGTCGAGCACCATATCGCCCGGTTTGATATAGCGTGCAAACAGCTCGACCTCCCCCTCGGAATACTCGCCGTAAAGATCAAGCGAGCGTCCGATGTAGGTGTCATTGATGTTGTACACCATCATCCCCCGGGCACAGGGCTTCAGACGATTGAATGCGGTTTTCTCGGCCATGGTCCGCCTCACGCCGGTTCGGGCACAACCTGGTCAACGATTGACAATTCGATGACCACCGTCACGTTTCATCGACCGACAGGCGTCGAAATGATGATTCAGGGGCAGGTAGCGTCGTGAACGGATGGCATGCGATTCAAGTCCACAAGTTATCCCGAAGCGAAGACTATCTCGCCTGATCAGGTATCATGACACGTTGTCTTTCAATAAATCCGATCGCGCAACGCAGAACAAAGGAGTGGCAGGCAATGACGACTTCAAGCGAAGAATTCACCACTGTCATCGGACCCGACGCAACCTTCAAGGGGGAACTGACGTTTGAATCCTCCGCCAAACTGCTGGGCAAAATCGACGGGACAATCACCGCCAAGGGCCGGCTTGAGGTTGCGGCCGGCTCCGAATGCAAGGCGACCATCTCTGCCAAAGAAGTTATCGTCCAAGGCCACATCCAGGGCAACGTCGAAGCCGAAGACCTGGTCGAACTCAAACCCAAGGGCATGATCACCGGCGATATCATCGCCGCCCGGATGTCCATGGCCGAAGGGGCCGCCATCGATGGACATTGTCGCATCGGGGTCGGCAGTAAGACCGCCTCCCTAAAATCCATGGCCGAAGTCAAGCCCCTCGTCGAGACCGTCAAAGCAAAATAACCTGTCTGGTACTTGCCCTTTCCACCGATAGGAATGATGGTGATCCTCTCTGGAGATTCCTGGATGGTTTCACTTTCCATTAGGCACTTACGACTCAGGCGCTAAGGGTCTTCATGGCGAAATCGAAGGCCAAAGCGGGAACACGCAAAACCATCCGGTGTTACCTTTGTGGGCAGGAACTCGATGTTTCCGCGCGCACCATGAGCACGACCTGCCCCGGCTGCAACAAGGCAATCAAGGTCGAAGACCTTCTCGTCAAGTCCTATCTCCCCGTCAACGACCTGCAAACGTGCGGCATGATCAAAATCACCAAACGGGGTCGAGTGGCGGCAAAGATCATCCAGTCCGGAGACGGCATCGAGTGTGAGGGAGCCATCGAAGGGGATGTCGAGACCGACGGCCATGTCCGGCTCGGACCGAAAGCCTCCTGGAAAGGGAAAGTTCTTCGCTGCGGTTCCATCGACATTGCCGTGGGGGCGACGATCATCGGGGAGCTGAAAATCCCCTGGGTGCGAAAAAAATCGAGAAAGATAATCATCTGATTTCCCACCCCCCAGCCCCCCGGGTTCCCGCCAACTCCCGCCGAGCGTATGGAGCGCATTGCCGCAGTCTGTACCGGGTGCCGCTGACTGCGGAGTCCCGATGAAATCAGGACGAAGGTGTCCGTGCCACCCAACGCGACACCGCAGGAAAATGCGAACCAGCCGCCTCAATCACGCCCCCGCGCCCTCGAAGATCAAGTACCAGCCCACGACAAACACCGCGGCATCGACGATGAGGTGGCTGACATAGCCGGGCCACACCGACCGGAACCTCAGGTAGCACCACGACCACACCGCCCCACCGATGAACACCCCCGCCGAGCCGAGCAGGGTGGGCGTCCAGTCCATTTGGGCCTTGAGGGCGAAGACGTGGTGGATCGTGAAGAACAGCGCCGAACAGATCACCGCCGCCCCTCCCCCCACCAGCGTCTCGCATTTGCGAAAGACGAACCACCGCCAGACGAATTCCTCGAGCAGGGAGTTCACGAAGGTCAGGTAGGCGACGAACGCCAGGTAGATCGGCAGCGAGCCGATGCCATTGGCGATTGCGGCATTTCGCACCACCGTCGCGTCGATGATCCGGTCCCCGAACAGCCAGAATCCGCCCGCGATCGACACCGCAATCACCAACCCCAACCCCGACGCGACGCCGAAGCCCCCCTTCCGGGCCGGGGAAAGGCTCAACCGCTGGCGATCAACCCACAGCGTCCATACGATCGGCAGGGCGAGGATCCAGACCTTGGACAGAAAGTACGCCGCCTTGCCGAGGGTGGTACCCTGCGTGCCGTCGATCATCATCGACAGAGCCACCCCCAGACTCGGGGCCGGCACGAGCAGCAGCAACGCAAGGATCGCAAGCCTTTTCTCGCGAGGGTTGGCCCCCGCCCTTGGAATTCCAGTCCCCGAAATATCCGCCCCCTCCGGGGCCGCCGGGCCTCCTGCCCCCGCCGGATTAACCGGCTCTGCCGACTGCCCAAGATTCTGCGAACTCTCGGTATCCACCGCCCGTGAATGCTCCGAATCGGGTTCAGGATGAGATTCGTTAGTAACCATACACTAACATTCGGATTCCGAACGATCCTCTTTCAGGGTGCTCTGGAATTGGCGGCATCGACGTTTTACCTGGGACTTGCCCAACAATGTCCTCGCGTTGCCCCAATATGTCCAGAAACCTGCCGGTGAACCCGGTTGTGAAGGAGATGTGAAATCACTTCATCTTCCCCTTTCCGCTATTCACATCTCAATGTGAAGTTGCGATCCCAAGCAGTAAGTCTCATGTCCAAACTGACGAACCAGAATCGTTATTGAAACGGTTGCGACACCAATTCACCGCTTGCCGCACACTCATGCCATACCTGAAAGCCTGCTTTCTCATCGCACCGGTATCCAGCCTTGCTTTCCCAGGTTTCTCAGTCGCCCTATCTGCGCAGCCGCACTCGTCATTGATGCAATGTCCGCTGCGACTTATCCACGGGTCAACGACCTGGAAGATGCAGCCATCCGCGTCACCCTGGGGATCCGTTATCACACAACTAGTCACCGTAAAAGAACAAAATCCAAACGCCAACTGATCGACGCCCCGTCATTGTGATTTTTTCGGGGAAGCCTGACACTTTTTTCTTTACAAGTTCCGGAGATCTCGATATTACCGGTATGTCGATACAAGTGGGGTAACGATTATGGTGGCGACTGCCGTCATGAACAACTACACGCTGGGTCTGCTCCTGGAGCAACGCCTTCCCGATCTGGTGAGCAAACCGGGGATGTGGCAATCATCAATCGATGACTTGACACTCTATGTCTTTGCCGACGAATTGCACGACCGAATGCGAATCATGATTCCGGTCGCGGAAATCGAGCCGCATGACCGCGACCTCATGCGCGTACTCTTGCTGGCAAACTTCGATCGCGTTCTGGACGCTCGTTACGCCATCAACGATGGTCTCGTCTTCTCGATGTTTCCCCATCAGTTGAGCCTGCTGACCGAACCCATTCTCGATAATGCCCTTGAGAATGTCATTGCCCTCGCCCAGAACACGGGCTCCACCTTCGCCAGCAGCGACCTGATTTTCGGAGGCGGGGTGTAAACCCCCGGAATCCGGAACCCCGGACCCCGGACCCCCCATCCCCGTCTTTCTACCCCCGCTTCTCGCACGTTCCAAGGGGTTCCACTATTATCTCCTTCAGATCGGGAATGCTTTGAAACCTGTCGAAGTTTTCTTCATTGAAGGAGTGTGACGATGAAAATGTCTACGGCGCTTGCCCTTACCGGAATTATCCTCGCATCGGTTTTGTACATCCCGCGGCGGGCAACTGCCCTCACGCAAACGCAATCGACGCAGCCTGACGCGGTCAGCGCCGATGCGACACACTCTCTGCCCTGGCTGGACGGCATAGAAAAATCAATCCTCATCAACGGCTACTCGACATCCTACGCCTGGCCGGCCATGCTTCAGGACATGCTTGATGAGCACACGGACCACAAACGCATCTATCACATACTGAATGCGGTCATCGGCGGATCGCCGGTTCAGACGTGGATCGACGAACCGGGTTCGGAAGGCTACGAGCGCACCGTCACCCCCATGCTGCGGGATTTCTTCGGCGAAAACCCCCGCCTGCGTAACGATGCGCCTCCCCCCACCATCGCCCTGTGCCAGCAATCGCTGCAATTCACCTTCGATCTGCGCGGTCCCGTCAAGAACATCCAGGATGAGCAGGGCATAACTATCGGCGCCGACGCGATCGAAAAACTTGCCCTGCGCCTGCACGGATTCGGCATCGAGCATGTCATCATCGGCATGCACATCTACAAGAAACCCGTGGAGCCGGAGGTCGGCAACGAGCGATTCGCCCTCAAGGCCCTCCTCCGTCGCGGCCACGACTTCATCCACGAAGGCCCCGACACCTGGTCGCTCACCATCGGCACGTTTCCCGATTCCTATTCAGATGATGAGCTTCATCCCAACGAACTGGGCATGAAGATCATGGCCGAGGCGTGGTACCGCACCCTCGCCGGCGACGACGCGAAGCAGGAGGTCATCGACAACATGCGGGCGCGAGCGTATGACGTGAACACGATGATGCGGGAATACCTCAACTGGAGACGGGGGAACCCGGGGGAATAGCGCCGGGCCAATGCACGCTCGGCGCTTTGTCCTGCTCAATCGCCCCGGAAGTCGCCCTGGAGTGCAGGTGGCACGGACCCCGACACCGTCGATTACGGTCAGAAGAAAGCGATTGCAATTTGGGTTCCCGGGGGTTGTTACACTCGTGCTAGGAAAGCTCGGCGATGGTGACGGGCGAAGATCAGATAGGAAATGTCGGCCAAGTCTTCAAGCCCATGCCCCAAGTCCTGACCCGCGCTTTCTCAGGCTGAAGGTTTTGTACTCTCCATCCCATTCAGGTATTCTAAGTCGCGTTTGGAAACCCCGTTATCCAAGTAACTCACCGGTTGGGAGTTATTCACTTCAGGAAGATTATCATGGGCCTCGCCAAAGACTTGCAGTTTGCCGGGAGAACGCTTCGTCGCAATCCCGGCTTTACCTTTGCAGCCGTCCTGACTCTGGCCCTGGGGGTTGGCACGAACACCGCGATCTTCAGCGTCGTGGATGCGGTCCTGCTCAGTCCGCTTCCCGTGGATGATCCGTCACGCGTCGTTCAGATCGTGGACCAATACAAGGGTGGGCAATGGGCGGGCATACTCTCCTTCCCAAACTACCTTGATTATCGCGACCAGATCGATGCCTTTGATCAACTAGGAGCTCTCGCCACCAGCGCCTTGTACTTGGAAAGCGACGGGGAATCTCACTCTTTGCAGGGTCTGTTTTTCACATCCACCATGTTCGACATGCTGGGGGCGCGGATGCAACTGGGCCGCGTGTTTACTCCAGAAGAGGATGATGATCTTGAGGCCACTTCGATCATCGTCTCCGACAGTCTCTGGAAGAGCCACCTCGGGAGCGATCCCGAGGTGATCGGACGGACGATTCCGTTGACCATGTTCCATACGAACCATCGAGGCGGCCCGCGCGGCTGGCTGCCGGCAGAATTCACTGTGGTCGGGGTGCTGGGGCGGGAGTTTGAAATACCCTCGATTTTACGCCAAGACGATCTGCGTACGTTTTCCCCGGAGGTGCTGATCCCCTTCGGGCGCAGCACGTGGGGGTATGGCAATCGGGGCATGTACGGGCTCGCGGTTCTGGGTCACCTGAAGCCGGGCGTCACCCTTGAGCAGGCTCAGGCCCAGGCGACCATCCTCATCCAGAACACCGCGCAAAGCGATCCCAAGGCCGTCGCCCAGGCGGTCAGCCTCATTCCCATTCAGCAACTGGCCCGCGACCAGTATTGGGCCGGTTTGCGTCTGCTCTGGGCCGCGGCAGCGTTCGTGCTGCTCATCGCGACCGCCAACATCGCCAACCTCCTGCTCGCCCGGGGCGCCGCGCGCGAAGGCGAGATAGCGGTGTGCCAGGCGCTGGGCGCTACCCGGGGGCAGATCCTGCGCAGACTGTTAGCCGAGAGCGGCCTGATCGGGCTGATCGGGGGCGGACTCGGCCTGCTGGTCGCCTTGGGCGGAATCCGAGCGCTGGTGGCATATATGCCCGGCAACATTCAACGTATGGACCAGGTGGAGTTGAATCTCACGGCCTTGGGTTTTTCTTTTCTCCTGGCAATCGTCGCGGCGCTGGTGGCGAGCCTGTTGCCGGCTTATCGCGCTTCACGTCTGAATCTCGGGATGTTTCTCAAGTTTCGCGGCGGCCACTCTCAACTCAGCCACGCGAAAACGATGCGAACGCTCGTCGCGGCCGAGATTGGAACCGCACTGGTGCTGCTGGTGGGTGCCGGGTTGATGGTGATGAGCTTTCGCAATCTGTCGCGTATCGATCCCGGCTTCGACCGTAGTAACCTGCTTCTGCTGAAAGTGAACACCCTGCCGTACAACACCAAATATAACAACGGGCCAGCTTATACCGCATTGATCCAGCAGATCGTCGATCAAGTCGAGGCCCTCCCCGGCGTTATTGCAGCGGGTGTGGTGAGCAGTCTTCCCCTCGCGGGCGGCAGCAGCAATCAGGGCGATATCACCATCCCCGAGCGCCCGGTCCCACTGCCGGGAGAGGGTGATACCGCGGTGTGGACTTTCGCCGGGCAGGGATACTTTGAAGCGCTGGGCTGTCGTCTGATAGAAGGCCGTTTTTTCAGTGTCGAGGATATCCAGCAGAACGTGCTGGCAATGGATAACAGCCGCTACGAGGGGATGCCTGAGGAGCAGGCCTTGAGGTTGCAGCAGCAAGAGTCGTTCCCCGTCATCATCAACGAGACGATGGCTCGTCAGTATTGGCCCGGAAAAAGCGCCCTCGGTCGGATCTTTTACTATGGCACGCAGGATGCGAGGACCATCACCGATCCCTCAACTTGGGACCAGCGTTATCCGATCCCGGTCGGCCTGGAGATCGTCGGGATCATGGCCGACGTGAAAGTCAACAGCCTGCAGGAGCGACCTGCGCCCCATTACTACACGGTTGGAGATCGGGCCTTACGGCAATTGGCGGTGCGCATCGAAGGTTCGCCGGAACAAATGGCCGGTGTGGTGAAGGCGGCCATCGCGGAAATCGATCCCGCGGATGTGTCAGCAGATGTCATGGGTACGATGGACGAGCGATATGAGGAGTCTGGTTCCGAGACACGGGCACAAATGCTGCTCATCGTCGTGTTCGCCATCGTCTCAGTGTTCATGGCGTCCATCGGGATGCTCGGCGTACTTGGGTATCAGCTCGCGCGTCGGCGCTGGGAAATCGGGGTGCGAATGGCGCTCGGCGCCCAGGCCATCGATGTGACAAAGCTGGTGATGCGGGAAGGCTTGTTCCCGGTCGCCATCGGGATTATCGCCGGCCTCGTCGGAGCCACCGTCCTGACCCGATTCCTGGCCGGCTGGCTCTACGGCATAACTCCGCTGAATCCGGTGGTTCTCGCCACAATGACCTCAATGCTCCTGCTGTTCACCATCGGTTTGTGCTACATGACGGCACGTCGGGTCAATAAGTTCGAGCCGAGTGAAATCCTGCGCAGCGAGTAAGTGTTGCGGAGGAAGACTAAAGGGTTGGTGGGTCTTTTCTCGCGCCAGACTAATCTCCGGGACGATCCCGGACTCTTATGATGATGATGAGCTTCATCCCAACGAACTGGGCATGAAGATCATGGCCGAAGCGTGGTATCGCACGCTCGCCGGGGCCGATGTGAAGCAGGAGGTTATTGACCGCATGCAGGCGAAAGAGTATGACGTGGACACGATGATGCGGGAGCACCGCGATTGGAGACGGGGTGAGTAACGCCGGGCAAACACTGGGGCGTCATCGAGAATTCGCGGTATCAAGGGTCGAAAATGTGATGCGGAATTAGTGCAGGCTCCCTTTATCGATAGCGATTGGCGGCACGCAGGTGGGTAGCACGGACACCTTCATCCCGATTTCATCGGGGGCGACTATAAGGGAGTTGGTCGGGGGTCTGCGATGTCAGTCTGTCCCCACCGCTGCCCAAGCCCCCCCGACAGGGCCTCCCGACCGCCGTCTTGGGTCCGACACGGCCCTTCACCCCCGGCCCCCGTCGATTCCGGTCACGAGCAAGCGGCTGCAACTTGTGTTTCCGAAGGGGGGCATTACACTCGTACCCGGAAAGCTCGGCGGTGGAGCCGGGTGAAGGTCACATGGAAAATGTCGGTTCATGATGCATGGGAGGATTACTCAATGCAAAACGGAATACATGGTTCTAAGTTGTCGTGCGCGGTCCTGGTAGCGGCGATGTGCCTTCTGTACGGATGCAACGATGGTCTGAAAGTGGCGGTGTTAACAAATCCGCGCGATGCGACGGGTACGATCACCGAGATCAAGACTGGCGGGGAGACGGGCAAGCAGTACCGATTCAGTAAGATCACCGAAAGCCTCCGGCTGAGCCGGACTAGCGATACGGTGGCCTTTCTGTTCAAGGCCGAGCGGAACAATTATCAGCCATTGATCAAGGAATTGACGCTTCGCGAACTTGAGAATATGCCCACCGACAGCAAGGGCGTGCATGAGGTGCGGCTGACCCTGACCAATGAGTACGTCGTTCAACAGCAGTTGATCGTCGTCTACGATCCCGACCTGCGTTCGTTTGTCGGAAAGTTGAGAAATGTCCGGGCTTGGCGCGAAACGACCGGTGACGACAGCGGCATCGTCAGCCGCGTCTTCGATCGCATCGACAAGAAATCGGGAATCAGGGGCATGGCGATCTCACCTGACGGGTATCAACTCGTCTTCGCCGAGGCCATCCCCCAGAAGGATGCTCCCGCCGCCGTCGCCCCACAGGCGAACAACATCATCAAGCTGCAATCCTGCAACATCAAGTCGATCAGGATCGACTTCTCGGACACTACCGGCGATCCTCGGGCGGGCGGCATCGAACACATCCGACAGGGCAACTATCACGATCTCGACCCTGCGTTCACGTCGGACGGCGCAAACCTGATTTTCGCATCCAACCGCCGACGCCCGAACGCGGCGGACCTGCTCCAAATCGAACTGGGCCAGATCGGCGGGATCCGCGACATCTATCGCGTCCCGGGTGAAGGCATCGCGTTGTCTCCTTCCATGGGCTACAACGGCCTTATTTCCTTCTGCATCTACAACCCGGATTCGGGCATCAGCCAAATCTGGACGTACGGTGGCGGTCGCTTCCCGACCGAATTGAAGAACGGCACCCAGCCGCGGATCTCCGCCGACGGAGCGAAAATTGCCTACATTGGCGAGGATCGAAATCTTTGGGTGATCTCAAGCGACGGCACGTCGCCAACGCAACTGACGACCCGCGCCGAGGAAATTCTCGCCTTGTATTGCGATCAACTCACCGCCAAGGAGTTAGAAGATTTTGATCCCGAGCTATTCGACCCGTATTCGTTCCCGACCTGGACGCCGGACGGAACTCGAATCGTCTTCACATCAATGGAGGGCGTTGATTCGACCAATCGCCCCAATGATGACATCTGGATCATCAACGAGGACGGCACGGGGCTCAAATCGCTCACTGTTAACGGGTCGATCGACTCCAATCCGGTCGTGAGCCCCAACGGCAAATGGGTGTTTTTCGTCTCGAATCGTGGCGGTGACTGGGCGATCTGGTCACTTGAGTTGTAGGGTCGGGATAACTGTGGACAGTGGAGCTGTTGAAAAAATCAACTCAACGACGATTCTGTAGACAGGAGCCTCAATTTTGAGGCAATAAACAAGGGCGTTTGGCGCAAGGCGAGACTTTTTCAACAGCCCCACTGTCCCGAATGACATGTCGCTAAGCGGTAAGTCATTTTTTCTACGGAAAAATAACTGGACCTGTACTTTAAATGACACCGGTACGATGAATGACGGCGAGGCGTTCGACACTCAGATACAGCATCCTGGCGAAACCTGGGGTAAAGGTAATCTGCCCTAATTCTGCCGCTGCTTCAGCACCGTCACCGTGCCGCTGACTTCGTTGGAGACGAAAATCCGTTTGCCGTCGGGGTGCATGCGGACCACGATCGGCTGCTCGCCGGTTTCGATTTCGCCGATGATTTGTTCACGGGCGATGTCGAGGATGGAAACCGTCGAGCCCCCCGCGTTGTTGATGATGCCGTAGGTTCCATCCAGGGTCACCGCCACGGCAAACGGCCTGCGCCCCACGCCCTCCGTTATCCTCGCCACGACCTCGTGGGTGATCGCGTCGATGAACGCCACGGAATCCTGCTCGCTTTCGGCGACGATGTAATACCGGTCATCCTGGGTCAGGGCTCCGCCCTGGGGCTGCTCCCCCACCGCGATGGTGGCGATGGTCTGGCCGATGGTCAGGTCGATCACGGTCACTGAATTGTCGCCCTTGTTCGGCACGAACGCGTAACGCCCATCTTTGGTCACCGCCGCGGGATAGGGTTGGTCGCCCGTCTCGTAGCTCGCGGTGATCTCCATCGCGCGGCGATCGAACACCACCAGCCGGTCGGCGAACTCGCAGGTGAGATAAACGAGATCACTATTATGCCGCGGCGCAAACAGCGAGCCCCCTTCACCCACCTTCCATCTCTTTTCGATGGGGCCGCCGATTCTTCGGAACTTGATCAACTCTTCACCCTGAAACTGGGTGGCGATCAGGTAACGCTCATCCGCCGAGGCCACCACATCCAGCGGCACGTTCCCGGCGGGAAGTGAATCAATCACCTTGAGCGTGCGACAGTCAATGACATCAATCTGATCCGCCCCGCTGCACGCGACATACGCGAGGTCCCGGGTCCGGTCGAACCATATGCCGTGCGGGTTGTCGCCGGTCTTGATGTTGGCGATGACCTCGAAGGCGGCTTCGGACCGGCTCGCAGCGCAGCCGCTCAATCCCCCCAGCCCCGCCGTCCACACCAGAAACCCGCACACAAAAACAATGACTTTCATGGATGCATTCCTTCTCCCCCATTGCCATTTGGCGGGCATCATACGAACAGCCCCCGACTTGAGCCAGAGCCGCTGCTCCCTTGTCATTTTCCTGCTTTCAGGATCACGCGGCTCGACGTATCCTAAGCACCAGCCCAATCTGACCCTACCGCCCTACAGGAGAGATCAATGACCAAGCTACGCCCGCTCATCACATATTCCCTCGCCGCCGGACTGGCCGGCCTGATTGCCTCCACCGCATTCGCCCAGAGCGTGGTGCTCAAGGCCGATCGCATGCTCGATGTCGAGACCGGCAGGATCATCCGGCCCGCGGTCATCGTCATCGAAGGCGAGCTAATCACTGCCGTCAATCCCGCCGAGCTTCCCGATGATGCTGAAATCCTCGACTTCGGCGACATGACCCTGCTCCCCGGTCTCATGGATATGCACACCCACCTGTGCTACGACCTCGAAGGCGACTGGGTCAATCGCGCCGTCCGGGAAGGCGCTGCCGATGCCGCCCTTCGCGGCTCGCGCAATGCCATGATCACGCTGCTGGCGGGCTTCACCACTGTCCGCGATGTCGGGGCGGGCGGCTTCGCCGACATCTCCCTCATGCGGGCCATCGACAACGGCATCGTCGCCGGACCCAGGATGTTCCCCGCCGGTCACTCGCTGGGCATCACCGGCGGCCACTGCGACGCCACCGGCTACGCCCCGGGCATTCTCGAACAGGGACCGGAGCAGGGGATTGCGGACGGCGTCGCGGAAGTCCTCCGGGCCACCCGTTACCAGATCAAGCACGGGGCGAAGGTCATCAAGATCTGCGCCACCGCAGGGGTGCTCTCCTTTGAAGGCTCGGTCGGGGCCCAGCAATACTCCGAGGAGGAAATGCGGGTCATCGTCGAGGAAGCGGCCCGGCACGGTTTGAAAGTCGCCGCTCACGCCCACGGCACAGAGGGCATCATTGCCGCGATCCGCGCGGGGGTCGCGTCGATAGAACATGGGTCGATGCTCGATGGCGAGGCGATCAGCCTCATGAAAGCCAGGGGGACGTATCTTGTCCCCACTTCCTATCTCGTCGATGCGATCAACCTCGATAATCTGCCGCCCCCGATTCGGGCCAAGGCCGAATACATTCTGCCCCTGGCCCGCAAGAGCCTGAGCCGCGCCATCCAGTCCGGCGTGAAGATCGCCTTCGGCACGGATGCGGCGGTCTATCCCCACGGCGACAACGCCCGGGAGTTTGCGGTCTATGTCAAGCAGGGCATGAGCCCGATCGAGGCGATACGCAGCGCGACGATCCATGCCGCGGATTTGCTCGGCGTCGATGATCGCGGCGTGATCGCCGAGGGCAAGCTAGCGGACATCATCGGCGTGGCCGGCAACCCGCTGGAGGATGTCACGCTGCTGGAGAATGTGCGGTTCGTCATGAAGGGCGGCAAGGTTTACAAGGGTGGCGAATAAGCATCTCACAATAAGAGCCCACAAAGCCCGCGTATATCCTTGGTTCGTTTTATCTCTCTGAAGCATTCGCCGTTGGTCGATGACAATGCTTGACCTTCAGACTCGCGGTACGCCCCTCTTATGTGGAACATCCTGTTCGATGTCGTCGTGCTTCTCTCCGCCTCGCTGCTGCTCGGCGCGCTGGCCGAGTGGCTGCGTCAGAGCGCGATACTCGGCTATCTCGTCGCGGGCATGCTTCTCGGGCCCAACACCATCGGCCTCATCAGCTCGCCCGAAGCGGTCGAGACCCTCGCGGAACTCGGCGTCACCTTGCTCCTCTTCACCATCGGGCTGGAGTTTTCCTGGAAGCGTCTCCGCCGCACCGGTCGCTTCGGGCTTTTCGGAGGCAGCGCCCAGGTCGTGATAACGCTCCTGCTCGCCGGGAGCGGAGCGCTGCTCCTGGGCCTCGGAGCCCGCCCCGCCTTCGCCATCGGGGCGATGATCGCCCTCTCATCAACCGCCTGCGTGCTTCGCATGCTCGTGGCCCGGTCCAGCCTCGACAGCATCCGCGGGCGCACATCCCTCGGCGTTCTGCTCGTGCAGGACATGGCCGTCATCCCGCTCATACTACTGGTGACGATCATGAACGACGGCGGCAGCGCAGGGCAGATCTCCCTCGCCGTCGGTCGCTCGCTCGGGGCGGCGATGCTCTTGTTCGGCGTCTTCTTCATCCTGCTCAACTACATCGTCCCGCCGCTGCTGAACGTCGGCTCCCTGCGCGGCTATCGCGATCTGCCCATTCTCCTCGCCATCGTCCTGGGCTTCGGTTCGGCGGTCGCGGCTCACGATCTCGGCCTCTCCCCCGCCCTCGGGGCGTTCGTGGCGGGCATGCTCATGGCCGAATCGCCTTATGCCACCCAGATCCGTGCCGACATTTCCGCCCTGCGTACCCTCCTCATCACCCTCTTCTTCAGCGCCATCGGCATGCTGGGCAATCCCGCCTGGATCGCCGCCAACTGGGGGGCCGTCGTCCTGCTCGTGCTCGCCATCGTCATCGGCAAGGCGATCATCGTCTGGAGCATCATGCGTCTGCTCGGCCAGACCCACCGCCACGCCCTCGCCGCCGGCTTGTGCCTCGCCCAGGTCGGCGAGTTCTCCTTCGTGATCGCCGAAATCGCGCGGCAGCGCACAATCGACGGCGTCACGACCGGCTTTCTCGAACACGATCTGTTCATGCTCGTCATCTCCTCCACCATCGTCACGCTGTTTCTGACGCCCTTTCTCGTCACCAACGCCTCGCGTATTTCAAACTTTAGTATTGGGAGTTTCGAACGCCTCGGCATCGTCCGCCATGCCGCCGCTCCGCGCGAAGAGGCGGCCGAACCCCACGACAACCATATTGTCATCATCGGCTTTGGCCCATCCGGATCGACGGTCGGGGAGTCGCTGAGCCACATCGCGGAGCGCGTCATCGTGGTTGATTTGAACCACAATCTCGTCCGCGCCGCCCAGCGGTTCGGCTTCGACGCCCGCATCGGCGACGCCCGGGCCGGCGAAGTGCTCGAGCACCTGAACTTGACCAGCGCCGCCGCCGTGATCATCACCATCCCCGATCCCGAAACCTCGCGCACGATCATCCAACACATCCACGACCTCGCCCCCCACACCCCGATCATTGCCCGTTTGCGTTACCACTTGCATCGCAACGAGCTGGAGAACGCCGGTGCCCAGGTCGTCATCGACGAGGAAACCAGCATCGGACACCGCCTCGCCGAAGCGCTGGAGGAGCTCGAAAACACAGAATGACCGGCAAAGCGTCTCCGCCCCGATACATCGACGAACCCTCCATGAAGACCGGCACGACCTGGCGACTGTACTTCGGCCTCGACTTCGAACTCAAGACGAAGACGCTGCTGGTGACGCTGACGGATTGCAAGGAGGATCATTGAGGGGGTGGGGTATGGAACTGGAAGAAGAATATAACCCCACTTCTTCCCACTATTCATTAGAATTTAATGCATCTAAGTCAATCTGAAAATCGTTGCCCTGCACGGCGCGATGTCTATCGCACAATGTGAGCCAAATTGATTCGACAAGTACTGTGATCGAAATTATGACATCATCGATAAAATTCGGTGCTGGGCGAGGATCCGAGTAATTATTGGCGGAATGAGCAACCGCTTCATCACGGGCAGTTAGTAGCGGTTTGGCTTGATCTACTACTTGTTCGAGTTCTGAAGACAAGTGTGAAATGTCAATATCCGGATGTATCAGCTTTGATTGAAGCAGGTGAGGAAGGCTCCTAGTGGATTTAGTACGGTCGAGGAGACGACCAATATTTGATACAACTTCGCGTTTCATCGCATTCGCTGCCAAATTACTGAATACTGGACATTTGTTCCGAAGTGTAGCTCCTAGCGTAGAATCAGAAAGGGATAAACACTTCCACGCTTGCCAAGTGCCTCGCAAAAAGAGTGTTTCATTGCGAATGAATTCGAGCTCCTTTTTTAATTTCTCGGGTATCTTAATCGCCATAGATTCTTGTCCTTGTCTAATTTGATTAATAAGGCAGCCGCCATTTATTCATTCGCATGTCATTGTCTTCGATCGTATACCTGAAGTTCCCATTCAGCGATTGATAATCCACGGGAATCGGCGAGGGTCCGTACCGCATCGATTGCACGCTGATAATCTTCAATCGTCGATATCTCAGTCCAGTTCATTGCGTCCTTGAGTGCCGTCTTGCCGAGGATAATGCGATCGATGGGACAGTGCGGCGGTTCGGGGATCAGGCTCAGGCACCAGAGATATTTCAGCTGAAGATTCAAGAGCTTTTGGGCGATGCCGATTCGATACCCTTCAGATGTGAGTAGGAGATGACCAGATTGTGTACCGAAATCAGAGAGGCTGAGTATTGACTGTAGATGTCGATTTTCATTCACCGGATCTTTGTACACTGGAATCAGATACGATTCCGCATAGTCAATTACAGAATCGCGAAATACTTTCCGACTTTCTGATACGCCCGAGTCGGCATAGATATTCGCCCGCTGAACTGAGGCATTCCAACTCAGGATCCATAGTTCGGCTGTGATGAATTTTCGCTTGTCCATTATGATTTACACCATGCACGCATGACGATCTCTCCGCCCGGTGGAATGGGAATAATGGTCTCATATTCGGTCTGCTCATTCCAGCATTCCACCCGATCAAGCCTTTCCTTCCACCACTGGCTATCTCGCACCACTGCCTTGTAGGAAAGCACAATTACGATCTGCATTGTCATAACTCCCTCCGAGTTGGACTCCCGTAATCTGGACAGTTTG